>RBWT01000208.1 GCA_004010275.1 Streptomyces huasconensis
GGGTTGGTCCTCGGCTCGGGCTCCGCTCGGCTTCGGTCTCGTCTCAGCCCGGTCTCGGTCTCAGCCCCGGTCTCGGTCTCCGCCTCGGCTTCGGTCTCGATCTCGGCCCCAGGCTTGGTCTCGGGCTCGGGCTTGGTCTCGGTCTCGGGCTCGGGCCCGGTCTCGGCCCCGGGCCCGGGCTCAGCCCCGGCCTCAGTCTCAGGCTCGGCCTCGCTCTCCGGAGACGACGACTCCGAGATCACCGCCATGGCCACCACCCGCAGCGCCGTCAGCAGCGGTGTCACCGCGGGCTCATGGCGCAGGGCGATGTCGTCGCCGTCGATCTCCAGGGGGACGCCCGCCGCGCTGAGGCTGCGGCGGACCGCAGGGATCGTGCGGGCGCCCGCGCGGACCAGGACCGCCATGTCGCCCCAGGGGACACCGTCCTCCAGGTGCGCGCGGCGCAGGATGTCCGCGATGTTGTCCAGCTCCGTGCCGGCCGTCGGATACGTGTACACCTCGACCCCGCCGCCGTCCCGGACCGGCGTCAGCTCGCGGTGGGCCCGCACCTTCTCCGCGGGCAGTCGGGTCAGCGGCATGCGCCGGGTGAGCAGCCGGGTGGCGGCGAGCAGCTGCGCGCCGGACCTGCGGGACGTCGTCAGGACCTCGACCGGGGCCGGGGTGCCGTCCGCGCGCGGGAAGTCGTACGGGAACTCCAGGATGCCGTTCACATCGGCGCCCCGGAAGGTGTAGATCGACTGGTCGGGGTCTCCGAAGGCGACGAGGGTCCGGCCGCCCCCGGCGAGCGTGTGCAGCAGCCGGACCTGCGCCGGGTCGGTGTCCTGGTACTCGTCCACGAAGACGGCGTCGTACTGGGCGCCCAGGGCGCGCGCGACCTCGGGGCGGCGCGCGAGCAGGACCGCGCGGTGCACCAGTTCCGCGTAGTCGAGCACTCCTTGCAGGTCGAGTACGTCCAGGTACTCGGCGAGGAAGGCCGCCGCCGCTCCCCAGTCAGGGCGGCCGCTGCGGCGGGCGAAGGCGTCCAGGGCGTCCGGACCGAGGCCCAGCTCGCGGCTGCGGGCGAGCACCGCGCGCACCTCGTCGGCGAAGCCGCGGGTGGTGAGGCAGGCGCGCAGTTCGTCCGGCCAGCGGACGTGCCCGCGGCCTTCCTTGGCGAGGTCGATCTGGCCCGCCAGCAGCTCACGTACCGCCACGTCCTGCTCGGGACCCGACAGGAGCCGCAGCGGCTCGACGAACAGGTCGGCGTCCTGGTGGGCCCTGACGAGGGCGTAGCAGAAGGAGTGGAACGTCGTGGCCTGCGGGGCGCGGGCCGCCCCTACGCGCAGCGCCATGCGGTCGCGCAGCTCGACCGCGGCCTTGCGGCTGAAGGTGAGGACCAGCAGCCGGGCGGGGTCCGCGCCACGGGCGACGCGTTCGGCGACGGCCTCCACGAGGGTGGTCGTCTTGCCGGTGCCGGGACCCGCCAGGACGAGGAGTGGTCCGCCCTTGTGGTCAACCACCGCGCGCTGACCTGCGTCCAAGCGAGGGGGCTCCAACGGGGCCGGCGGCGTACGCACCAGTCGGTAGGCACCCGGAGTCCCCTGTCGTACCTGGTGGTGCGACGGGTGCCGAACGTGCCGGGCAGAAGAGGGGGAACTCACGTGGGTCGCCGGTCCTGGTGGGTGTGCTGGTGGAGAAGTGGCCGCGCGGGAGCCGCGGGGTGATGGGGATGTGTGCTGTCGACGCTACGCCAGTGGCCGCGATGGACGTGTGGCTTCCCCCGTACGGGCCACCGGTCCCCCGTCGCGCCGCCGGATGCCGGAAGCTGTCAGGTGTGAGCCTCCGGAGCCTGCGGGCGCGCGTCCCCCGCGGCGTCGCCGCCCGCGCCGCCGTCCCACCGCGCCCGCCGCATGTCGAGCTTCGGCACGTGCCCCTGGGCGGCGCGCGAAGCCTGCCGCAAGGGGGTGCCCTCTTCGCGGTAGCGCTCCAGGGCCCGCAGTTCGTGGCCCGGCAGCAGGACCCCGTCCGAGCGGACGACGCGCCACCACGGGACGGCGCCTCCGTAGAGGGCCATCACCCGGCCCACCTGGCGCGGGCCGCCCTCCTCCAGCCACTCGGCGACGTCCCCGTACGTCATCACACGCCCCGGAGGGATCATCTCCGCGACGTCGAGCACCCGCTCTGCGTACTCGGGATACTCGGGGTACTCCGGCGACGCGTGCTCCGGCGTCGCGCCGCCCGCGGCCTCGATCGGCGCCTGCCGCTCTCCGCTCTCCTCGCTCATCCGGACCATCCTGCCGTACCCCACCGACACCGTGACCGGCCCGCCACAGAGCGTCCCGTCGGGCGGCCGGCAGGGCGCGAAGTGTCGTTTCGTGACCACTTCGCATCCTTGCGTTGCCCCCTGCTGCCTCCCTGTAGCGGCCGGGCATGCCACCATCGTGCGGGCGGTGACTGGTGATACGAGATCGAGAAGAGACGACGGAGCGGCAGGGCGTGCACCCCGATGAGAAGGCGGGCAGCTCTGCGTCCGAGTCACACCTGGACACCGGTGAGCCTGCCCTGAACCCCCAGAACGACAGCGACCACGGCCACGACGGCAGCGGTGGCGGTGGCGGCAACGGCGACGAGGGCGGGGCCTTCGGCGGCGACGGCTGTGACGACCGCGACGAGGGCGGCGGAGCCCACACCGACCAGGTCGAGCGTGACGAACCGCTCCTCTCCGCGCGCGTGCACCGCCCTTCGGACCTGATGCGGCTGCTCGTCGGCGTCCTCGCCATCGTCGTGCTCCTCGCGATCGCCGCGTTCGCGCACGGCACGACCTCCGGGCTCGAACAGGACATCGACAAGGGCACGGAACAGGCGCCCGACCTGTTGATCAAGGTGGCGGGGCTTGTCGCCAGCATCGGGGTGCTCCTCGTCCCCGTCGCCTTCGCGATCGAACGTCTGATCAAGCGGGACGGGCTGCGCATCGCCGACGGCGTCCTAGCGGCCGTCCTCGCGCACGGTGTGACGCTCGCCACCGACCTGTGGGTCGCCAAGGCCGCCGCCGACTCCATCCAGGACGCGCTGACCAAGCCGTCCCCCGCGGACCTCCACGCGTTCACCGATCCGGTGCACGGCTACCTCGCGCCCGTCATCGCGTACATGACGGCCGTCGGCATGTCCCGCAGACCGCGCTGGCGCCTGGTGCTCTTCGTGGTGCTGCTGCTCGACGCCTTCACGATGCTGGTCACCGGCTACACGACGCCGTTCTCGATCCTCCTGACGGTGCTCATCGGGTGGACCGTGGCGTACGGCACCCTCTACGCCGTCGGCTCGCCGAACGTACGGCCCACCGGACAGACGCTCCTCGCGGGCCTGCGCCACGTCGGCTTCCGCCCCGTGAACGCCTCCCGCGAGGAGTCCCCGGACAGCGAGCACGGCGACCGCGGACGCCGGTACTTCGTCACCCTGGAGGACGGCCCGCCCCTGGACGTCACGGTCATCGACCGCGAACAGCAGGCGCAGGGCTTCTTCTACCGCGTCTGGCGCCGGATGACGCTGCGCGGCATCACCCAGCGGCGCAGCCTCCAGTCACTGCGTCAGGCCCTGGAGCAGGAGGCCCTGCTCGCGTACGCGGCGATCGCCGCCGGGGCCAACGCGCCGAAGCTGATCGCCACCTCCGAACTCGGCCCCGACGCGGTGATGCTCGTCTACGAGCACACCGGCGGCCGCTCCCTGGACTCCCTGCCGGACGACGTCATCACCGACGATCTGCTGCGCGACACCTGGCGGCAGGTACGGGCCCTCCAGTCCCGCCGGATCGCGCACCGCAGGCTCGCGGGCGACGCCGTCCTGGTGGATCGTTCCGGCACCGTGATCCTCACGGACCTGCGCGGCGGTGAGATCGCCGCGGGCGACCTCGTCCTGCGGATGGACATCGCCCAGCTCCTGACCACGCTCGGACTGCGCGTGGGCGCCGAGCGCGCGGTCGCCGCCGCCGTCGAGATCATCGGACCCGACGCGGTGGCCGACTGTCTGCCGCTGCTCCAGCCGATCGCCCTCACCCGGTCCACGCGCGGCACGCTGCGCAAGCTGGCGCGGGAACGCTCACAGCGCGAGCGCGAGGCGGTCCTGGAGGCCTCCCGCAGGGCCCGGCAGGCCGTACGCGCCGAGCTGCCCGCGGAGCCCCGTACGGACAAGCAGGCCGCCCGGCAGGAGAAGCAGGCGGCCAAGCAGGAGCAGCAGGCCGAGAAGCAGGCCATAGACGACGCCCTGGAGCAGGCCCGTGAGGAGGATCTGCTCACCCAGATCCGCCACCAGGTGCTGCTCATCCGCCCGACGGCACCGGTCGAGCCGGCGCAGCTGGAGCGGATCAGGCCCCGCACGCTGATCAGTTTCATCGCCGGGGCCATCGGCGCCTACTTCCTGCTGTCGCAGCTCACGCACGTCGAATTCGGCACGCTCTTCCAGGAGGCGGAGTGGGGCTGGGTGGCGGCCGCCGTGGGCTTCTCCGCGCTGAGCTACTTCGCGGCGGCGATGAGCCTGCTGGGCTTCGTACCGGAGCGGGTGCCGTTCCTGCGGACGGTGGCCGCGCAGGTCGCCGGGTCGTTCGTGAAGATCGTGGCGCCCGCCGCGGTCGGCGGTGTCGCGCTGAACACGCGCTTCCTCCAGCGGTCCGGGGTGCGCTCGGGGCTCGCGGTGGCGAGCGTCGGGGCCTCGCAGCTCTTCGGGCTCGGCTCGCACATCCTGCTGCTGCTCGTCTTCGGCTACCTGACGGGGACGGAGAAGACGCCGTCGTTCACGCCCTCCCGCACGGTCATCGCCGGCCTCCTGTCGGTCGCGGTGCTCGTCCTCGTGGTGACGGCCATCCCGTTCCTGCGGAAATTCGTCGTCACGCGCGTGCGGTCACTTTTCGCGGGTGTCGTGCCGCGCATGCTGGACGTGCTGCAGCGGCCTCAGAAGCTGCTCACCGGCATCGGCGGCATGCTGCTGCTGACCCTCATGTTCGTGCTCTGCCTGGACGCCTCGGTGCGGGCCTTCGGCAATAAGGAGATGACCTCGCTGAGCCTGGCGAGTGTCGCGGTGGTCTTCCTCGCGGGCAACGCGCTGGGATCGGCGGCACCGACGCCCGGTGGTGTGGGCGCCGTCGAGGCGACGCTGACCGTCGGTCTGATCGCGGTCGGCGTCCCGAAGGACGTGGCGGCGCCCGCTGTGCTGCTCTACCGGCTGCTGACGCTGTGGCTTCCGGTGCTCCCGGGGTGGCTGTTCTTCAACCACCTCACAAGGAAGGGGCTGCTTTAGCGCTCCGCCGGGCCCGCCCGTGCCGCTTCGGCGGCGCGCGGCTCACCCGCACGGCCCGCGCCCCGAGCGCTCCGTCAGGACCCCGGTCAGGATGGGGCACATGCCCTCACAGTCCCCGCCACGCGCCGCCGCCCTGGCCGCCGCCGCCCTGCTCGTGTCCGCCACGCTCGCCGCGTGCGGCGGCGGCGACTCCAAGGGCTCCAGGGCCGCCAAGGACGATGACCTGTCGGCTCAGAAGCTGAGCTGGAAGGAGTGCCCCGCGCCCACCGACTCCCAGGGCGGCGGCGAGGCCCCCTCCCCGCTGCCCGGCGGCTCCGAGTGGCAGTGCGCCACCATGAAGGCGCCCCTCGACTGGGCGAAGCCGCAGGGCGACACGATCGGCATCGCGTTGATCAGGGCCGCCGCGAGCGGCGACAAGGGGAAGCGCATCGGGTCCCTCGTCTTCAACTTCGGCGGACCCGGCGGCTCCGGCGTCACCACGCTGCCGGCCTTCGCCCCGGACTACGCCAAGCTCCGCACCCGCTACGACCTGGTGAGCTTCGACCCGCGCGGCGTCGGCCGCAGCGCGGGGATCGAGTGCGAGGACGCCGAGCAGCTGGACGCGTACTTCCAGGAGGACTCCACGCCCGACGACGACGCCGAGACGAAGAAGCTGCTCGACAACGTCAAGGAGTTCAACGGCGCCTGCGAGAAGAACTCCGGCCGGACCCTCCCCCACGTCCGCACCACCGACGCGGCCCGTGACATGGAGCTGCTGCGCCAGGTCCTCGGCGACGACAAGCTGCACTACTTCGGCGTCTCGTACGGCACCGAACTCGGCGGCGTCTACGCGCACTTGTTCCCCCAGCGGGTGGGCCGGGCCGTGTTCGACGCCGTCGTGGACCCCGTCCAGACCGCCGAACAGGGCTCGCTCGGCCAGGCCAAGGGCTTCCAGCTCGCGCTCGACAACTTCGCGAAGGACTGCACCTCACAGGAGGCGGACTGTCCCGTCGGCGACACCGAGCAGGACGTCAAGGACAGGATCGCCAAACTCCTGAAGGACCTGGACACCAAGCCGATCCCGGGCCTGCCGCCGCGTGAGCTGACCCAGACCGCCGCCACCAACGGCATCGTGCAGTCCCTGTACTCCAAGGACTTCTGGCCCTACCTCACCCAAGGTCTCGAAGAGGCCTACGACGGGGACGGCAAGATCCTCATGCTCCTCTCCGACTCGATGAACGGGCGCACCGAGGACGGCGAGTACAGCAACATCCAGGCCGCCAACGTCTCCATCAACTGCGCCGACGACAAGGCGCGTTACTCCCGGCAGGACGTGGAGAAGAAGCTGCCCGCCTTCCGCGAGGCCTCGCCGCTCTTCGGCGAGTACCTGGCGTGGGGCATGGTCGGCTGCACCGACTGGCCGGTCGAGGGCCAGGCCGACCACCCGGACGTCAGCGCCCCGGGCGCGCCGCCCATCGTCGTCATCGGCAACACCGGCGACCCGGCCACGCCGTACGAGGGCGCGCGCAAGATGGCGCGGGCGCTGGGCAAGGGCGTCGGCGTCGAGCTGACGTACAAGGGCGAGGGGCATGGGGCCTACGACAGCAAGAACACCTGCGTGCGCGAGGCGGTGGACGGCTACCTCCTCGACGGCAAGGTCCCGAAGGCGGGCACGGTCTGCTCCTGACCTCGCCGAAACCACCCAAGTCCCGGCCGGAAGCCACCCACGTCCCGGCCGGAACCCCCTGCACGTCCCCGCCGAAACCCCTCCACGTCACTGTCAGTGGCTGCGCCTACTATGGCTGGACTGTCTTCCAAGGGGGGAAGCGCCTTCATGCAGCGTTACGTACGATCCGCGGCACTGGCCGCCGCAGGGGTGCTGATGGCCGGGCTCGCCGTGGGCTGCGGCGGTTCGTCCGACGACGGCAAGAGCGACGGCCAGGGCGGCAAGGGGGACGCGAAGGGCGGCGGGAAGGGTCTCGCCTCCCAGAAGCTGGACTGGGGCCGCTGCGAGGCCCCCGAGGGCGGCTCCGCCCCGGGCTCCGAGTGGCAGTGCGCCACACTCAAGGTCCCGTTGGACTATGCGAAGCCGAGCGGCGAGACCATCGGCCTCGCCCTGATCCGCGCCAAGTCCACCGGCAAAGGCGACCGCATCGGCTCCCTGGTCTTCAACTTCGGCGGGCCCGGCGGCTCCGGTGTCTCCGGCCTGCCCTCCTTCGCCGACATGTACGGCTCGCTGCGCGAGCGGTACGACTTGGTGAGCTTCGACCCGCGGGGCGTCGGGGCCAGCGAGGGCGTGCGCTGCCGCGACGACAAGACCACCCAGGCCGCCGAGGAGAAGGTCGACCTCACGCCGGACACCCCGGCCGAGGAGAAGGCGTACTTCAAGGACGCCGCCGACTTCGGCGCGGGCTGCGCGCGCGGCGCGAAGAAGCTCATCGGTCACATCTCGACCGCCGACGCGGCCCGCGACATGGACCTGATGCGCCAGGTCCTGGGCGACGACAAGCTGCACTACATGGGCATCTCGTACGGCACGGAACTCGGCGGGACGTACGCCCACCTGTTCCCCAAGCGCGTCGGCCGCCTCGCCATGGACGCGGTCGTCGACCCCAGTGCGGACTCCGTCGGCCACGCGGAGAACCAGGCGCGGGGCTTCCAGCGCGCCCTCGACAACTACTTCACCTCCCGCGGCCAGGACCCGAAGGCCGGCACCAAGAAGGTCGCGAAGCTGTTCGAGCGCCTCGATGCCGAGCCGATGCGCACCTCGGGCGACCGGAAGCTGACGGAGTCCCTGGCGAGCACGGGCGTCCTGGTCACCCTGTACAGCAAGGAGACCTGGCCCATGCTGACCAGCGCCCTCGCCGACGCCGAGAAGGGCGACGGCACGGCGCTGCTCCGGCTCGCCGACGCGTACAACGAACGCGACCCGTCCGGGCGTTACAGCACGCAGAGCCACGCGCAGCGGGCGATCTCCTGCCTGGACACCAAGGCGCGCTCCACTCCCGAGGAGGCCAAGAAGCGCCTGGACCGGTTCCGGGAGATCTCGCCGGTCTTCGGAGGGTTCCTCGGCTGGGACACGGCAGGCTGGTGCTACGACTGGCCGGTCGCCGGACAGCACGACTCCCCCGAGGTCAGCGCGCCGGGCGCCGCCCCGATCCTGGTCATCGGCAACACCGGCGACCCGGCCACCCCCTACGAGGGTGCCCGCAAGATGGCCGACGAGCTGGGCAAGGGCGTGGGCATCCACATGACGTGGAAGGGCGAGGGCCACGGGGCGTACGGCAACGGCAGCGACTGTGTCGACGACACCGTCGACGACTACCTGCTGAAGGGCGAGGTCCCCAAGGATGGCAAGGTCTGCGAGTCCTGACCGCCGGCACTGAAACGGAAGAGCCCCGCACCATTTGGTGCGGGGCCCTTTGCCGCTGTGCGGCCGCTCGGAGGTCGCCCTGAAGCCGCTTCGAGGCCCGCCTGAAGCCGCTCCGAGGCCGCTCCGACGCCTAGTAGACCGGCTTCTCGGGCTCGATCTGGTGGACCCAGCCGATCACGCCGCCGCCGACGTGGACCGCGTCGGAGAAGCCCGCCGACTTCAGGACGGCGAGGACTTCCGCACTGCGGACACCCGTCTTGCAGTGCAAGACGATCTTCTTGTCCTGCGGGAGGCTCTCCAGGGCGGTGCCCATGAGGAACTCGTTCTTCGGGATCAGCTTGGCGCCGGGGATCGAGACGATCTCGTATTCGTTGATCTCGCGGACATCGATGATTTCGATGTTCTCGCCGTCGTCGATCCACTCCTTGAGCTGCTTGGGAGTGATCGTCGAACCGGCCGCCGCCTCCTGGGCCTCTTCGGACACGACGCCGCAGAAGGCTTCGTAGTCGATGAGTTCGGTGACGGTGGGGTTCTCGCCGCAGACCGCGCAGTCGGGGTCCTTGCGGACCTTGACCTGGCGGTACTGCATCTCCAGGGCGTCGTAGATCATCAGGCGGCCGACCAGCGGCTCACCCGTGCCCGTGAGGACCTTGATCGCCTCGGTGACCTGGATGGAGCCGATCGACGCGCAGAGCACGCCGAGCACGCCGCCCTCGGCGCAGGAGGGAACCATGCCGGGCGGCGGCGGCTCCGGGTAGAGGCAGCGGTAGCAGGGACCGTGCTCGGACCAGAAGACGGAGGCCTGGCCGTCGAAGCGGTAGATCGAACCCCAGACGTACGGCTTGTTCAGGAGCACGCAGGCGTCGTTGACCAGGTAGCGCGTCGCGAAGTTGTCCGTGCCGTCGACGATCAGGTCGTACTGGCTGAAGATGTCCATCACGTTGTCGGCCTCGAGCCGCTCTTCGTGGAGGATCACGTTCACGTACGGGTTGATGCCGAGGACCGAGTCCTTCGCGGACTCCGCTTTCGAGCGGCCGATGTCCGCCTGGCTGTGGATGATCTGCCGCTGGAGGTTGGACTCGTCGACCTCGTCGAACTCCACGATGCCGAGCGTGCCGACACCGGCCGCGGCGAGGTACATCAGCGCCGGCGACCCGAGGCCTCCGGCGCCCACACAGAGCACCTTGGCGTTCTTCAGCCGCTTCTGCCCGTCCATCCCGACATCCGGGATGATCAGGTGGCGGGAGTACCGGCGGACCTCGTCGACGGTGAGCTCAGATGCGGGCTCGACCAGGGGTGGCAGCGACACGGGGACTCCGTTGGTCGGTTCCTACGTACGGTTGTTCTCTGCGTAACACTGCCACGCCCTTCTTCATTCCGAGACACCTGTTCCGACCCGCGAGACGATGTCGTCCCAGTAGCCGGGCATGGACTCCCAGGGGTCGCCCGCCCCGGCCCCGTCCACGCGGTCGGTGAAGTAGATCGTCGAGGCGCCCTGCCAGCGGGCGATGCGCAGCGCCTCGTCCAGATGTCCGCGCGGCACGCCGTGCACGAGGTGACAGAAGCGCTCGGGCGGATGCTCGGCGGTCCACTCCGCCACCTGCGACCAGCGGTAGTCGCTCCACGGGCCCGCGAAGGTCACCAACTCGTCGCCCGTCTCGGCGTATCCGGGGTGCGGGTGCGTCCCGTGCCCGAGCACGATGTACGCGCCGTCGACGAGCGCGCGCAGGGTGGTGACGGTCCTGTCCACCTCCGGGAGCGCCGCCCGCCCGCTCGGGCAGCGGTCCAGCCGGAAGCCGTCGACCAGGTACCAGTCGAGGTAGCGGTGCGCGTCGGAGACCAGCTCCCCGAAGGGCCGGGCGCCGTACATCGTGTCGAGGTGGCCGAGGACGCGGACGCCCGCGTTCCGCAGCCGGCCCGCCGCCTCCAGGCAGTGCGGGTCGGGCCGCTCCCCCGGGCCGTTCGCGACATTCAGGACAACCCATTTCAAAGGGGTGCCCGGGCGGGCGAGTTCGGCCCACTCGACGGGGGCGACGAGGGGGTGGGCGAAGCCCGGGACGCCGAAGCCGATGCGCACCTCGGTGCTCGCGGCACCGCGCGTGGTCCTGGTCAGATGCGGCATGCCGCCTCCATCCAGATGTCGGCGAGTGACTCCTCGAGGTTGATGCGGGGCCGCCAGCCGAGCCGGTCGCGCGCGGTGCGCACATCGGCCTGCTGCCAGCTGCCGCAGCCGTCGGGGTAGGGGTACGCGGTCGGCATGCCGTGCTCCGACTCGGCGCGGGGGTGGCCGATGGCCGCCCGCATCGGCACCTGGTCGAGTTCGTGCAGGGCGCCGCCGTACCCGGCGACGCGGGCCAGCACGGCGGCCGCGTCCCGCAGCCGTACGGCGCGGCCCGAGCCGATGTTGACGACGCCCTGGGCGGCGGAGAGCGAGGCGGCGTGCACGGCCCGCGCCACATCGCGTACGTCGACGAAGTCCCGCTGCACGCCGAGGCCGCCGAGTTTCAGCTCGCCGTCCCCCGCCTGCATCGCGCGCCGCATGGCCTCCGCGAGGCGGCCGAGCGGTGACCCGGCGGGTGTGCCGGGGCCCGCGGGCGAGAAGACCCGCAGGACGACGGCGTCGAGCCCGGAGCCGAGGACCAGCTCGGTGGCGGCCAGCTTGCTGACGCCGTAGGGGCCGCCGGGGCGCGGCACGGCGTCCTCCGCGGTGGAGGAGCCGGGCTGGCTCGGTCCGTACTCGGCGCCGCAGCCCAGCTGCACGAGGCGCGCCCCGCAGCCGCTGCGGCGCAGGGCCTCGCAGACGGTGGCGACGGCGACGGTGTTGTGCCGGGTCAGCTCGCGGGCGCCGCCGCGGGTGGCACCGGCGCAGTTGATGACGACGCCCGGGTGGACGGCGTCCAGGAAGCGGGTGAGCGCCCCGGGGCTGCCGCTGGCGAGGTCGAACCGTACGTCCGAGTCGTCGCCGCGGCCGAGTGCGGTGAGCTGCACCGCGGGGTCGGCGAGCAGCCGGTCGGCTACGAACCGGCCGAGGTATCCGTTGGCTCCGATCAGCAGCACCCTCATCGGGCGCCTCCTGAAGTGGCCGCTCGGAGGCGGAGGCGGCTGCGGGTGGTCATCTGGTGTTCTCCTTCGAGATGTCGCCGTGGGTCACGGGATTCGGCCCGCGGTGTCGGCCGCGGGAGAGTGGTCTGGTGGGTCTGGGGCGGGCGGCTCATGGCGCGTCACCGGGGCGGGCGTGGGGCGGAGGCCAGGGCGAGGGTCCTGGCCGCGTGGATCAGGAGGACGAGGGCGGCGGCCCCGCACACGGCGGTGGGCACGGCGCCCGGTCCGAAGGCGTCGACGGCGGCCGTCACGGGTACCGCCGCCGCCTCGCATCCCGGCAGGCGCCCCGCGAAGACCAGGCACAGGGCCGTCACTTCGCAGGCGCCCGCGGCGGCGAGGAGCAGGGCGGGCGCACGGGTGAAGCCGTAGACGCCGAGGAGCCGGGCGAGCAGCAGCAGGGCGCCGAGCGCCCAGGCTCCGGTGAGGGCCGAGGTGCCGTCGGGAGCCGCGCCGAGCAGCGCGTGTGCCGCCGCGAGCAGGGCCCCGAGCGCGGCGAGGAACAGCGTGACCACGCCGAGCAGCAACGGCCGCGCGGAGGCGGCGAACTCGTCGAGGCCTGGGCTGGTCCGCAGCCGTGCCCCGGCCCGTACGGCGAAGAGGTGGGCGCACCAGGCCGCGGGCACGACGGCGAAGGCAAGGGCGAGGAGCGCGGCGGTGGCGGGCCGCCAGAGTTCACCCGCCTCGTCGGGCCCGCCCGCGAGGGCGCTGGTCAGCAGCGCGTCGCCGAGCAGTGCGTACGCGAGGAGCAAGCACACCCACGCGCGCGTGGCGGGCGCCGTGCGGCGGGCGACGCGCAACGGCCCCTCCCGCAGGGCGACCCACAACGCCACAGCCACGGCGACCACCCCACCAAGCACCACCACGAACCGCGCGCCCCCGGAGACCACCCCCAGCCCAGCCACAACCGCCGCACACACGGCACCGGGCAGCAACACGAACAGAGCCCACCGCGCCGCCACTTCAGGCACGGCGTACGCGCGCCCCGCGGTGCCAGGGTGCGGCCCGTCGTCGCTGTCGTCGTCGCCGTGCGGCACGCGCGCGTACATCTCCTCGGCCAGGGCGAACACGTCCCGGTGCCGGTATTGCGCGGCGGCCCGGTCGGTCACGCCGTGCGCCTCCAGCCCCGCCGCGATCTCCAAAGGGTCGACCGCCCGCTCACACAGTTCGCGGTGGCGGTGCATGAGGGCCTTCACGGGGTCGGGGGTGGCGGG
>RBWT01000209.1 GCA_004010275.1 Streptomyces huasconensis
CCTCGTTGCTGTGGTCCGGCTGGTCGGCGGGAGGCCCGCCGTGGGTCCAGGGTGTGGGCCTGCGGGTCGGTGCGGCCGGGGGCGCCGTACGCGGGACGGGGCCGTGGCCGCGGCTGTCCCGGTACTCGTCACCAGGGCCAGGGCCTCGTCGAGCTCGGCGTCCGGCGCGGGTTGCCCGCTCATCCGGCGTCCGGTCCGGCGTCGGGGGTGGCATCGGAAGTGGCACCGGGGGCGGCGTGGGGCAGCGCCTCGGGAGCGGCCCGTTTGCGGGCTGGGGGTGTGCGCCGGTGACTGCCTCGGCTTGTGCCGCGCCCGGCATCGGGTCCTGACGGTCCTCGTCCGCCCAGCGGGCCGCGAGCGCCGCGGCCTTGCAGCGCCTCCTCGGCGACCGCTTCGGCCCCGTCCGCAGCCCCGCCCCGTGCGGCGCTGCGCCGCCGCGTAGCCGACGAGGAAGGTGGTCAGCGGTGCCGCGGGCCTGGCCACACCGTGCGCGGCGTCGCGTGCGAGGTCGAGGAGGGTGCCGGTATCGACGTCGAGTTCGATGCCCAGTTCTTCCTTGACTGCGGAAATCCATTCGTCCAACACGTGCCCATGCTCCCTGATGCGCGCCCGTGCGGCGGCGATGTCGTCCCAGGTGTCGCAGTCGAAGGCCGCCACGGGGTCATCGACCCTGGTCAGATCGAGCCGCCCGGTGAGCAGCCGCAGAGGGCGCCCGGCGAGTCCGGAACCGTGCCGCGTGGCCTCGCCGGGGGCACTGCTCTCGTGGAGCGCACGGATCTCACGGATCTCACGCCGCAGTGAAGCGCTCCGGTAGGCGGCGACGAGCGGCTGGTCACGGCCACCGGGGTCCGTGAGGACCGCCCCGTCCGCGCCGCTGTCCCGCAGAGCGGCGAGCAGGCGACGTACCGTCCGCTCGCCGAGGAACGGCAGGTCGGCGGAGACCACCACCACCAGCTCCGCGGTCGTATGCCGCAGCCCCGCGTCGAGCGCGGCCAGCGGCCCGCCGCCCGGCGGCTCCTCGCGCGCCCACACCACGGGCCGTGCGGTCGGCCTCGGCGGCGGCCACGACGACGGTGGCCCCGGCGCCGGAACAGGCGGCCAGGACCCGGTCGATCAGCGCCCGGCCGCCCACGCGCACGCCGGGTTTGTCGGCGCCGCCGAGCCGCGCGGCACCGCCACCGGCGAGCACCACGGCGTCGTAGGGGACACCCTCATTCGCGGTCACCCCCCGAGTATGGGCATACGGAGGATCATTGCCACCCCTGCGAAGGTCCCCTCCGGCAAGGGAGTTAGGTCACGTCGCTCCGGTCACTCCCGTTCACCCCGTCACGCCCGGCGCTCCCTCTCCCCCTCACACCGACCGCAGCAGCACCGCCGGCTGTTCGACGCAGTCCGCCACGTACCGCAGGAAGCCGCCCGCCGTGCCTCCGTCGCACACCCGGTGGTCGAAGGTGAGCGACAGCTGCACCACATGGCGCACCGCCAACTCCCCCTGGTGCACCCACGGCTTGGGCACGATGCGGCCGACGCCGAGCATGGCCGCCTCGGGGTGGTTGATGATCGGCGTGGAGCCGTCCACCCCGAACACGCCGTAGTTGTTCAGCGTGAACGTCCCCCCGGTCAGCTCGCCGGGGGTCAGCGTCCCGGAGCGCCCCGCCTCCGTGAGCCGGATCAGCTCCGCGTTGATCGACGCGGTCGTCCTCGCCTGCGCGTGCCGTACGACAGGGACGACCAGGCCCCGGTCGGTCTGCGCGGCGAACCCGAGGTGGACGTCGGCGAACCGGCGCACCTCGCGCGCCTCCATGTCCACGCTGGAGTTGAGTTCAGGGAACCGGTCCAGCGCGGCCACGGTGATGCGTGCGAACAGCGCGAGCAGCGACACCTTCTGGCCGTCCCGTTCCGTCGCCCCGCCACTCACCGCGGTATGCGTCGCGCCGTTCATCGCGGCGCGGACCGCCAGCAGCTCCGTCGCGTCGGCGTCGACCCAACAGGTGGCCTCCGGTATCTCGCGCCGGCTGCGGGCCATCTTGTCCGCGACGAGGCCCCGAATGCCGGTCAGCGGGTGCCGGGTCTCGGCGCCCGCGCGCGTGGGTTCCTGCCCCGCCTCGACCTGGCGGCGCGCTGCGGCCCTGTCCGCGCGGATCGGCTCGTCGTCCTCATGGACCGCGGCCTTGAGAGCCACACCCTCGCGCACTTCGGCGGCCACCCCAGCGGCCGCCGCGGACGCTGCTCTGGCCACCGCTTCGATGGCGGCCTCGACATCGGCCCGCATGATCAGACCGTCCGGGCCCGAACCCGTCAGCGCGCGCAGCTCCACCCCGTGCTCCCGCGCCAGCTTCCGCACGAGGGGGGAGATCACCGGAACGGGTCCGTCCCCGCGCGCGGGAGGCCTCCGCGAACCGCGGCCCACGGAAGCTGCCGCGGGCGCCGGCGAGGTGGCCCGCGTGGGCCGGACCCTCCTGCGGCGGGCGGGGGCGGCCCCGGTTCCGTACCCCACCAGGACGTTGCCGGAAGACTCCATCGCCGCCTGGAGCGCGCGCTCGGCAGGCTCCTCAGGGGCGCGCGTCTCGGCCGGGGCGCCCACGGCCACCGTCAACAGCGGCGAGCCCACCGGCAGTTCGGTGCCCTCCTCGCCGAAGCGGGCGGTGACCACCCCTCCGTAGGGGCAGGGCACCTCGACCATCGCCTTGGCCGTCTCGACCTCGACGACCGGCTGGTCCACGGCGACGACGTCCCCGACCTGGACGAGCCAGCGGACGATCTCGGCCTCGGTCAGTCCTTCACCGAGGTCGGGCAGCTTGAACTCCAGACTGTTCACATCAAAAGCAGGCGCCATCAGTTCTCCGCCTCCCACTGCAGCCGCGCGACCGCGTCCAGAATCCGGTCCACGCCCGGCAGGTGGTGCTTCTCCAGCATCGGCGGCGGATACGGGATGTCGAACCCGGCGACCCGCAGCACCGGCGCCTCCAGGTGATGGAAGCACCGCTCGCTGACCCGCGCCGCTATCTCTCCGCCCGGGCCCCCGAAGCCACCCGACTCGTGCACGACGACCGCACGCCCCGTGCGTCGTACGGACGCGGTGACCGTCTCGTCGTCGAAAGGCACCAGCGAGCGCAGGTCGACCACTTCGAGGTCCCAGCCCTCGGCGCGGGGGCCGCGGCGGCCTCCAGGCAGACCGGCACGGACGGGCCGTACGTGATGAGCGTGGCGCTGCGCCCGGAGCGGCGTACCACCGCGCGTCCGATCGGTTCAACGGACTGGGGGGCGTCCGGGTTCCAGTCGGCCTTGGACCAGTACAGCCGCTTCGGTTCCAGGAAGACGACCGGGTCGTCGGAGGCGATGGAGGCCCGCAGCAGGCCGTAGGCGTCGGCGACCGTGGCGGGCGTGACGACATGGAGCCCCGGAGTCGCCATGTAGTACGCCTCGGAGGAGTCGCTGTGGTGTTCGACGCCGCCGATCCCGCCGCCGTAGGGGACGCGCACGGTGATGGGCATCGGCATCGCGCCCTTGGTGCGGTTGCGCATCCGCGCCACGTGCGAGATCAGCTGTTCGAAGGCGGGGTAGGCGAAAGCGTCGAACTGCATCTCGACGACGGGCCGCAGGCCGTACATCGCCATGCCGACCGCCGTGCCGAGGATGCCCGCCTCGGCCAGCGGCGTGTCCGTGCAGCGGTCCTCGCCGAACTCCCTGGCGAGCCCGTCGGTGACCCGGAAGACACCGCCGAGCGCTCCGACGTCCTCCCCGAGGACGTGGACGGAGGGGTCTTCCGCCATGGAGTCGCGCAGCGCCCGTCCGAGCGCCTGCGCCATGGTGGCCGGTTTGGTGGCCGGCTTCGCCGCGACCGTGGTCATCGCGTCCTGCCCTCCGATGCGTCCGCCTCTTCCGAGGCCACTTCCAGCTCCGCGCGCAGCTGCGCCGCCTGCTCCCGCAGTTGCGAGGTCTGCTCGGTGTACACGTGCGTGAAGAGGTCCATGGGGTCGAGCAGGGGGTCCTGGTTCATGCGTTCACGCAGGTCGGCGGCCATGGTCTCGGCGTCCTCGGCCGCTTGCCGCCTGATGTCGTCGTCCAGCAGTCCGCGCTCCGTCAACTCCCGCTCCAGGAGCAGGATCGGGTCGTGGTCGCGCCAGGCGTCGACCTCGGCGTCGGGGCGGTAGCGCGTGGCGTCGTCGGCGTTGGTGTGGGCTTCCATGCGGTAGGTGACCGCCTCCACGAGCGTCGGGCCGCCGCCCTCACGCGCGCGGGCGACCGCTTCGCTGAGGACCTCGTGCATCGCCACCGCGTCGTTGCCGTCCACCAGGCGGCCCGGCATGCCGTATCCGACGGCCTTGTGGGCGAGGGAAGGGGCCGCGGTCTGCTTGGCGAGCGGCACGGAGATCGCGAAGCCGTTGTTCTGCACGAGGAAGACCACGGGGGCCTGCCACACGGCGGCGAAGTTCAGCGCCTCGTGGAAGTCGCCCTCGCTGGTGCCGCCGTCCCCGACCATGGCGAGCGCGACCACGTCGTCGCCCTTGAGCCGGGCGGCGTGCGCGAGGCCCACGGCGTGCGGGAGCTGCGTGGCCAGCGGGGTGCACAGCGGCGCGATGCGGTGCTCCCGCGGGTCGTACCCGGTGTGCCAGTCGCCGCGCAGCAGCGTCAGGGCGCTCACGGGGTCCAGACCGCGGGCGACCACGGCGAGGGTGTCGCGGTAGCTGGGAAAGAGCCAGTCCCGCTCCTTCAGGGCCAGCGCGGCGGCGACCTCGCAGGCCTCCTGCCCGGTGCTGGAGGGGTAGACCGCGAGCCTGCCCTGCTTGGTCAGCGCGGTCGCCTGCGTGTTGTATCGGCGGCCCCGCACCAGCTCGGCGTAGAGGCGGCGCAGGAGTCCCGGGTCGGCCTTCCCGGCGGTTTCGGTGCCGAGGACGCGGTACGGCTCCGCGTCCGGCAGCAGCGGCGCGGGGTCGGTCCTGGGCTGCCAAGCGGGGGGCGGTGCGGGCCGGTAGGCGCCCCGCTGCTCCATGACCGTCATCACGGCACCTCCTGGGGGAAGCGGACTCCTCTTGGGAGCGGCAAAAGAGACGCAGCGATGTGAGGCGCCTCACCTACCGATTGTTCGGTCGTCGGCACATTTTGGCTACAGGCACCTCCAGGCTGTGGACAAACGGTTCTCCACAGCCTGGGATGGATGCAGTACGTCCATGGTAGGGAGGCGGGGGGACATGGCATCTGAACGAATGGCCGACCAGCCGGGCGACGACCCGTCGGAGCCCCGAGCGACCGGTCGACCGGGGCCCCGGATACCGGAACCCAGACCTCCGGAACCCCGGCTCCCGGAACCCCGCCCGTTGGACGCCATCGACCGCGACATCCTCCAGATCCTGCATGCGGACGGTCGCGCCTCGATACGTTCCGTGGCCGAGCGGGTCCATGTGTCCCGCGCCAACGCGTACGCGCGCATCAACCGTCTGATCGACGACGGCGTCATCCGGGGTTTCGGGGCGCGGATCAACCACGAGCGCGCCGGGCAGGGCGCGTCCGCGTACATCACGCTCAAGATCGTCCAGAACAGCTGGCGCACGGTGCGCGACCAACTGCGCGCACTGCCCGGCGCTTCCCACATCGCCTTGGTCAGCGGCGACTTCGACGTGCTGCTCCTGGTCCACACGCCGGACAACCGCGCCCTGCGGGAGCTGGTGCTCACCCGGCTGCAGTCCATCCCCGAAGTCCTCAGCACGCGTACGTTGCTGGTCTTCGAGGAGGACGCCCTGGAGAGCTCGGCGAGCACTGAGAGCGTCGCCGAGCCGGAGCGCTGAACCCCGCCGCTCAGCGGTCGGTGCGCAGCCCCGCGAACGCCAGTTGCACGACGGCGTCGGCGATCTGCGACCCGTTGGCCGCGCCCCGGCTCTCCGGGCGGTACCACTCCACGATGGAGTTGATCATCCCGAAGAGCAGCCGGGTGGCGAGGCGCAGCTCGACGTCGGAGCGCAGATCGCCGTCGGCGACGGCCTCCTTGAGCAGCTCGGCCACCTGCTGGTCGAACTCCCTGCGCCGCTCCAGGGCCCACCGCTCGGTGTCCGTGTTGCCCCGCACCCGCAGCAGCAGCGTCACGTAGGGCAGCTCGGCGACCAGGACCTCCACCGTGCGGCGCGTGACGTGCTCCAGGCGCTCGACGGCGCTGCCCACGCGCGCGTGCTCCTCGGCCAGGATTCCGAAGAGGCCGTCGATCGCCCGGCTCACCGCGCGGCGCAGCAGCTCCTCCTTGCCCGTCACGTGGTGGTAGATCGACGACTTGGAGATGCCGGCCGCCTTGGAGAGGTGCTCCATGGAGGTGCCGTCGTAGCCGCGCTCGTTGAAGACCCGGACGGCGACGCTCAGCAGCGTCTCGGGCGTGTACGTGTCCCGCCGGGCGGTGGTCATGAGTACTCCTCTCGCACGGCCTCTCGCCGCAGTGCCTGGGAGGGCGCGTAACGCCCGGTGGGGTACTCGTCGTGCAGGAGGTCCAGCGCCTCGACGACGCGGTACGTGGTGAGGCGGCGGCCCCATGCGACCGGCCCGAGCGGGTAGTTGACGCCCAGGCGCATGGCGGTGTCGACGTCCTCGGCGTCCGCCACCTCGCGCCCCACGGCATCCCATGCGAAGTCGACGAGCATCCACACGGTACGGGCGACGATCATCCCCGGAGCGGGGCCGATGACGCTGACCTTCTTGCCGAGCGCCTGGAAGAGACCGACCGCCTCCTTGAGGGCCGGTTCGCCCACCCTGCCGGAGGGGGCGAGGGCGAGGCGGGTCGCGGCACGGTAGTCCAGGGCCAGGTCGAAGTGGATCGTGGGCTCCGCCGCGGCGTCGGGGGACATCCCGTCGGCCTGCTCCAGGCGGACGCCGCTGGGCAGCTCGATGGACCCGGGGTGGTGCGCGGCGCCCTCGGTGCGCCCGACCCGGATACCGGCCTCTCGCATGAGGTCGAGCAGGGCCTCCGCCGACGCGAGGTCCCCGTGGACGGTGACGGACTCCGGGGCCCGCTCGGGCCCTGCGGTGTGCGGCTCCGCGCGCGGGGCGTCGTCCCCGTACGCGTACCAGCCCTGGCCCGACTTCCGGCCGAGGCGGCGTGACTCGACGAGCCGTCGCTGGGCGAGGGAGGGCGTGAACTTGGGGTCCTGGGAGAACGCCGCCCACACGGAGCGCGTGACCGCTTCGTTGACGTCCTGGCCGATGAGGTCGGTCAGCTCGAAGGGGCCCATCTTGAAGCCGCCGCACTCCCGCAGCACCGCGTCGATCGTGGCCGGATCGGCGACCCGCTCCTCGTACAGGCGCAGGGCTTCGGCGTAGAAGGGCCTGGCGACGCGGTTGACGATGAAGCCCGGGGTGTCCGCGCAGCGCACCGGCGTCTTGCCCCAGGCCTTCGCGGTCTCGTACGCGCGCGTGGCCGCCGTCTCGTCGGTGGCGAAGCCGCTGACGACCTCGACGAGGGGGAGCAGCGGCGCCGGGTTGAAGAAGTGCAGGCCCAACGAAGCGGCCCGGGGCGCGCAGGGCGCCCGCGATGGCCGTGACGGAGAGGGAGGAGGTGTTGGTGGCGAGCAGGCAGTCCTCGGCGACGACGTCCTCCAGGTCCTGGAAGAGCCGCTGCTTGACGTCCAGTTGCTCCAGCACCGCCTCGACGACGAGGCGCAGTCGGCAAGCTCGGCGAGGCTCTCGGCGGCCGTCAGACGGCGGCCGCGGCCGCGCGGTCCTCGGCGCCGAGCCTGCCCTTCTCGACGAGCGGTCCAGGCGGGCACCGATCGCCTCGGCCGCCGCATCGGCCCGGCCGGGGGCCGCGTCGTACAGCCGCACGGGGTGGCCGGCCACCAGGGCGACCTGTGCGATGCCCTGCCCCATGGTTCCGGTGCCGACGACGGCAACGGCGCTGCTGAGCTCGAGTGCTGTCATGTTCGCGATCCTCCCGCACGGTCCGTCGGCCGGAGGTTTCGGGGTGGCCCCGGAGGGCCCGTGGGTGGCCGCGAGGAAAGTTGTCCACAGGTTTGGCGGACCCTCTTGTCCCGACCGATCGTTCGGTTACTCTAGCTCTGTCAGCCAGTCCCTGCCCACTGTTCCCGCCCACTCGCCAGCTCGATGGAGAGCTGACCGACGAGGAGTTGGTCCTGTCATGGCCGCCGAACTCACCGCGCACCAGCTGATCGCCAAGCACCGGCCCACCCTTGACCAGGCGCTGGAGACGATCCGCACGCGCGCGTACTGGTCACCGCACCCCGAGCACCCGAAGGCGTACGGGGAGAACGGCAGCCTGAGCCTCCCCGAGGGCAAGGCCGCCTTCGACGCCCTCCAGGGCACCCGCTTCGACCTCGGCCAGCCCGGCACGGACGACTGGGTCGGCGGGGAAGTCTCGCCGTACGGCCCGGAGTTGGGGATCACCTACCCCCACCCCGACATCGACACCCTGCTGCCCGCCATGCGCGCCGGAATGCGCGCCTGGCGCGACGCGGGCGCGGAAGCGCGCGCCATGGTCAGCCTGGAGATCCTGGCCCGGATCAGCGCCCGCACGCACGAGATGGCGCACGCGGTCATGCACACCAGCGGGCAGGCCTTCATGATGGCCTTCCAGGCGGGCGGCCCGCACGCCCAGGACCGCGGCCTGGAAGCGATCGCGTACGCCTACGTCGAACAGTCCCGCACCCCCGACACCGCCGAGTGGCACAAGCCCCAGGGCAAGCGGGACCCGCTCACCCTGAACAAGCGGTTCACGCCCGTGGCGCGCGGCATCTCGCTCTTGATCGGCTGCAACACCTTCCCGACGTGGAACGGCTACCCGGGCCTGTTCGCCTCCCTCGTGACCGGCAACCCCGTCCTGGTCAAGCCCCACCCGCGCGCGGTGCTGCCGCTCGCGCTCACCGTGCGGATCGCCCGCGAGGTCCTCGCGGAGGCCGGCTTCGACCCGAGCCTGGTCTGTCTGGCCGCCGAGCGGCCCGGAGAGGGCATCGCCAAGACCCTCGCGGTGCGCCCCGAGATCAAGATCATCGACTACACGGGCTCGTCGTCCTTCGGGGACTGGCTGGAGGCCAACGCCCGCCAGGCGCAGGTCTACACGGAAAAGGCCGGGGTCAACACCGTCGTCGTCGACTCGACGGACGACTACAAGGGCATGCTGGCCAACCTCGCCTTCTCCCTGTCGCTCTACAGCGGCCAGATGTGCACCACCCCGCAGAACCTCCTCATCCCGCGTGACGGCATCCGTACGGACGCCGGAGCCAAGTCGTACGACGAGGTGGTGGCCGACCTCGCCGCTTCGGTGAACGGCCTGCTCGGCGACGACGCCCGGGCGAACGGCATCCTGGGCGCGCTGGTCAACCCCGACGTGAAGGGCCGCCTGGAGGCAGCCGCCGGGCTCGGCGAAGTGGCGCTGCCGTCACGGCAGGTCGCCAACCCCGAGTTCCCCGACGCCGTGGTGCGCACCCCGGTGATCGTCAAGCTGGACGGCGCGAAGCCGGACGCCGAGGCGGCCTACCTCAGCGAGTGCTTCGGCCCGGTCTCCTTCGCGGTCGCGGTCGACTCGGCGGCGGACGCGGTGGAGCTGCTGCGCCGCACGGTGCGCGACAAGGGAGCGATGACCGTCGGGGCGTACACCACCTCGGAAGAGGTCTCCGCGGCCGTCGAGGAAGCCTGCCTGGAGGAGTGCGCCCAGCTGTCCCTGAACCTCACCGGCGGTGTCTATGTGAACCAGACGGCGGCGTTCTCGGACTTCCACGGCTCGGGCGGCAACCCCGCGGCGAACGCCGCGCTGTGCGACGGCGCGTTCGTGGCCAACCGCTTCCGCGTGGTGGAGATCCGCAAGGACGCGTGACCCGCGCGCGTGCCGGGATCGGCGGGCTCAGGTCTCCAGGCCCGGGGGCCTGCCCGCCGACCAGTGGAAGAGCGCCATGCCGACGCTCGTCGCCAGGTTGTAGCTGGAGACCTGCGGCCGCATCGGCAGGGACACCAGCTGGTCGGCGCGTTCGCGCAGGCCCGCCGAGAGGCCGCTGCGCTCGGACCCGAAGGCGAGCACGGCGTCGTCCGGGAGCTTCAGCCCCCGGATGTCCACACCCTCCGCGTCCAGGGCGAACACCGGCCCGGGCGGCAGCTCCGCGACCTCCATGCGCTCCACGGCTGTCGCGAAGTGCAGGCCGGCCCCACCTCGTACGACCGTGGGGTGCCAGGGGTCGAGCGTCCCGGTCGTGACGACGCCGGTCGCGCCGAACCCGGCGGCGAGCCTGATCACCGCTCCCGCGTTGCCGAGGTTGCGGGGATCGTCGAGCACGACGACCGGCGCCGGCCTCGGCATGCGCCGCAGCGCTTCGAGGTTGGCCGCCCGCGAAGGACGCACCGCCAAGGCGGCCGTCGCGGTGGGGTGCAGACGGGGCACCAGGGCGCGCAGCCGCTCCTCGGGGACCTCCACCAGGAGCGGGTCCAGCGCGTCCCTCACATCGGGCGCCAGCTCGTCCGCGAGGGCCAGCGCGCCCGCCCGGTCACCGGTCAGCGCGACCGGCACCCGCGCGTCGAAGCGCAGCGCGTGCTTGATCGCGTGGAAACCGTCGAGCAGCACGGAGGTGTCGGCGAGCCCGCGCCAGGCGCGTACGGCGTCGTCGGGGGCCGTCGCATCCGCCCTGCTCATTCGGGGTCCACCGCATCCGTCCTGGTCATGGGGTGAAGCCTACGCGCGCGTGCTCGGCGTCCTCTTCCTCACGCCCCTGGTCCTCAGCGGGCCGCTGCGGGCCCGGGCCCCGGTGCGTCAGACGGGAGAGCGGTCCACGGGAGAGCAGCACTCGGGGTCGCGGCACGCGGGAAACCACCGCTCCACGCGCGCGTGCCGCCCATCCACCCAGGCGCATCAGGAACGCCGTCGGCAGGAAGATCGCGTCGGCCGTGATCATCGCGAGCGAGAAGAACGGCAGTCCGAGGACGACGGCGATCACGGCGTGCTCGAAGATCATCGCGGCCAGCAGGACGTTCTTCACCCGGCGGTTGATGAGGGTGAAGGGGAAGGCGACCTGCACGGCGACCGTCCCGTACGTCACCAGCATGAGCAGCACGCCGTTGGACGACAGCAGGTCGGAGAGGGCGGGCCACGGCGAGAAGTAGTCCAGATGCAGCGGGTAGTACACGGCCGTGCCGTCCTGCCAGCGGCTGCCCTGGATCTTGTACCAGCCCGCGGTGGCGTAGATCAGGCAGGCCTCGACCATGATCACGAGGACGCCCGCGTTGTGGACGATGTTGGCGATGACGTCGAGCGCCTTGCGCAGCTCGCTGTGTGGGGCCCGTCGGCCGACCGCCCCCCACAGGCCGTGCACCAGCCACAGCCCCCAGAAGACGACCAGCCACCAGCGGCTGAGCTCCCCCATGAACGTCACGACGGACAGCGCGAGGCCGAGCACCCACCACAGCACGGGTCCCACCCGGTCGGCCGGCGGCGCGGGACGGGCTTCGAACGCTCCGTCGAGCGTGCGGCCCTCCTGGACATACGCACGCGCGCGTGCCGCACGGCGCGCGTCCAGCGACCAGACCTGGCCGCACCGGGTCAGCACCAGATACGTCGCCATCAGATGGATGACGTTGTCGCCGCCGTCGCCGATGAAGATGCTGCGGTTCTGGAGCGACAACACGCCGATCATGAACAGCACGGACATCGTGCGCGTCCGCCAGCCGAGCATCAGCAGGGCGCTGCTCAAGATCGCCAGCGCGTAGACGATCTCGAACCAGACCTGCCCGTCCGACCACATCAGGGCCGAGAAGGCGTGGTTGCCCGCGATGAGCTGACCGGCCATGTCCCAGGCCCAGGGGCCGTCCGGCCCGTACATCTCGTGGCGGTGGGGGAGTTCCCGCAGCAGGAAGAACAGCCAGGTGCCGGCGAACCCTATGCGGACCACCGCGGTCTGGTACGGGCCGAGAGCCGATCCCGTGACCTTGCCGATCCCCCGCGCCAGCGGGCGTTCTATACGGGTCACCGGGCAGCAGTCCCCTCGGTGCTCGGGCCGGCGTTCGGACGCGCGCCACTTCCCGAGGCGAGCGGGAGGTCGTCGGGCGTCACGGACCACCAGGGCAGCAGCCGGTGGACCGGCTTCGTGGGGACCTTCTCCTCACTCCACCGGGGCGGCTGCACGTTCGTGGTCCTGGAACGCAGCTGTACGCGTACGATCTCGTCGCCCTTGGCACCGGGCCGCTCCCGGTCGAGCCGCATATGCGCGATGCGGCGGATGTAGCGCTCGGAGAGCTGGCCCCGCAGGCCGACGGGGCGATTCCGCGCGTCGTGCGAGCCGACGTAGAAGTCCCAGGCGCGCCGCAGCTGGTTCTGCTGCGTGTGGCTGGGCAGCAGGTTGCCGTCGATGTCGGCGCCGTCCTGCGCGGAGAGGTCGTACCAGTCGGTGGTCCGCACCCCTCCTTCGGCCGTACGCAGCTCCGCCCGGGCCTGCACCGCGATGTTCTGCTGGAGGGGGTTGGGCGCGAAGAGCTTCCAGTTCTGCTCGAACTCCGGGTAGATCCAGAAGTCCACCGCGTCGCCGTGCTGCTTCGTCAGGGTGTTCGAGGGAGCCACATGGAGGAAGAGCATCCCGACGTGCACACAGGCGGCCACGGCGACGAGCACGAGGGCGCAGGCAGCGGCGATCTGATATCCGAGCTTCAGGCCGGCTATGCCGGGGGGTGGGGGTTCGG
>RBWT01000020.1 GCA_004010275.1 Streptomyces huasconensis
CACCGGGGGCATCAGGGCCACCGGGGGCATCAGGGCCACCGGGGGCATCAGGGCCACCGGGGGCATCAGGGCCGGCAGGGCCAAAGCCCACGGGCAGCGGCGGCAGTTGGTTGAAGATCTCGACGAGCTCGTCGTCAGGGCCCGGCTCGGGCAGCATCTCCGCGGCGGACGCCAGCGCCTTGCGTGCGCCGATGGCGGTGCGGAAGCGTGCCTGGGGGTCGGGCTGGAGCAGGGTGGCGATGACCTGCCAGACAGGTTCCGGTATGCCCTGGGGCGGGCCCGGGGTGCCGTGCTCGGCGAAGCGTTCGATCAACGCCTTGGTATCCGGCTTGGCGCCCTCCAGGAGGTACAGGGCGACCAGGCCGACGGCGAAGAGATCGGCGGGGAAATCCGGCTCGGCGCCCAGCATCTGCTCAGGGGCGACGTAACCCGGCGTGCCCACCACATGGTCGGTCTCGGTCAGCCGGGGCTCGCCCTTGCGCATCGAGATGCCGAAGTCGGACAGCCGCAGGTGCGGGCGTCCGGAGCCGGTGGCTTCGAGCAGGATGTTGGCGGGCTTGATGTCACGGTGGACGACGCCTTCGGCGTGGACGGCCGCGAGGCCCGAGAGGAGCTGGTCGAGGAGCGCGCAGACGAAGCGGGGCGGCAGCGGACCGTAGTCCCCGATGACATGGGCCAGTGAGCCACCGGCGACCAGGTCCATGGTGAACAGGACCTTGTCGTCGTCGGCGGCCCAGCTGGCGGGCGCGAGCACATGGGGGTGGTCGATCCGGAGGGCCTGCTCCCGCACGAAGCGCAACAGGGCGTGTGCGTCGGTCTGTTGCAGGACCTTGGCGGCCACGTACCGGCGCCGCCGGTGGTCCCAGGCACGCCAGACCGCTCCGACTCCCCCGCGTCCGGTCGGGTCGACCAGTCCGTACCGACCGGCGAAGACCTCACCCATGGTCGCGCTCCGCTCCCCTTCCGGGCCGCGTGGCGGCCCGGTCGACGGCTCAGCTCTGGTGCGCCTCATAGTGGGCGACCGCGTCCGCGGTGCGCCCGGCGCCGTACACCCGGAGGAACTCTGCCAGCTCCGGGTGGGTCGGGGCGAGGGAGTCCGCGGCGTCGATAATGTCACCGGCCGCCGCGACGGAACGCAGCAGTGACTGGATCTCGCGTACCACGCGCTTGACCGTCGGTGCGCCCGAACTGGTCGTGGACTGCGCGGTGTTGGTCAGCACCGAGCCGCCCTGGGACTTCTTGATCTCGTCCATGCGGTCGGTCGCCTCGGCGGCGCTCACGCTGCCGTCCGCGACCTGGCCTGCCAGTTCCTGGAGCAGCTGGACACGCTGGACGACCGCGGGGTTGCCGATCTTGGCGCGCTGACCGCTCATCAGCTGGGAAAGCATGGGTGCCGACAGGCCGAGGACTCCGGCCAGGCGCGCCTGGTTCAGGCCCAGATCGTCGATGAGGCGACGGAAGAGCGCCCCCAGCGGCTCCCCGTACCAGTTCCGCTGGAGCTCTCGTGCTCTCGCGGTGGTGTCCTGCTGTGCGGCGTCCATTTGCGTCTCCCCATCGCTTCCCCTAAGACCGCGGTTCGCTGCCGCGAACCACGTCGTGCATCTTACGGAGCGTGGTCGTAGACCGGGACCCCCAATCCTTTTGCGAGATCCGGGGGGAGACCCGGTACTCTGGTCTGCGATGCACGCCGGGAGGTGGTTCTTCCGGTCCGGCGCATCGTTCGGGGCCTTAGCTCAGTTGGTAGAGCGCTGTCTTTGCATGGCAGATGTCAGGGGTTCGACTCCCCTAGGCTCCACGCACACACCCCTCTGACCTGCGGAAACGCGGTCAGGGGGGTGTTTTCGTCTTCATTTACTGTGCTGACGTGTCAACACGGCGGTGAGGACGGGCTGCGTCACAAAGGCCGCGATTCCAGGGAAGCCGAGGGTTTGCGGGTCGGTGCTGCTCTCAACAGCAGCTCACCCGACGAGAACGACGAGTTTTCCCGCGGCGACGCTGCGATGGCCTTCGGTTGCTCACCGTGGTCATCCGCCTGGGGCCGCCGTCCGAACTTCAGCCTTCACGCTGGCTGCGCGAGCCGCTCAGGAAACTCGCGACCTGGCTGACGACGGGCGGTTTCAAGAAGGAGTGGTGGTCGCCCTCCACCACGGCGTGCCGTGCCCGGGTGCGGGTCAGCTCCGCCCAGCGGGCCGGGTGATCGGGGATGATCGAGTCGGTCGGGAACAGCAGCCACAGCTCGGCATCCACCATGCCGCTGGGGCGGTACTGCTCCACCGCGTGGAAGTGTGCGCGGAAGACGGTGAAGCGCCGCTCCAGGTCCTCCCGCGCAAGGGCCACGTACTGGGCCTGGCCGCGACCGAAGGTGGTCGCCAGCCAGCCCAGCGGGTCGGCGTCCGCGGACGCCGGCATGTCCAGGCCGAGGGTGCCGGCGACGTCCTCGGCGAAGTGGGTGCGCAGTTCCGGTGACTCGGTCGCCGCCTCGACGTCCGGCATGGGGCAAGGGTCCTCGAACGGGGCGTCCATCAAGGCGGTGAACTCCACCTCAGCGCCTTGGCGCTCCAGCTCCCGCGTCATCTCGAACGCCACGATTCCGCCCATCGACCAGCCCGCGAGCCGGTACGGCCCCTCGGGCTGCGCGGCGCGCACGGCCGCGGTGTAGCGCTCGACGATCTCCGTCAGCTTGTCGACCGGTTCGCCGTCAGAAATGCCGAACGCCTCGATACCGGTCACGGCATAGGTGCCGGCGAGACCCTTCGCCAGGGCGTTGTAGGCGCGCACGGTCCCGCCGACTGCGTGGACGAGGAAGAGCGGCGGACCATCGGCGTCCCGGCCGTTCAGCGGGACGAGGCGTGCGGGCGGTGCGGTATTCGGATGGTCATACAACTGGCTTTTCCCCCTTGCTAGTTGGGTCGGATGGGCCCAGCCCGGTCCACGAGGGCGGGCCACTGTAACGGCCTAGCCGAATTGCCCACCGTGCGTACAACTGGTGTGTATTTTACGGTAGATGGAACTAAGGGCGAGTCAGCGTCTGTGGCGGTGGGCCCCAACCAGGCTACGAACAAAGGTAGTTGAGGCGTTCACATCAACGCGCCTTGTATAAGCGCCAGTTGGGGCGGGACACGTCGCCGGGGGCGAGCGGGTTGCTCGGCTTTGGCGGCTGAGGGAGGATCAACTACGTTTGACGCTGGGGCGCTTGTGTCCGCGCGCGTCGAGATACGGGGTTGCTGGGTCTCGGTGGACGGGGGTCGGTAGTGCGCGGTGGCAAGGTGGGTTCGGCCAAGGACGCCGAGGGGCGCGTCGCCGGAGCCCGTACGGTCGGACTCTGTACCGTAGGTCCGGGGGGCCACGGATCACCGGCCGGAGGCACCAACTCCGTTGCCGCAGCAAGGCAGTTGGGCTGCCGTGAATCGATAGCCTCACCGCCCTCCCCGCGCACCAAGCGCGCGACCCTCTGCCTGTGCGCCCAGCGCACGACGGCGCGCATCAATCGCGCCCGACACATCACCTCCCTTTCTACGGAAGGGGCCTCCCCTGTGCAGGGAGCCGCCTCCCGGCGCGCCCCCACAGAGCGAGCACGCGCGACTCCCGTGGACGAACCCACGTGGCCGGGTGCTTCTTCGCGAGCCTCGGTGGATTGCGTCAGGCCCATCCGTGCCCGCAACCCCGCCGACGATGTCACTAGGAGCCCACGATGACCTCTGGCCGCCCGCCCACCCATGCCCCGTATCCCTATCCCCTGTCCGCCGACGCGCTGCGAGAAGCCGTCGCACAGTACGGTGCCAACCCCGTGTACCAGGACAGCGCGGAATGGTTCAACGAAGACAATCCGTACCGGCGGCAGATGCGGCCGCAGGACCTCGGCCACCTCGATTTCAGCCGGGTTCTGCCGGCGTCGGAAATCCTCGGCAATTCCGCCCTCGCCGCTCAGCGCCTCCTCACGTCCATCTACGAGGCGGACATGATGTACCTGCCGCCGACCGGGTTCGCCGAAAAGCGGGAGGACTTCTCCGCCTTTTACAACGCGTCGAACAGGACGCTCGGCGAGATGATCCGGCCGGCCCTGGAACGGCACGCGTACGGCTTCCTCGACGACGAAGTGCACGTGACGGGTAAATGGACGCGCGACAGCTTCCGGTCATATCTGGAGGCCTTCGCCGAGAACCCGCCGAACGGCGATTCGCCGTCGATCCGGGCGGTCGAGAACTCCAGGGACCCGGAACGGGCCGCACGCATGTATCTGCTGCAGTTCGCCGCCGATTTCCTGTCGGAAGCCTCGCCGATGGTCCGCAACGCGCTCGGCAACTACGGAAACCCGCAGTCCGAATGGTTCAAGATCATCATCGATGAGTACGGCTACGGCGTGCACGAGACCAAGCACAGTCGGCTCTACGAGAACACCCTGGAATCGGTCGGTCTGCGGTCCGACGTGCACCACTACTGGCAGTTCTATCTGTCCAGCAGCCTGATGATGAACAACTACTTCCACTTCCTGGCGAAGAACCACGAGAACTTCTTCCGCCACCTGGGCGCCCTGTACTACACGGAGACCGCCCTGATCGAGGACTGCCGGTCCCAGTCGAAGATGATGAGGAAGGTGTTCGGCGACTCCGCCGACGTCACGTACTTCGACGAGCACGTGCACATCGACACGCACCACAGCCGGATGGCCATCGACAAGCTGATCTGGCCCGTCATCGAACAGTGCGGTGAGGGGGTGATCCCCGACATCGTGCGGGGCTTCGAGGAACTCCAGGCGATCAACGTGATCGCCGATCGTGACCTCGTCGATCAGATCCGCTGGATGGACGGCGAGCCCGCCGGCAAGGACCTGCACGGGCCCGTCCGGGCCGCCATCGACAGCGGCACGGTCACCGCGCCGGTGACACGCGTGGTCGAGCCCCGCGGCAAACTGACCAATACGTTCGTGCACGACGAAGACGTCCTGTGCCATGTCGTCTCCGGAACCATGAAGGTGGTCTGCGGCCTCGATTCCCACCACATTCTGGAAGCCGGCCAGGGCATGGTGATCCCCCGACAGCGGCTGCACGGCGCCAGCATTGAGTCCGAAGAGTGCGTGTACGAGATCAATTCCGTGGGGGACTACCGGAAATGCTTGTCGTAACGTGGGAAACGGACGGCATCGGTAATTGTGTCGTCCTCGCGGGAAAGCCGTACGTCTACGCCAGGACCACGGCAGGGGAATTCGTTCTCATGGCTCGTTGCTCGCATCGCGGCGGCCCACTGCACCTGGCCTCCTTCAGCCCCGGGACCACGCGGCTGGTGTGCCCCTGGCATTCGCGGGCGACCTCGGTCACCAAGGCGCTGCGCGCCGGTATCCCGGCGGTGCGCCGCGGCAAGCGAGTGACCGCGGTGTTCGACGTACCCGCCACCGAGAAGGCGGAAATAGAGTACCGGCCGCTGTCGCCCGACTTGGTTTGTTGAGCCAGTAGTCGGCAGGCATCTGAAGAATCTAAGGCCTCGGACACATCCGGCTGTCGATCCCGTCCCGTGCCCATGCCCGGCCCCCCATTCGGTTCGAATCGGAAATAGGGAACTCTGATGTCCGATCGCTGTGTCCATCAGCTCGTCGAAGCACAAGTTCTGGAAACGCCGGATGCCGTGGCCGTCGTCTGGGACGGCGGTACTCTCACCTACCGTGAACTCGACGAGCGGGCAGGCCGGTTCGCCGGTCTGCTGGCCGCCGAGGGCGTGCGGCAGGAGACCCTGGTCGGCGTGGCGATGGAACCGTCGCCGTTGCTCCTGGTCTCGCTGCTGGCGGTGTGGAAGGCCGGCGGGGCGTACGTGCCCATCGACCCCGCCCTGCCGCGCAGCGTCGCCGAGACGATGATCGCCGACGCCGGGATCGCCGTGGTTGTTCTCAACGGGCCTGCTGCAGTGGACACTTCGGGCCTGTCGGTGGTGAACCTGGACGGGCTCGATCTGGACCGGCCCCGGCCGGGGGGCGGTGACCCGTCCGGTGCACCAGTCCTCGCCTCCACACGCACCAACAACCCGGCACTCACCAACAACCCGGCCAATCTCGCCTACTGCGTCTTCACGTCCGGTTCGACCGGTAAGCCGAAACCCGTCGTCGTGGCGCATGCCAGCCTCGCCGCCCACGCCCGCTCCATCCGTGACGAGCTGGCGCTCGGGCCCAAGGACCGGGTCCTGCAATTCACCACCATGGGCATTGACGCCGCGCTGGAAGAGATCATCCCCGCATGGCTCGCCGGCGGCGCCGTCGTCATGCCCGCCCAGCGCCGGTTCTCCAGCTGGGAACTCACCGACATGATCGTCCGGCTCGCGGTGACGACGGTGAGCCTGCCCAGCGCCTACTGGCACCAGTGGGTGGACGACCTGACCGCCGGGCTGGTCCACCTCCCCGCCGGGCTGCGCAGCGTCTACATCGGGGGCGACAAGATCCTCGCCGCCAAACTCGACGCCTGGTACCGGGTCCCCGGAGCGGAAGCGGTCGACTGGATGGCCGGTTACGGGCCCACGGAGACCACGATCGTCGTGGCGCTGTACCGGCCGGACAGCGCCCACAGGGAGCACCCGGCCGACCCGGACAACGCGCTGGTGCCCATCGGGCGCCCGCACGCGAACGCCAAGATCGTCATCCTGGACGACGCACTGCGCCCGGTGCCGGACGACACCCCCGGGGACATCTGGGTGGGCGGCCCGCCGCTGGCCCGCGGCTACCACAACGCGCCGGGCGCGACCGCCGCCCGGTTCCTTCCCGACCCCCAGGGCCCTCCGGGGGCCCGCATGTACCGTACGGGCGACCGCGGCAGCCGTCGTGCCGACGGGACGCTGGTGTTCCTCGGCCGCTCGGACCGGCAGGTCAAGATCCGCGGGCAACGCGTCGAGCCCGGCCAGGTGGAGAGCGCCCTGCACCGCTGCCGCGGGGTCAGGGACGTGGCCGTCGTCACCGCCGACGATCCGCCCTACGGCGCCCGCCTCATCGCGTACGTCGAGGCCGACGTGCCCGAGGCGGCGATCCGCGCCGAAGCCGCCGGGCTGCTGCCCGAGGCCATGGTGCCGCAGACCATCGTGGTCATGGACCAGATCCCGCGCTCGCCGCTGAACGGCAAGGTGGCCCGCGGCCGGCTCCCCGCGGTGCGACCGCCGCGCGTCGACCACCCCGACGCGGCCGCGATGACCGCGTTGGAGCGCGTGGTCGCCTTCCTCGCCTCCGACGTGCTCGACGGCAGGACCGTCGGGCGTGCGGAGGACCTCGTCGCGGCCGGCGGCGACTCGTTGCGGGCCCTGCAACTGCTCAGCCGGGTCTCCGAGGTGACCGGCGTCGCCTTGACCTTCGCTCAGTTCCGGGCCGCGCCGCACGTCGCGGAGGATCGCGGCCCTGGTGCGGCAGGGCCGCGGCCAGGACGTGTCCGACGGCACGGTCGCCGCGACGGGTGACCGCGGTGACCGCATTCCTGCCTCCCGCGGGCAGCAGGCTCTGTGGTTCCTCGACCTCGTGCACCGCGGCGCGCCGACCTACGCGATCCCGCTCGGCTATCTGATCCGGGGCCCGCTCGACCTCGACCGCCTCGACACCGCGCTGTCCGCGCTCGTCGCCCGGCACGAGGCCCTGCGCACCGTGTTCGAGCAGCGCGACGGCACGGTCCGGCAGCACATCCGGCCCGCCGGTCCGGTGCGCACCGCACTGACCGTGGTCCCGGACCGGGCCGAGGCCTCCCGCCGGGCCATGGCCGATGCGGCGCTCCCGTTCGATCTGACCGCGGGGCCGTTGCTGCGCTCGACCTGCTTCCGCGTGAGCGCCGAGGAGCACCTGTGGCTGCTCGACGTGCACCACGCGGTGTTCGACGCCTGGTCGGTCGGAGTCTTCTGGCGCGAACTCACCGCGCTGTACGAGGGTGTGCCGCTGCCCGAGGCCACCGTCCAGTACGGCGACGTCTCCGCCTGGCAGCAGCGCTGGCTGCGCGGCGCGGAGGCGGACCAGCAGCGTGCGTACTGGCGTACCCGGCTCGACGGGTGCCCGCCGGCCATCGCGCCCGGTTCCCCGTGCGGAACCGGCACCAACGGGTTCGCGGTGCCGTTGCCGCCCGGCGCCGTCGCCCCGGCCGACGTGGAGCGCGTCGCCGGGGCGTACGGGACCACCGCCTTCACCGTGCTGCTCGCCGCCTTCATGGCGCGCTCCACCGCACGGGCGGCGGCGACGACATCGTGGTCGGCGTGGTGATGGCCTGCCGGAACCGACCCGGCACCGAGGACGTGATCGGCTACCTGGCGAACACGGTCCCGGTCCGGGTGCACTTCGCCGAGGGCATGCGGTTCGGTGAACTGATCGCGCGCACCGACGCGGGGCTGACCGAGGCCCTGACCCACCAGGAGCTGCCGCTCGCCGACATGGTGGAGAGCCTGGAGCGGCGCGGCGGAGGCGGACAGAGCCCGCTGTTCCACACGACCTTCTCGTTGCAGTCCACACCGCTGGACGACCAGGCCGGCATCGAGGGGCTCGACATCACCGAGCACTTCGTGCACACGGGCACCGCGCGGGTCGCGCTGAGCCTGATGATGCGGCAGGGCAGGGAGGGGCTGGTCGGTGAGATCGAATACGCGGCGGCCAGGTTCGACCAGGCATCGGCGCGGCAATGGCAGAGCGGCCTGCTGGCGCTCACGGCGGCCGGTCTGGCGGACCCCGATTCTCCGGTCGGTCATTTGCCGCTCACAGCCGCCGACGGCCCCGATGAATGATCACCGGTATGCATCACCGGGACATGTCAATTCCCTGCCGTGGTGCTGCCGGTATGGCTGAGATGTACGTGCCACGCCACCCAAAGGGGGGCGCGACGCGTCGCATGCGTTCGCGCCGGGGCGGGAATTCTCCGGACAGTCCACTCCGGCGAGACCCGAACAGCACCACTGCCCCAACAGCCCTGTGCGCAACGGTAGTTGGGTCTTGTTCCGCGCGCGGCGGGCTGTATAGCATGATGCGGACTCAGCGGGTCTGCCGAATGAGCGGGGGTAGTCGGTCAGCCATGCCGGTGCAAGAGCAGGAAATCTCCCGTATCTGGGCCGAAGTCATCGGCATCCCGGACGCGGATATTCACACCAATTTCTTCGATCTTGGCGGCCACTCATTGCAGCTGATGGCCCTTGCCGACCGTCTCAGCCGACAATTGGGCATCGAGGCCGACATTGTCGCGTTGATGGAGCATCCGACGGTGGCCGATTTCACGGAGCACGTGAACAGCGTGGAGACGACCGCCGGCGACGCCGACCCCACGCGCCCCCGCCCCTAGCCCGCCCGTACCCGTGCACCCCGTGGTAGCGGCTTGTCGTACGGCTTTACCGATGGACGCGAGGCGCACCCCGGCCGGCCCCACGTGAGGAACCGATCATGAGTGATCGCAACGGCTGGACACCGCTGGAGGTCAGGCCGCAGGACATCGGCGCGGACCCCACGGCGGAGGCACTGGCGGAATATCTCGACTCCACGGACGTGGGCGGCCTGCTGGTCCGCGAAAAGGCCGTCGTCTTCCGCGGCTTCCATGTGCCCGAGGACGGCCTGGACCCGGTCCTCGACCGCCTCCTGCCGCACCGCATCGCCTACGTACACGGCAACTCCCCGCGTACGAAGGTCGGTTCCAACGTCTATACGTCGACGGAGTACCCGCCCGCCTACACCATCTCCCTGCACAACGAGATGTCGTACGCCCACGCCTGGCCCACCCGGCTCGCCTTCTACTGCGCGGTCGCCCCCGCCTCGCAGGGCGCGACCCCCGTCGTCGATGGGGCGCTGTGGCTGGAGTCGCTGGACGACGAGGTCCGTGAGGCGTTCGGGCACGGGGTGCTCTACACGCAGAACCTGCACAGCGGCAGCGGACTCGGGAAGAGCTGGCAGGAGACCTTCGAGACGCAGGAACGCGACGAGGTCGACGCCTTTCTCAAGGGGACTGACGCCCACTGGAGTTGGGGCCCCGATGACGCTCTGCGCGTCAGTCAGGTGCGCCGGTCGACGCTGCACCACCCCGTGACGGGCGCCGAGGTCTGGTTCAACCAGGCCGATCAGTGGCACCCCGCCTCACTCGGTGACGACACGGCGAAGGCACTCGCGCAGATCATGCCAGCGGACGAACTCCCGCAGTCGGTGACCTTCGCCGACGGCAGCCCGATCCCGGACGCCTACGTCCTCCAGATCCGCGACCGGGGCCTTCAGCACGCCGTGGACGTCGACTGGCGTGAAGAAGGCGACCTGCTCCTCATCGACAACGTCGCGGTCGGCCACGGCCGCCGCCCCTTCACCGGGCCGCGCAAGATCTTGGTCGCCATGTCGGACTGACTTCCCTCACAGAGCACCCCAGGAGCATCCATGACGTCCGAGTCGGCCACGAGCGGCTCGCCAGTTCGGTCCGCAAGCGCCGCGGCGCCGGGCGGCGGCCTGCCGTGCTTCCCGGGCCAGCACCGCCTGTGGGCCGTGGACCGGACGAACCCGAAGAGCGCCGAGCGGGCGGCCGGCATCCTCCTGCCGATCCCGCCGCGGGCCGACGCCGCCGCGGTACGCCACTGCCTCGACGCCCTGGTCGCGCGGCACGACGCCCTGCGCACCAGGTACGCCGTCGAGGGCGGCGAACCGTGCCAGTACGTCGACGACCCCGCCCCCGTGGAACTCCAGGAGGCGGAGGCGACCCGGGAGGGCCTCGCGGACCTGCGCGACGACCTGCTCGGCCGGGGCTTCGACCTGGCCCGCGGGCCGCTGCTGCGAGCCGTGCTCGTGCGTACACGCGAGGACGGGCAGCGCGTGCTGGTCCTGGCAGTGCACCGCATCGCCTGCGACCACCTCTCCGCGCAGATCCTCCGGCGGGACTTCCACGAGCTGATCTCGGCGGCCGTCACCGGCCGGACCGCGACCCTGCCGCCTCTGGGTGTGCCTTACGCCGACCACGCCGTCCGGCAGCGCACCCGCCTGACGGACGAGGTGACGGAGCGCGAAACGACCCACTGGCGAGCCGTGCTGGACGGCTCCTCCCCGGTGACTCTGCTCACCGACCGGCCGCGCCCCCCGTCCGGCGACGGGAGCGGCAGCGCGGGAGTGTCCTTCACGCTGCCCGCCCCCATCGTCACGGCGCTGACCGACGTCGGACGCGGACGCGGTGCCACACCCTTCATGACGCTGCTGACCGCCTACGCCACGCTGCTGGCCCGGCACACCGCCCAGTGGGACCTGCCCATCGGCACATCTGTCGCGCGGCGCGGCCGCCCCGAACTCACCGGTCTCGTCGGCCACTTCACCGACGACGTCGTGCTGCGCTGCACGCTCGACGGCGACGACACGTTCACCGCGGCGCTGGACCGGGTACGGCACATCGGCCAGGAGGCGTTCGCCCACGCCGAGCTTCCGTCGGACCGCCTGGCCGAGCACCTGGCCACCGAGCGCGGCGAGCCCCGCGGCCCGTTGTACCGCGTCGCCTTCGACATGGACGGCCAGGACCAGGAAGGCGGGGACCGGACCCCCGGCCTGACGGACCTGGCAGCCCTCGTCGACGCCCGGCGGCAGCCGCACACCGATGTCACCCTCGTGATGCGTCCCGCCGCCGACGGCACCGTGCGCGGCACCTTCGCGTACGACACCGCCCTGTTCGAGCATCGCACCGTGGAGTACCTGGCCGCGCAGTTCCGGCGGCTCCTGGAATCCGCCGCGGCGGACCCCGGGGCCCGGCTCGCCGCGCTCGCCGTCGTGCCACAGGACGAGGCGGCGACCGTGCGGCAGTGGTCGATGGGCGCGGGGCCGGTGGTGGAGCGCCCCGTCGTCGAGATGTTCGAGGAGCAGGCCGCGCGAAGGCCCGACGCGGTGGCCGTGGTGTGCGGTGACACATCGCTGACGTACCGGGAGCTGGACGAGCGGTCCAATCGACTGGCCCACCACCTGCGGTCGGCCGGCGCGGACGCGGAATCGGTGGTCGGCGTCCTGCTGGAGCGGGGCGTCGAGCTGATGGTGGCCCTGGTGGCGGTGTGGAAGGCCGGTGCCGGTTTCGTACCCCTGGACACGGCGCTGCCGGGGACGCGGGTGGGAGGCATGCTGGGGGACGCCGGGGCCCGCGTACTGATCACGCGCGGCGGTTCCGTGGCGGGGTACGAGGGCGCGGTCATCGACGTGGAGGGGGACGCGGCGCTCGTCGCCGCACGGCCCGCACACCGGCCGGACGTCGCGATCCACCCCGACGGAGTGGCCTATGTGGTGTTCACCTCCGGGTCGACGGGCCGGCCGAAGGGCGTGCTGGTCTCGCACCGCAGCCTCGGCAACCACGTGGCCTGGGCCGCGCGGGAGCTGGCCGGCCGGGGCACGGGCGGAGGCGCGGTGTTCTCGTCGGTCGCCTTCGACCTGGTGGTGCCGAATCTGTGGGCCCCTCTGTGCGCCGGACAGCGGGTGGCGTTGTTCGATCCGGACGGCGGACTGGACGAGCTGGGCGGTTGGCTCATCGCCCAAGGCTCCTTCAGTTTTCTGAAGTTGACCCCCGGCCACCTCGAGGTGCTGTCGAGTCAGCTCACGCCGGACCAGGCCGCGGGGCTGGCGGGCGTGATCGTCGTCGCCGGGGAAGCGCTGCCCGGGGGACTGGCTTCCCGCTGGGCGAAGTGGCTGGGCCCGGACCGGTTGATCAACGAGTACGGGCCGACGGAGACCACCGTGGGCACGACGGTCCACCCCGTGCCGGTGGACGTCCCGGCGACGCAGGTGGTCCCGATCGGGCAGCCCTTGCCGGGCATGCGGGTGCACGTGCTGGACGGGCGGATGCGGCCCGTGCCGGTCGGCGGCCTGGGCGAGCTGTACGTCGGCGGCACCGGAGTGGCCCGTGGATACGTGGGGCGGCCCGGTCCGACGGCGGAGCGGTTCGTGGCGGACCCGTTCGGCCCGGCCGGTGCCCGCCTGTACCGCACCGGGGACGTGGTGCGGTGGAACGCCGCGGGGGCGGTGGAATTCCTCGGGCGCGTGGACGACCAGGTGAAGATCCGCGGTTACCGGGTCGAGCCCGCCGAGGTCGCCTCCGTGCTGTCGCGCTGCCCGCTGATCGACGAGGCCGCGGTCGTCGCGCGGACCGACGACGGAGAGGCGCGGCTGGTCGGCTACGTCGTCCCGACGGGCGGCCCCGGCACGGCACCCGCCGACGCGCTCATGGCGTATATGGCGAAGTCACTGCCCGAATACATGCTCCCGTCGGCCTTTGTCGAGCTGGACGCGATACCCCTCAATGCCAATGGCAAGCTGGACCGAAAGGCCTTGCCCGCGCCGGCCGCCATGCCGACCGATACCGGGGGAGCAGCCCCGGCCACGCCCACCGAGCGGCGACTCGCGGAGATCTGGAGTCGCGTACTCGGAAAGGAGGGCATCAGGACGACGGACAGTTTCTTCGCGTTGGGCGGGCATTCCATCCTGGTCGTCCAGGTGATCGCCGCCGCCCGCGCGGAAGGGCTGCCGCTCTCCGTGGGCATGCACTACAAAGCCCAGGACCTGGCCGAGCTGGCCCGCACGGTGGATGCGATGGTCGCGTCACAGGTCCGCGACACCGAAGAGCGGGTGAATTGAAGAAGCCATTCCTGATCAAGAAATACGACCGCTCGGGGAACGCGCGAAAGCATGTTCTCCTGACCGCGCGGGGCGCGTGCGCGCAGGTCCACGCGTCGCCCAACTCCCTTTGCCCGAACGGGTCTTGCGGGGCGGGGAACGGCTTGCGTACTATGACGCGGACTCGATGATCAGCGTAGCGAGGCAGCAGATCGTCCGCCGCGCCGACACACGGGCAGGGAATCTTCCAGCTACGGGTGGGCGTCATGGGAATTCCGGAAGCTCCTGCCGACATCAACTTCTTCGGCCTCGATGGCCATTCGCTGCCACAGACGGCTCCGATTGCCTGCTCTCGGCCCCGAATCAACCAATTGCATATCTCCTGGTAACGCATTGCTGCACGGCTGATGTCAAGCACTGGAGGGGTATATGGGCGTCGGTGAAGTCGAAACAGCTGCGGTCGATCCCGCTGTCGATCCCGCTCTCAAGTCCGTTGTCGACGACGTCGAGAATCGGCTCATCGCCATCGTGGGCGACAGGCTGAATGTCCGCTGCACACCTGCGGACAATTTTTTCGCCCTCGGCGGCGGTTCACTCGACGCGCTCCACGTTCTGGCGACCATCCGCGAAGAGTTCGGGGTAAGAATCCGGCTGCGCGCATTCTTTCGGGCCGGGACCATCCGGGACCTCCGTCACCTGATGGGAGACGTGGCGTGACCGTTGACGGAATCGACCCGGTCGCGGAGACGCTGCCGCTCGGCCCGCTCCAGGAGGGCATCTGGCTGTTCTGGCGCCTGAACCCGACGAGCCCCGCCTACAGCATGCTGGAGATCTTCCACTTCGACGGCGCCTTCAGTCTCACCGCGCTGGAGTCCGCGTTCCACGGGCTGCTGCGGCGCCACGAGGCGCTGCGCACGACTTTCCGAGACACGGAGACCGGCGTCGTCCAGGTCGTCTCGCGCGACCCGCTGCCGGTCCCGGTCGAGGTGGTGGACCTGCGCGGCCTGGCGCGGGACGCGCGGTCCGAACGCCTGCAGTCGGCCATCGGCACCGCGGCGAACCGGCCGTTCGACCTGCTGACCGAGCCCGGGATCAGGCTCACCGCCATTCAGGTGTCCGACAGCCGCACCACCCTCGTCCTGGTGGCCCACCACATCGTGTGCGACGGACTCTCGATGGGTGTGCTCCTCGACGAGTTCGGTGAGCTGTACCGATCGGCCCGCCGGGGCACCGAGCCCGGCCTCGGTCCCGTCCCGCCCGGCTACAGCGCCTTCGTGAAAGGCCAGTTGGCCGCACTCGACGACGGCACCCTGGAGGAGGAGACGGCGTACTGGCGGGAGCAGCTTGCCGGCACCACCGGCAGCGTCCTGCCCGGGGCCGACCGCACCGGCACGCGCACCCCCGTGGCACGCGACACGGCCATGGTCACCGTCACGCTCGACGAAGCGCAGCACGAGTCGCTGTCGTCCTGCGCCCGGAGCACCAGGTCGACGCCGTTCGCCGTCCTGCTGTCGGCGATGAAGGTCATGATCGCGGCCGCCACCGGGGAGAGCGTGACGGCGCTGGGGATGGCCACGAGCGGCCGCACACCCGAATTCGACCGCACCGTCGGCGTGTTCGCCAACACCATCGTCGTCCGGTCGCAGATCGACCTGTCCCGGACGTTCACCGACACCCTCAAAGAGGTCTCCCTGGACCTCATGGACGCCATCGACCACCAGGACCTGCCGTTCAGCAGGATGGTCGCCGACGCCGAAGCCGAGCAGCAGCCCGGCGCGGGCATCCTGCAGACGGTGTTCACCGCGGGCGCCGTCGGCAGCCTGAAGCTGGACGAGGGCGAGATGACGGAGGTCTACGCCCGCACCGTGCAGGGACCCTTCGACCTGCACGTGGCCTGCGACATCACTCCCGCGGGGATCGCTCTCGACTGGGAGTACGCGCGGCGCACGTACCCGGACGACGTCGCGCACGGCTACGCCGCCGCGTACCAGGACATCCTGGTGGCGCTGCTGGCACAGCCCGACGCGCCGATGACCTCGCTCGGCCTGCACGACCTCCTCGCCCGCGTCCCCGGACGCGCCGAGGACGGCGCGGCCACCGACGGCTCCGCGTCCCCGGCCCAGGGCGAGCGGGACCTGTCCGCCGACCGCGTGCCCGCCGGAGGGGCCCCCGCCTTCACCGACGTCGAGAAGGCCATCGCCGCCATCTGGGCCGACGTGCTCGGTGTACCCGTGGAGTCGCCGTACGACGACTTCTTCGAGCTGGGCGGGCACTCGCTGCTGGTCGGGCCGATCACCGCCGCGGTGCGCCAGCAGGTCTCGCAGAGCGCGACCTTGCGGCTGCTCTTCGAACACCCGCAGCTGCGTGACTTCGCCTCGCAACTGGATGCCGACACGGTGGCGGCGGGCGGGTGAGGCGCCACCGCTGCGGTGTCGCCGCCACGACGCAGTCGCACGCGGCGGCCGTGCGTCCCGGAGCGCGGGTGGGGGACACGACGACGGGCTCAGGTAAGGAGCAGCAGGTGCAAGAGCCGCTGGCCATCGTGGGCATGGCGTGCAGGGTTCCGGGCGCGGCCGACTACCGCTCGCTGTGGGCCGGCGTCGAGGCCGGGGCGACCGGCATGGTGCGGGTCGAGGAGGAGGACCGCCGGCGCGAGGGCATCGGCCTGGACCCCGGCGTACGCAATCGCTACGTCCCCGTGGCCGCACCGCTGGACGGCTACGACGCGTTCGACGGCGCCGCCTTCGGGATCAGCCCCGGAGAGGCGGACGGGCTCAACCTCAACTACCGCGTCATGATGGAAGTGGCGCTGGAGGCACTGGAGGACGCCGGCCACGACCCGTCGCGCCACCCCGGAGAGATCGGGCTGTTCGCGGCTGGCGGCGGCGCCTCACCGATCTCCGTGACGCAGCGCCTCGGGGACAGCCGGTACGGGGAGGTGACGCGCCCCCTGAAGCTGTCGGAAGCCATCAACTGGACGACGCTCCTCGACAACGACTACCTCGCCACCCGCATCGCCTACGCGCTGGACCTGCGCGGGCCCTGCCTGACCGTCCAGACCGCCTGCTCCAGCTCCCTCGTCGCCCTGCACCTGGCGATGCGGAGCGTGCTCTCCGGCGAGTGCGACATGGCGCTGGCCGGCGGGGTGAACGTGGAACTCCCCCAGCGGGCGGGCTACTACTACCAGGAGGGCGCCACCTGGTCGGCCGACGGCCAGTGCCGCCCCTTCGACGCCGCCGCCAACGGCATGATCACCGGAAGCGGCGCGGGCGCGGTCGTGATCAAGCGCCTGGAGCGGGCCATCGCCGACGGGGACGCCGTCCACGCCGTCGTCCGCGGCAGCGCGATCAACAACGACGGCAACCGGAAGATGGGCTTCACCGCGCCCAGCGTGCAGCAGCAGAGCCGCGTCATCAGCGCGGCGCTGGCGTCCGCGGGCGTGGCCGGGCGCGACATCGGCTACCTGGAGGCGCACGGCACCGCCACCGCGATCGGTGACGTCGTCGAATGGGCGGCCATCGAACAGGCCCTGGGGGCGGAGGGCGTGCGGTGCGCCCTCGGCGCGACCAAGGCGAATGTCGGCCACCTGGGTGCCGCCGCGGGCATCCTGGGCGTCATCAAGGCCGCGCTGGTCGTCCACCACGGCCGCATCCCCCCGGTCGCGAACTTCGTGGAGCGCAATCCGCGGATCAAACCGACGAGTGACCGGCTGTTCGTGCCGGACAGCTGCCGCGAGTGGGAGGCGGGCGGGACGCCGCGGCGGGCCGGCGTGAGTTCCCTGGGCATCGGCGGCACCAACGCGCATGTCGTACTCGAACAGCCGCCGGCCGCCGTCCCGCCCGACGAACCGGACGAGCTGGTCGCCGTCCTCCCGGTCTCCGCCGCCACGCGGCGCAGCGCCGAGGCCACCGCCGACCGCGTGGCGGAGTACGCCGCACGGCACCCGGGACGCCTCCTGGCCCTCGCCCGCACGCTGCGCACCGGACGGCGCCTCCTGCCGCGCCGGGAAGCGGACGCTCACCAAGCGGGACGACGAGGTCGCCGTCTGGCGCACCGGAAGCCGGCTCGCGACGCGCAAGCACAGCGGCGTCCTCGTCCTGCCCGGCCAGGGAAGGCCGGCGGGAGACCTCACCTCGGCCGCAGCCGGCATCGACGGCTTCGCGGACCTGCTCTCCGAGGCGCTGCGGGCGCTGCCGGCCGACGACCGCCAGGCGGTGGGGGAGATGCTCTCCGGCGCGTCCGTCCCCGAGCCCGAACCACGCCTCACCGAACTCGCCCTTCTCGTCCAGTCCGTGACGGTCGGGCGGTCGCTGCTCGCCGACGGGCTGCGGCCCCCGGCACTGTGCGGATTCAGCCTGGGCGAGCTGGCCGCCGGAGTGCTCGCGGGCGTGCTCGGCCTCGGCGAGGCCGCCGCGGTCCTCTCGGAGCGGGCCCGGCTCCTGCGGGACGCCCCGGCGGGCGGGATGATCCGGGTACGCCTGTCCGAGGAGGCCGTCTCCCCCTATCTCGGCGCCGCCGTGTCGCTGGCCATCGTCCCCGGCGCCAGGGACTGCATGCTCAGCGGCGAGGCGGGCGCCGTCGACGCGGTCGCGACCCGGCTGCGGGGCGACGGGATCGCCGGCGTCCGCGTGCCCGTGGCGCACCCGTACCACAGCGAGGTCCTGCGGGACGTCTTCGAGCAGTACCGGGCGGTGTGGTCCCAGGTCGACCTGCGGCCACCGGATCTCCGGGTGCTGTCGCCGACGACGGGAGACTGGCTGGACGCCGGGACGGCCCGCGATCCCGGCTTCTGGGCGGGGCACCTGGTCCGTACGGTCCGCTTCGGCGACGCGATGAGGAAGCTCCGCGCGGACGGTGTGGACCTCGCCCACGTCCTGGACTCCGAGACCGGCGTCACCCCGTTCGTCCGCGAGGTGTTCGGCGCCGACGCGCGGGCCATGACCACCAAGAACCAGCCGGGCTACGACGCGTCGAGCCGGGCGCGGCTGCTGGCGTCCGCCTGGACGGCGGATCAGGACCACGCCGTGGAAACGCTGGGAAAGCGCGAGCGGGAGACCGGCACGGACGGCGCCCCGTCGCGTATCCACGCCCCCACCTACGCGTTCGACCACAGTGCCCAGGAGGAACAGCCGCCCATGCAGACCGAGGCACAGCCGACTCCCGACACCGGCCGGACGGACGCGGCGCCCGAGGCCCGCGCCGCCGCGGAGGTCCCGCGGCCGCGCGCGGCGCTCTCCCCCGCGCAGGCGGCGGCGGTCGACGCCGGAGTGCGGCGGATCGTCGCGGAACTCGTGGGGGTGCCGCCGCAGGACGTACGGCCGGACGCTTCCTTCATCGAACTCGGATACGACTCCTTCCTGCTCATCCAGCTCGCGGACGCCCTGTCGGCGGAGTACGGGGTCGACCTCGACGTCCAGCCGCTCTTCTTCGACCTGGATTCCTGTGCCGCCATGAGTGAGCACCTCAAGGGCGTGGCGCCGGGGCCGGGCCGTGCGCGGGAGCCCGTACCAGGCCCTGCGGAGAAGCTCGTACGGCAGCCCGCGGCATCCGCGGCTCCCGCCGCGCCGCCGAGCGGCTGCGCGCCCCCGTTCCGCGGTCCGTCCCCGTTCCGCGATCCGTCCCCCCGCCGCGTCCGACCGAGCCGTCGGCCGCGGCCGCGGGCGGCGCCGAGCCGTTGCAGGCGGAGGCCGACTGGGCCCGGCGGACCGTGCTGTCGAAGCGCATCACCGAGGAGAACCGGTACGCACTGGCCGACCAGCGCAACCTGATCTCCCGCAAGAACCGCCGCGAGGTCAGCTACCCGATCGTCGGGGTCCGCGGCACGGGGGCACGCTTCACCGACGCCGACGGGCGGGAGTACCTCGACCTCTGCATGGGCTTCGGCGTCAACATGCTCGGTCACGCGTCGGCACCGCTCGCCGCGGCACTGAACTCCTTCGACCCCTCCGACCTGCTCATCGGGCCGCAGTCGTCCACCGCGGGTGACGTGGCCCGCGGTATCGCCGCCCTCACCGGCGTCGACCGGGTCGCCTTCACCTCCTCGGGCACCGAGGCGGTGATGGGCGCCGTGCGGGCGGCGCGCGCCCGGACCGGCAAGCGGCTCGTGGCGCAGTTCACCGGGTCGTACCACGGCACCTTCGACGGCGTACTGGTCGCGCCACGGGCCGGGGGCGAGCCGGGCGAGGCCACGGCTCTCGGCCGGGGCACACCGCCCTCGATGACCCAGGACGCCCTCATCCTGCCGTACGACGCATCCGCCCTCCCCGTCCTCGAGTCCTACGCCGACCAGCTGGCCGCGGTGCTGGTCGAGCCGGTCCAGAGCCGCCGCCCCGGCTACCAGCCCGCCGAACTGCTGCACCAGCTCCGGGCGCTCACCGGTGCCCACGGCATCGCGCTCGTCTTCGACGAGATCATCACCGGCTTCCGGTGCCACCAGGGCGGTGCGGCCGCGTACTTCGGCATCCGTCCCGACCTGGTGACCTACGGCAAGGTGATCGGCGGCGGCATGCCCCTCGGGGTCATCGCCGGGGACGCGGAATTCATGGCGCCCATCGACGGCGGGCGCTGGCGGGAGGGGGACGTCGGCTTCCCGCAGCGGCCCAGCATGGTCTTCGCGGGCACGTTCAGCAAGCATCCGATGGCCATGGCCGTGGCCCAGCAGATGATCGGGCACCTCAAGAAGGAGTCGCCCCGGCTGCAGAACGCGCTGACCGGCCTGACGGCGTCCCTGGCCGGGCGGATCAACGCGCACGCGGCCGCCCACGGATATCCGGTCGAGGTCGAGCACTTCTCCTCGCTCTTCCGGTTCAACGTCGAGGGCGGCCCGCTGGCGGAGGACATGTTCGGCCTCGGCCTCCTCAACCGCGGCATCTACGTCTGGGAGGGCGGCACCTGCTTCCTCAGCACCGCCCACACCGAAGCGGACTGCGCGCGGATCGTGGAAGCCGTGGCCGAGACCGCCGCGGAGGTCGCCGCGCGCGGCCAGTGGGACACGGCCCGCCCATCGCCCGCGCCGCACACTCCGAGCGCACCGCGCGCAGCACGCGTGCCGGCGCCCGCTCCCGTACCCACGCCCGCTCCCGAGCCGCCGCCCGCCGTGGTCGGCCAGGCGCCCCTGACGGACGGCCAGAAGCTGCTGTGGCTGGCCACCGAGCTGGGCGGCGAACTCGGCGAGTCCTACCAGGTCTCCGACGTGCTCCGGATCGAGGGCACGGTGGACGTCGAGCGGCTGCGGCGCGCCGTCGGGCGGGTCGCGGAGCGGCACGAGGCGATGAGGACCGCGTTCGACGAGGACGGCGACTTCCAGCGCACGCTGACACGCGCCGTGCCGGGCCTCGCCGTCAGCACGCTGAGCGACGCCTCGCCCGACGACGTGGAGGCGTTGCTGCACCGGGCCGCCCAGAAGCCGGTGGACCTGACGGCGCCCTCGCTCTTCCGCTTCCACCTCGTCCAGACGCAGGACGCCGCGTTCCTCCAGGCCACCGCGCCGCACGTGGTGGTCGACAGCTGGTCCCTCGGCGTCATGTGGTCGGAGCTGTCCGCCTGCTACCTGGGTGGAGCGACGGACGACGGCCTGCGCGAACCGGCCGGCTTCCTGGAGTACGCGCGGTGGAAACGCGAGGACGAGGACACACGGTTCGACGCGAACAGCGCCCTGTGGCGGGAGCGGCTCGACGCGGTCTGGGACACGGTCCCGCTCCTGGAGGACGAGGGGCCCTGGAAGCCGGTCACCCGCACGGACACCCTGCCCGCGCGGAGCCTGACGGAGCTGGGCGAACTCGCCCGGGCCGGCGGGGTCACGAAGCACACCGCGGCCCTCGCGGCGCTCGCGGCCGCCTCGTCGCTGCTCCTCGGCACGGAACAGGCGCTCGTCATGGCCCACCAGACAGGGCAGCCGCGCCACACGGACAAGCCGCTGATGGGCTTCTGCGTGGACCTGCTGCCGGTCGTCGCCGACCTCCCCGGCACCGCCACGGTGACGGACGTGGCGAAGGCCGTCCAGGAGCAGATCCTGAGCGTCTCCAAGAGCACCTCCGGCCTCTACCGGGTCCTGCAGGAGCGGCGTTACCGGCGACAGCCGGAGAGCCTCATCGCGTTCAACTTCGAGGGCCCGCCCCCGCCCGGCATGTTCGGCACCACCGCCACCCCCGTGGTGCGGGCCCGCCAGGCCACGGCACGTCCCGCGACCGTGACCGTCGGGGAGCACGACGGGACACTCGGACTGCTCCTGGAGATCACCGAGGACAGCGCACTGGGCCCGCACACCGACCGACTGGCCACCACGTTCCAGCAGGTGCTCGCCGAGCCATCGGTGCCCCTGGAGGAGCTGCGCAGGCGCTGATCCCGCGCCGGTGCGGCACGAGGCCCACCCGAGCCTCGGCAGGTGCAGAACCAATCGCACAGCATCGAGATCCGATATCACTGTGAAGGGGGGGCGGGCCAGCCGGACGGCATCCTCCGGTCGGCCCACTGCCATGACATCGTCACCACAGCAGGCTCTGCACCGACAACTCGCCGCCGAATTGAGGGCGTCGGGGCGCGACCGTCGGCCGGTACCGCCGCTCTCCGCCCGCCACCCCGACCTCACCGTGGCCGATGCCTACGCGATCCAGCGCGAGGTCCGCGCGCTGGACGTCGCGGACGGGGCTCGACTCGCCGGACACAAGATCGGCATCACCAGCGAGGCCATCCAGCGGATGTTCGGCATCGACCAGCCCGACTTCGGCTATCTGGCCGACCACATGCTGGCCCCGGACGGTGTCTGTCTGCGTCCCGACCGGTTCATCGCCCCGAAGGTCGAGGGCGAACTCGCCTTCCGCATGGGAGAAGACCTCCGCGGGGGCTCGGTGACGGCACGCGACGTCCTCGACGCCACGGCCGCGGTGCTCCCGGCGCTCGAAGTGCTCGACAGCCGGATCGCGGACTGGAAGATCCAGCTCGTGGACACGGTCGCCGACAACGCCTCCTGCGCCCTGGCCGTGCTCGGCGCGGAGGTCTCCCCCGAGGGCATCGACCTGGCGGCCGAGCAGATGGTGTTCGAGGCGGGCACCACCGTCCACACCGCGCACGGCTCGGCGGTTCTGGGGCATCCGGCGGAATCCGTGGCCTGCCTGGTGCGGATTCTGCACACCTTCGGCGAGGGGGTCCGTGCGGGCGACATCGTCCTCGCCGGTGCCTGGGCCGCCGCGGTCGACCTGCTGCCGGGAGGCACGGCGAAGGCCTCCTTCGGCGCCCTCGGCTCCGTCTCGCTCAGCATGGAGGGCCAGTCATGAACGACGACGGACGGCTGTCCGTGGCGGTGCTCGGAGCAGGCCTCATCGGGGTCGATCTGGCGGCCAAGGCGCTGCGGTCCGGCGCGCTCGACCTGCGGCTCATCGTGGGCCGGGACGAGCGCACGCCGGGCCTGCGCCAGGCGGCCAGGCTCGGGGTGCGGACCTCCACGGACGGCATCCGCTCCCTGACGGAGACCGACGAACCCTTCGACATCGTCTTCGACGCCACCAACGCGATGTCGCACGCGCGGCACGCCGAACTCCTGGCCCCGCTCGGCACCACGCTCATCGACCTGACGCCCAGCAGGGTCGGACAGATGGTGGTGCCGACCGTGAACGGACCGGCGGCCGCGGCCTGCACCGACGTGAACATGGTCAGCTGCGGGGGCCAGGCGTCGATCCCGCTCCTGCACGCCGTCTCGCGCCGGCACCGGCTCGACTACGTGGAGGTCGTCACCACCGCCGCCACCCTCAGCGTCGGCCGCTCCACCCGGCTCAACCTCGACGAGTACGTCGAGACCACGCAGGACGCGGTCCGCGACTTCACCGGGGCCAAGGACGTCAAGTCGATCCTCAACATCAGCCCCGCCCGCCCCCCGGCCACCTTCCGGGTCGCCATGTCCCTGTACGGCGACAACCTCACCCAGGAGTCGGTGAGCGCGCTGGTCGAGAACGCCGCGGCGGGCGTCCGCGCCTTCGCCGGCGGATACGACGTCACCGCGTGCACCGTGAACGACGGCAGGGCCTTCATCGCCGTCGAGGTCACCGCGCGGGGGGACCGCATCCCGAAGTACGCGGGAAACATCGACATCATCAACTCCGCCGCGCTGCACATCGCCGAGCAGTACACGGCGGGCCGCCGCGCGGCCGTCGAGAGGGAGCGGGCATGAGCGGGACAGGCGCACACGGCGGAGCCGCCATAGGGGCGACCGGCACGGATGTCACGAGCCCCGCGACGGGCACCGGACCGGCGGCAGGCAAGCCGGTCCTGATCCACGACCCGACGCTGCGCGACGGTCACCACGCCGTCCGCCATCAGCTCAGCCGCGAGCAGCTGCGGGCGTACGCGGCCGCGGCCGACGCCGCGGCTGTCCCCGTGGTCGAGGTGGGGCACGGCAACGGCCTGGGCGCCTCCTCCCTCCAGGTCGGACAGGCCAGGCTCAGCGACGACGAGATGCTGTCGGTCGTCCGGGAGGCCCTCCAGAAGAGCAGGATGGGCGTCTTCATGCTGCCCGGCTGGGGCACCGTCGCGAACCTGCGGAAGGCCATCGCCCACGAGGCCGACCTGGTGCGGATCGGTACCCACTGCACCGAGGCGGATCTGGCCGAGCGGCACCTCGGCTTCCTGCGCGACGCGGGGGTGGACGCCCACGGCGTGCTCCTGATGAGCCACATGGCGAGCCCGCAGCGGCTGGCCGAGGAGTGCGTCCGCCTCGTCGGGTACGGCGCGACCGGCGTGGGCATCCTCGACTCGTCCGGGCACTACCTGCCGACGGACGTCTCCGAGCGCATCGCCGCCATCCGGGAGGCCGTCGACGTACCGGTGATGTTCCACGGCCACAACAACCTCGGCATGGCGGTGGCGAACTCCATCGCCGCGGCGGAGGCCGGCGCCGACATCCTCGACGCGTGCGCCCGGGGGTTCGGGGCCGGGGCGGGCAACACCCAGCTGGAGGTCCTGGTCCCCGTCCTGGAGCGGCTGGGCTACGCCACCGGCATCGACTTCTACAAGCTCCTGGACGCGGCGGACATCGCCGGACGGGAGCTGATGGACTCCGCTCCCACCATCGACTCGGTGGCGGTCGTCAGCGGGCTCGCCGGAGTCTTCTCCGGGTTCAAGACCCGCGTACTCGACATCTCCCGCCGCGAGGGGGTCGACCCCCGTGACGTCTTCTTCGAGCTGGGCAGGCTCCAGGCGGTGGCCGGTCAGGAGGACCTCATCGTGGACGTGGCGCTCACCCTCCGGAAGGCCCGCGGGGAGACGGCCGCCGAAGCGGGGAGCACGCCCGTGACCGGAGATACGTACGAGCTGCTCAGGACGGTCCTGATCGACGATCTCCAGTTCCTGGAGGACGACGTCGTCCCGGGCGCCACCCGGACCGAGGTGGGCCTGGACTCCGTGGCCATGACGGAGCTGGCCACGGTGCTCAGCACCCGGCTCGGCTTCGAGATCCACGACTACGAACTGCTGGACGCCACCACCGTCGCGGACGTCGCGCGCCTCCTGGAGGAGCGCCGGCTGGCGGCCGGAGCCGTGTCCCCGCAGTAGCGGTCCACCGTGGCGTCGCGCCGGCCGGCCACCCCCGTCGGGCCGCGCCCCTTCCTTCACCCCGGGAGTCCCATGCCAGCCATACGATTCCGTTCGGCACTCGACCGCATCTCCTCCTACCGTCCGACCGAGGGCGCGAACGGCGCGGCGCCCCCGCGACCGCTGTCGGCCAACGAGACTCCGCACGCACCGCTGCCGGGCGTCGTCGAGGCGATCGCCGCCGCGGCCGCCTCCGCGCACCGCTACCCGGACGCCTGGTGCCGGGAGCTGTCCCGCTCCATCGCCCGGGCCCACGGAATCGACACCGACCGGGTGCTGGTGGGCGCGGGCTCCGTCTCACTGCTCCAGGCGCTGTTCCAGGCGTTCGGCGAGCCGGGCGACGAGGTCGTCTACGCCTGGCGGTCGTTCGAGCTGTACGAGGAGCTGGCCGAGCTGGCCGGGCTGCGCTCGATCCGGGTTCCGCTGGCCGACGCCGTGCACGACCTCCCGGCGATGGCGGACCGCGTCACCGACAGGACGCGGCTGGTCGTCGTGTGCAACCCGAACAACCCGACCGGCACGGTGGTCGGCCACGACGCGCTGCGGGCCTTCCTGTCGCGTGTCCCTGAGACCTGTCTCGTCGCCCTGGACGAGGCGTACATCGAGTACACCCGCGCACCGGACGCCGCCCGGGGGAGGGAGCTGTGCGAAAAGTTCCCCAACCTCGTGGTGCTGCGCACGTTCTCCAAGGCGTACGGCCTCGCGGGGCTGCGCGTCGGGTACCTGCTGGGCGCCGCCGACGTGGTCGCGCAGCTGGACAAGACCTGCCTCCCCTACGCGGTGAACACGGTCGCGCAGCGGGCCGCGGAAGCGGCGCTCGGTCTCCAGGCGGAGCTGGCGCACCGGGTCGAGGCCACGGTCGCGGAGCGCACCCGGGTCCGGGACGCACTGGTGGCCCGCGGCTGGCGTGTGCCGGACGCGCAGGGCAACTTCCTGTGGCTCGGCCTCGGGGCGGCTTCGGCGGAGTTCGGCCGCTGGTGCATGTCGCGGCAGATCGCTGTGCGGACGTTCGCCGGGGAGGGGGTGCGCGTGACCATCGGCCTCGACCAGGACAACGACGCGTTCCTGAAGGCCGTGGCCGACTGGGGCGACGCACCGGAGTCCGCCGCCCCGGAGCGCGGCGGCGCAGCGGCGGGGGCGGCGAAGCGATGAGCGGCATCGACGCCCTGAACTCCGTACGGATGGTCGACGGCAGTTCCCTCACCCGCCGGGTGACCGTCTCGCCGGGCATGTGCAGCAGCGGGTCGCAGATCTTCGGCCGGATCGGCGACTGGACCTGGGAGGCGGTCTCCGCCGCCTGCGGCATGAACGCGCACGCCGCCACCACCGCCGACGGCCGCCCCGCCTACCTGTCCTTCTACTACTACCGGGTACGCGGCGGAAAGACCGTGCACCCGCACGGCCTCACCTTCGGCGACGAACTCCGGGTCTGCTCCCGCGTGTTCCAGATCGGCAGCCAGTCCACGCTGACCCTGCACCGGCTCGCACCCGTCGGCCTCACCGTGCCCGAGGGCCCGTTGGACCCGGAGGAGGTGTACGAGCGACTGCACCCGGACTGCATGTACGCGGAGAACTTCAACCGCTGGATCGCCCGCTCCACCCCGGGCAGCAACCAGCGCCTGTCCGAGGTGACACCCCCGGACTTCGCCTACGCGGACCTGCCGCGCCTGCCCAACCGCCACTCGCCCCGCACACCGGTGGGCCGGGCCCGCGCGGCCGGCAGCTTCTACGCCGAGCCGCCCCAGGGGTTCGTGCCGGCCGGGCCCGCCCACACGACCCCGTACACCCTGGACGTGGTCCGCGACCTCAACGGCGTGGGCCTGGTGTACTTCGCCTCGTACTTCTCCATCTTCGACACGGTGCTGCTGGGCCTGTGGCGCTCGCAGGGCCGCAGCGACGAACAGTTCCTGCGGCGCAAGGTCGCCCAGCAGAAGGTCGGCTACTTCGGCAACGCGGACCCCGGCGCGGCCCTCACCATCTCGGTGAACAGGTGGCGCAGCGAGACGGCACCGGACCTGGAGATAGCCGACATGGCGATGCACGACGCGGCCACGAACCGCCTGCTCGCGGTGACCGGCATCGAACTGGAGGCCACCCCGGTGCCGTCCCCGAACGCCTGACGGCGGGATCAGCCGACGGCCGGCGCGACCGCGCCCTGCGACAGGGCGCGGCCCGGCCGCCGGGCGCGGATCAGAAGTAGGAGAGCAGCGCGCCGCGCCGCCGCACATCGACCGTCGCGCAGTGGAAGGAACCGCCGAAGCTGTTGAAGTTCCGGAACGGGCAGGGGACCGCCTCGATCTCCCACTCCTCGGCGAACCGGCGCATCGGCTCGTCCTGCGCCTCCACGACCATCCGGTGCTCGTCGATCATCAGCACGTTCATGTTGATCCACTTGCTGGTCATGTACAGCGGGTGACCGTCGGGAATCACCGGCAGGGGCGCCGTGCGCACCTCCCAGTCCTTGAAGATCCGCGGGACCTCCGGCACCCGGTCCGGATGGATCAGCAGCTTGCCCGGGGCCAGCGGCATCAGGGACGCGTCGATGTGCATGGGGTGGTCGTCGGCGAGGACCAGCTCGTGCACCCGGTACGTGTCGCCCAGGTGCCGGCTCAGCCACTCGATGCCCAGGGCGTTGGTGACGTGGCTGCGCTGGGCGAAGATGTCACGGCCGCACCGGATGAAGTCGGCGGCGTCGAAGGTGGGCTCGAACTCGGTGATCACCGAGCGGAACGGCTCGCCGTCCGGCTGATCGGTCCAGCCGTCGACGTACAGCTCGTCGGAGAGCTCGGGCATGGGCGGCGAGCTCCAGCGGGCCCCCTGCCGGAAGTACTCCTTGAGCAGCGGCCGGAAGGCGGAGGCCGCGTGGTGGCGGGAGCGCCAGGACATCGGGGCCTCGATGATGTCCTCGCCGACGACCAGCAGCGAGTCGCGGGGCATCGCGTCGTAGAGACCCGTGCTCGACCAGTCCCGCCCGGCATAGGACCGGCTGTGGTCCCGCGCCTCGGGCCGGCGGACCTTGACGCCCTCCCCGGCCAGGATCTCGACCAGCTGATCGAGTTCGTCGCGCGCCGCCGCGACCTGGTCGGCGGGGAACAGCCGCCCGGCGTTCTCCCGGAACACCTTCCGCTGCTCCGGTGAGAGCGGTGCGCCGACCGCGACGTGCCACGGCGGGAAGTGGGCGCCGTCCACGGAGCCGACGATCACCTCTTCCAGCGGGTCCCATTCGTTGTAGGCCCTGACGGGGCTCTCGGCCCGGGTCTCTGACTCGGTCACCTTGCGTCCTTAGCTGTCGGTGAGTACTGCAGTTCTGCGCGCACGAGCCGCGGTGGCTCAGCCGGACGCCTGTTCTCCCGGAGCGCCCTTGGCGACGGCGGGCAGGGGTGCACGGCGGACATCCAGGAAACCGACGACCGCCGGAACCGGCGACACGACATGCCCGTCCGCACGGAAGGACGCGCTGTATTCGTCGGCGACCTTGGGCAGCTCGCTCCAGTGCGAGGCCGGGCGCAGGTGGTGTTCCTGGTGGTAGCCGTCGTTGAAGGTGAGCCAGTTGTACACGCGGCCGTAGTGGCTGACCGAGTTCGCGTACCGGCTCTCGGGGTGCGCGCCGAAGTGCCGGTAGTAGTTCTGGACGTTGACGAGGGTGAAGGCCACCGCTGTCGCCGGGAGGTAGCACCACAGGAGCCACTGCCACGACAGCACGGCGAAGAGGACGATCAGCGCGAGGTGCGCGAGCCGGTCCGCCTGGATCTGCCTCAGCTCCGCCTTGCGGCGCTCCGGGTTGCGGGTGGCGAGTTCCAGGAGCAGCGTCTCGTCCCTGCCGACCCGGCAGCCCCGCCGCAGCGAGGCGACCGTGCCCAGGAACTCGCGGACCGAGGCGGCGAGGCTGAAGAAGAGGTACCGCCCCAGGGGCGCGTGCCCGTCGTCCTTGCTGAAGCGGAAGGTGGACGTGATGTCGCGCGTCGTCCCCTCGTCGCTCTTGCGGTCGTTGTTGTACCGGTGGTGGTTGCGCACATGGGTCAGCCGGTAGGCCTGGACCGACTGCGCGATGTTGGCCGAGTTGATGAGCGACATGACCGCGTTCAGGCGGGCCGAGACGAACCAGGGCCGGTGCGAGTACAGGTGCGAGACGATGATGACGCTGTACGTCATCGTGAACGTCACGAGCGCGAACGATCCGAGCATCGGCCACAGCCCGGTGGGTTCGACCGCGGCGAGCGTGATCATCGACGTGAACTGAGCGAGGCTGATCAGGACCAGAATGGCGTCGGCGGCGCTGTGCCGGAACACGCGGGACTGCCGGGCTTCCATCGGATGGGCACCTCTCCTCGTGATGTGCGCCGCGAGGCGTACGCGTCAGCAGGGTGTTGGTCGTGAAGCACGGGAATGCGCGGCCGAGGAGAGCCGCAGCACGTGGGTCGGGGGCGCGGAGGCCGGGGACGGACGCGTGGCGTCCGGAGGTCCTGGATCTGCGGAGTCCTGGCGGCGACGGCCTGGAGCGGGCACGTGACGTGCGTCCCGGTCGTGGACGCCACTCATCGGCCGCGTCGGCGACGCGCGCGTGCGGTGCGGTGGCGCAAGCGGGCGGCTCTTCGCGCTACGGGCGGAGCCAGGGCCCTGTGCTTCGGGGGATCGTGCCGAGGTCGGATGGTGCGGTGCCGCGCCCCCGCGAGCGCCCCCTTCCCTCTCCCCCTCCCCTCTCGCCGACGGTGCCCCAACCGCCGGCCATGATCCGTAACTCCCTTGTTATTCCCCGGAGTTGGCATTCAACAGCCGCGGTCTCGACGGGGTCAAGGGGTGCCCGAAGGTCGTCGGGGCGCGGGGCCGGAGCGAGCCCCGGGGCGGCTGCCCCGGGGAGGCGCCGCCGTGCCGCACCCGTCCGCCGCACGCCGCACACGGCGGTCGAATCAGGCGGTCCGGGCGATGCGGTGCGCCGTGTCGAGGCCCTGCCGGACGGCCTGGTCCATGTTGATGTAGCTGTACGTCGCGAGCCGCCCGGCGGCCACCAGCGGATTGCGTGTACAGGCGGCCAGCTTCGCCTCGTACGCGGCCTGGAGGGCCTTGTTGCGTCCGGCGCTGTCGGGGACCGGGTAATGCTTGGCCGCCGCGCCGGGGTATTCGCGCAGGACGATGGTCCCGGGCACGTCGTGCAGCTTCTCCAGGGCCCACTTGGTCTCGATCGTCCGCGTCCACGGGACGGCGAGGTCGGGTTCGTTCACCACCATCGACGCCTGGGAGAGTGTGATGCCGGGAAGGAACTGGCTGACGAGCCGGACCCCGCGCCATTCCAGCGGGCCCAGTTCACCGCCGAAGAAGTCGTCGAGTGCCGACGTGACCACGACGGGCTCGCCGGGCCGCGCGATCTCGGCCAGGTCGTCGCAGGTGACCGGCTGCCGAGGTGGATCTCCGCGGAATCGAGCAGATTCTCCACGAGATCGGTGTACCCGCGCTCGGGCCACCCCTGGTGGCGGTCGCGGAAAAGGCCCCGGTAATCGTCGTCGCGGAGTTCGACGCGGTTGACGGCGACCGAGGCCGAAAGCTCCTCGGGGGCTCGCCCCCACTGCTTCATGGTGTAGTTCCGGACGCACAAGTCGTAGAGCGTCTGCCCCATGAGCGACCGGCAGTAGGTCGCGAAATTGGTGGTGTCGGGCTCCGGCGGGAGCGAGGACAGCTCCCGTTCCACCTGCGGCCACTCCTCCAGCCGGGAGAGTTCACTGCGCTGAAGCGGCCAGCTCAGCTGATGGGAGCGGACCCGGATGGTGACGCGATGCTGATACGGCACGAAGTCGGTGTACTTGCTGACGAGATTCCACACCGCGGTGTCATCGGTATGGAAGATATGCGCCCCGTGCGGCTCGTACGGGATGCCCCGCAGCCATTCGGTCCGCACATGGCCGCCGATCACGTCCGCGCGCTCGTACACGCGGACCCGGAAGCCCTGTCGGGCCAGCTCGCAGGCGGCGGTGGCACCGGTCAGTCCGGCGCCGACAATGACGCAACTCTTGGGGGAGTTCATCCTTTTCCACCCGCCCCGGCGTGCTTTCGAGTCGCGCTCCCTGTAGATGCCGTGATGAGTCGCAAGACGCAGTCCTCCCACCCTGTCGCACAAGTGCGCGTTCAACGCGCTGTTGACCGGAGCGGAGCCTACGCGGGGCGCGTACTGGAGGCCCCTGGTCCGAGCCATCAACGTTGTGTGAAAGGCGAACTGACGGGTGTTCACAGGCGCCCGGGTTCAGGAGAGCGGGTGAACCGCGGTGGTAGCCTGACCCACCACATTATCCGTCACTTGAACGGGCCGACGGCCAAGCCCGATCGAGGGTGGCGCCGGTCGAATTTCTGCGCTGTGCAAGCGAGTTCGAGGGAGTCGACGTCAATGCCCGACAGCGGCACGAGCATTCCTGCCCCGCGACTCCCGAGACAGGCGGCACCGAGGCCCGACCGGCGTGCGTTCGTGACCTTCCTGATGTTCAACGACAGCTATCTGCCCGGCTGCCTGATGGCGGCATACGGACTGAAGCGTCAGGGCAGCCGTTCGGATCGCGTCTGCCTGGTCACCAAAGACGTCTCGGACCGCGCGCGCAGCGCCCTTCAGACCCTTTACCACAAGGTCCTTCCTGTCGCCGAGATTCCCATTCCGGGATATCAGGAAGCCGTCTCGTCGGACGGCCCGCGCACCGGATCGGCGCGGGTGCAGAGCGCCGCCCTCACCCGTTTCGCGTCCTTGCGTCTCGGGCCCGACGGCGACTTCGGATGCTCGTACGAGCGAGTCGTCAACATTGACGCCGACCTCCTTCCGCTGCGGGATTTCGAGCAGATCTGGCAGCTCCCCGCGCCCGCCGGAATCATCAACGAGCGCCGTGAGCACATGGCCGACATCGACGACCAGGGGAAGCTGATCCACCGGCCGGACGCGCTCAGGACCGGCAAATGGGTCTGGCACGACGTGTACGACGACATCTGCCCGCCCGGTACGCCCATCCCCCGGGAGATCACGGACCGGGTGGCCGAGGACGTCGAGAACTACGGCGTCAACGCCTCATTGCTTTTGATCGAACCGTCGATGGCGACCTACCGTGAATTCATGGACTGGCTGGACCGCGGCGAGGTCCACGATCTGGTGCGCAACCGCTGGGCCTGGACCGATCAACAGGCGGCGACGTACTTCTGGTCCGGTCGGTGGACGAGCCTGGACCCGAGCTACTCGATCTTCTACGGCTACCCCTCCATCGAACTGTCCCGCGGGCTGCACTACGCCGGGATCAAGCCGTGGTCGTGGCGGAAGAAGGGCTTCGCGCGCAGGCTGGAGCACTTCCCCGACTACGCGCTCTGGAGCAAGATGTTCCTGGAGATGCTCGACGAGCTGCCCGCGCTCAGGAACGTCGGGGGAATCAAGCGGCTGGAGCGTGAACTCCGGGCCGTGATGCCTCGGGTGAGCCCCCGCCGCCGCTGAGGCCGTGGCCGTGGTCGACGCGGCGTACGGCGGCTCACCTCCAGGAACTCACCTCCAGGAACTCACCTCCGGCGGCTCACACCCGGCTGGACCACAGCCGGGCGTAGGCGCCGTCCCGCTCGAGCAGTTCCCGGTGCGATCCCATCTCGGCGATGCGGCCGTCCTCCACGACGATGATGCGGTCGGCGTCGCGGGCCGTGTGGAGCCGGTGCGCGATGGAGATGACGGTGCGCCCTTCCAGTACGGCCGAGAAGGACTGCTCCAGCTCTCGTGCGGAGCCGGGGGAGAGCTGGGAGGTCGCCTCGTCGAGGATCAGCACGCTCGGGTCCGCGACGACGAGCCGGGCCAGCGCGAGCTGCTGGACCTGCGCCTCCGACAGATGCTCCGCGCCGACGCCCACCGTGGTGTCCAGCTTCTCCGGCAGCGCGTTCGCCCAGCCGTCCGCGCCCACGGTCTTCAGGGCGTTCCACAGGACGTCGTCCTCGGCCGCGGCCTGTCCGTCCGCGCGGGGTGGGATGCGGCCAGCTCCAGGTTCTGCCGCAGGGTGCCGCCGAAGACGTGCTGGTCCTGGCTCACCAGTACGAGGTGCTTGCGCAGCTCGTGGTGGGGCAGCTCGGTCAGGGGGATGCCGCCCAGCCGCACCTCGCCGCCCCGCGGGACGTACGTCCCGGTCAGCAGCCGGGCGAGCGTGGACTTGCCGCTGCCGGTCGGGCCGACGACGGCGATCCGCTCACCCCTGCGGACCGTGAGGTCGATGCCGTGCAGGACGTCCGGCCCGTCGTCGTACGCGAACCGGAGGTCACGGACGATCAGGTCCACGGAGCCGATGGTGTGCTGCCCGGCGGTGTCCTTCCCCGGACCGCCGTCCCCCTGCTCCGACGTGACCGCCACCCCCAGCAGCCGGCCCAGTGCCGCGCTGCCCTGCTGCAGTTGCCCCACCCAGTCGAGCAGCGACTCGAACGGGAACATCAGCTGGAGGATGTACAGCGTCGCCGCGGTCACCTGGGCCAGGCTCACCCAGCCCTCGGAGTAGGCGTAGCCGCCGAGGAGCAGGGCGACGCCCAGGGGAAGCGTGTAGAGGAACTCCTCCGTGGAGTACAGGACGGTCCGCAGGCGCAAGGTGTACCGCATCACCCCGTACCAGTTCTCGGTGTCCCGCTCCGCGCGGCGCACGCGGTGCGCCTGCAGGCCGTGGGACTCGACCGTGGCCGCGCCCTGGATGGTCGCGTCCAGCCCGTCGGTGATCCCGGACGAGGCCGCGTTCTCCCGCAGGAAGCCGGTGCGCGCCCGCGCCAGGTACCACCGGTTCACCGCCACCAGCGGAGGCAGGATGATCAGCAGGGCGAGCGAGAGCAGCGGTGACACCAGGACGAGGGCGACGATGCCGAAGGCGATCCACAGCACCGCCTCGGCGACCTGGGGCACCGCCATCTGCATGGTGCGGCGCAGCATCTCCGAGTCCTGGGACGCCCGCGTCACCAGGTCGCCGTCGTCGGCGCTCTCCACGGAGGCGAGCGGCAGTTCGAGGACGTCGTCGACGAACTTCTCGCGGATCTCTCCCTGCACCGTCGCGGCGAGCCGGCCCGCCACACGGAAGGCGGCGCGCGTCAGGAGCGTCTGGAGCACGATGAATCCGGCCAGGACGGCGATGACCGTCGTCACATGGCCGGCCGTCGTGCCATGCCGCAGGTCCTCGACGAGGGAGCCGAGCAGCCAGGGGCCGACGAGACCGCTTCCGACGGCGAGGCCGTAGAGGGCCAGCACACCGGCCAGTTCCTTGCGGTGCCGTCGTGCCGTCTGCCGGAGGTAGCGGCGGACGAAGCGGGCGTCGGCGACGGGGAGCGTACGGACCTTCATGGCTTCACCGGTGCCTTCTCGTCACTGGCCACCAGCGTCCGGTACGCCGCGTGGCTCTTCAGGAGTTCTTCGTGCGTGCCCGTGGCGACCACCTTTCCGTCCTCCACGTACGCCACCTGGTGCGCCTGCCGGAGGAGGAGAGGACTGAGGGTGAACACCAGGGCGCTGCGGCCGTCGGAGTGCGTCGCGCAGAACCGGTCGAGGTTCTCCGCGATGCGGTACTCGGTGTACGCGTCGACGGCGTTGGTCGGCTCCACGAACACGGTGTACTCGGCCCCCGCCAGCAGCGCCCGGGCCAGGCGCAGGCGTTGCAGCTGGCCGCCCGAGAAGGTCCTGCCGCGTCCCGCCATGGGGCTGTCGAGGCCGTCCGGCAGGGCGTCGACGACATCGGTGGCGGACGCGGTCCGCAGGGCTTCCTCGATGTCCGCGGCGGCGGCCTCACCGCCCCGGGTCACCTCCTCGCGCAGTGTCCCGGCGAAGAACCGGTCGCTGTTGAGGCACAGCAGAATCCGTGACCGCACCACAGGGAGCGGCAGCGAAGCCCACGGGTCGCCCGCCAGTTCGGGCTCACCCGGGGCCTCGAAGCGGGCGAGCCGGCGGGCGAGGAGTCCGGCGTCCGAGGGCTCGGCGCAGGCGACCGCCATGAACGTCGACGGCGGCACGTCCAGCCCCGAGGTGGCGTCGGCCAGGTGCGCCTCGCCGCGGGTCCGCGGAACGTCGGCGGTCGCCTCGGCGGTGGCTTCCGCGGGCACGGGGATGTTCAGCAGGGTCGTCACCCGGCGGGCGGCCACCATGGACCGGGTCACCTGGCTCATGCCCTCCATGAAGTCGGAGAGCGGCATGGTGAGGAAGGTCGCGAAGCCGTACAGCATGATCACTTGGCCGATGGTGAGGCGTTGGTCGAGGGTGAAGAGCGCCGCCGTGTACGTGACGATCACGGTGATGAGCCCGGGCACCAGGACCCGCGCCGCCTCGAAGTCCGCCTCCGCGCGCGCCACGCTCGCGTCCGCCGTCCGCAGCTGTGCCGAGTCGGCGCGGAAGCGCGTGGCGAACTGCCGCTCGCCGCCGACTCCGCGCAGCACCCGCAGCCCCGAGGCGATGTCGATGGCGCGTCCGGCCAGCCGGCCCTGGAGCGAGCGGTAGGTGTCCTGCTTCGCGTGCAGGGGGCGCAGGAGGAGCGCGCTCAGTCCGCTGAGCGCGGGGACGATCACGAGGACCAGCGCGCCGAGCGGGAGCGAGACCGTGAGAACGGCCACCGTGACGGCCACCATGGCCGACATGGCCCCCACCAGCCGGCCGGCGAAGAGCAGGCCGAGCCCGATCGTGACGCTGTCCGACGTGCTGGTCGCGATCAGGCTGTCGACGTCCTTCTGCCGGCGGAGCGAGGCGCCGAGCCGCGTGACGTGCCGTGTCACGGTACGGGTGACGAGCGAGGCCGACACCGTGCGCGTGATGATCGAATGCCGGTAGAACGCGATGCCGGTCGCCGCCCTGACGACGCCGAGCAGCAGCACGGCGGTCGACCACCAGAGCACTCCGCCGCGGTCGCCCTCGGCGATGCCCCGGTCGATCGCGAGGCCGATGGTGACGGGGAGCAGGGCCTGGCTGCCCATCCACACCGCGGACGTGACCGCCCCCCAGAGGGTGGCGGCCTTCTGTTTGCCGACGATGGAGATCAGGAACCGGGCGGCCGACCGGTGGTCGAGTCCGTCATCGTCCAGCGCGGGGATGCGTTGCATGATCGAGCTGTTCCCTTCCGGTCATCGCCGCGCGTCGACGCGCGACAGCTCGGAGACCGCGACGGCGAGATCGGACAGCACGGGGTGCTGTTCGATGAGCGCGGCGTCCACGTCGGTGCCGTGGGCCTGTGTCAGCCCGGTCGCGATGCGCCGGGCGGCGCTCCGACTCCCGCCGAGCGCGTAGAAGTTGGCGTCGGGAGCGGCCGGCCCGCCCAGGTGCCGCTCCCAGAGCGCGGAGAGCGTGTCGAACACGGCGTCGTCCCAGGCCCGGGTCTCCTCCGGGGCCCGCAGAGCCCGGTGGTCGGTCTTTCCGCTGCTCGTCAGGGGGATCTCCGGCACCTCGTAGATCCGGGTGGGCACCATGTAGGCCGGGAGGCGGTCGGCGAGCCGTCGGCGCAGCGCCACGCTGTCGTGGCGGTGGCCGGCGACGAACGCCGCGAGGTACGGACCGACCAGGCGGTGCGTGTCCATCCGTACCGCCACGCGGCCGTGTCCGACCACCTCGGAGAGGGCGGACTCCACTTCGTCCAGCTCGACGCGGTTGCCGCGGATCTTCACCTGCCGGTCCAGCCGCCCGGCGTGCACCAGCAGGCCGTCCGGCCGGCGGCGGACCACGTCTCCGGTGGCGTACCGCGTCCCGCCGGCCACGAACCGCTCCGCGGTCAGGTCCGGGCGCCCCACGTAGCCGAGGGCCAGGCCGGGCCCGCCGATGAGTAGCTCGCCGACGACCTCGCCGCCGTCGTCGGCGCCGTCCTCACCGCCGTCCTCGCCGCCGTCCGTGAGGGGACGGATCTCCGCCGTCGCGCCGTTGACGGGCGACCCGATCGGCAGGTCCGGTTCCGCGTCGTCGGCGGCAAGCGGAAGAGCGGCGTGCGCCGTGGTGTAGATGGTGGCCTCGGTGGGCCCGTAGAGGTTCCACACCTGCCGGACGTGGTCGACCTTGGCGACCAGCGACCGCCGCAGGCGCTCCCCGGCCAGCAGCAGGACGGTCCCCGCGGGCACCTCCAGGCCGGTCTGGAGCAGCTGCTCCAGGACCGTGGGCGTGGTCTGGACGAAGACGTCCCGCCCGGGCGCCGTCAGCAGCGCTCCCAGCTGGTTCGACAGGATCTCCAGCTCGGTGGCGACGACCAGCTCGCCGCCCACCGACCACGGGGCGAAGATCTCGAACACCGAGATGTCGAAGGCGAAGGAGGACAGGGCGATGAACGCGCAGTCCCGTTCCATCCCGATCAGCGATGCCACCGAGTCGACCAGACTCGCGGCGGCGGCCGACCGGATCTCGACGCCCTTGGGCGTCCCGGTCGAACCGGAGGTGAAGATCACGTAGGCGGCCCCGGGGTGCGGGCGTGGCCGGGGCGCGGACGGCTCGCCGTCCCCCGCCCGCAGAAGTTCGGGCGTCGTCAGGTCCAGCCGCGGCACGTCGTCGGGCGTCTCCTGGTCGGTGTCGACCGCCAGCACCAGCCGCGCCCGGGCGCCCGCCAGCACGGCCGCACGCCGGGAGGCCGGCCATCCCTGGTCGACCGGGACGTACGCCGCCCCGCTCCACAGCGCGGCCAGGATCGCCACGGGCCCGCCGGCCCGGCGTGCCGCCATCACCCCCACCCGGTCGCCCGGCTCCACTCCGGCGCGACGGCCCGCGGCCAGGTGCGCGGCCGCCGCGGCGGTCTCGGCGTAGGTCCACGCGCCGTGCGGGTCGCGGACGGCGACGCGCTCCGGTGCGTCGCGGGCGGACTTCAGGAACAGGGCTACGAGCCGATCGGACTCATCAGGGGTCACTGCGCATTCCTTCCGGGCGCGTGCAGGTCGGGGACCTGTCCTGGAGCAGACGGACAAGGGGATACGGCTGTCCCGGCCGGTCGGCCGCACGCGCGGGGGAGCGCGTGGCGTGCCTACGAGGCGGGGACTTGCTCGCTGAGTGAGGCCATGTACGAGGGAAGAGCGTTCCAGACCTCGGGCGTGTAGAAGTGCGACCCCGGCAGCTCGGTGTGGCGCACCCCGTTCTTCGCCAGCCTCAGCCACCGCTCCCGTACGTCGGGATCGATGGTTTCGTCGTCGGCACCGGTGAACAGCTCGACGGGCGCCTGCACCGTGGCGCCTTCGCGGGGCCGGAAGGAGTCGCGGACCCGGATGTCGGCGCGCATCAACTCGACGGCCATGTCCTGGAGTTCGGCGCTGTCGAGCACGTGGCGCGGAAGCAGCCCGAACTGCCGCATCCAGGCGAGGAGCTGTTCGTCGCTGTCGCGGCGCGAGGGAGTGACCTCCTCCACGGCGAGGCTCTCGCTCGGCGCGTTGGCGGAGGACACCACCAGCGCCGCGGGTGCGGGGCCGCCGCGCTCCTCCAACCGGGAGGCGACGTCGAAGGCGACCCAGCTGCCCATGCTGTGGCCGAAGAGCACATACGGAAGGCCGGCCGCGGAGACCACCGCCTCGACGACGTCGTCGACCAGCTCGTCCCAGTTCTCCGCGAAGTCCTCGACGAAGCGGCCTTCCCGGCCCGGGTAGCAGATGGCGGCGGCCTCCACGCCGGGCGGCATCGCATCGGCCCACCTCATGTAGGAGCTGACGCCTCCGCCGCAGTAACCCAAGCAGATGAAGCGCATGACAGCCTTGGGGTCCCGCTTGGGCCGGACCACTACGGTGTCCTTCAAGCCAGTACTCCTTCGTCCGTGAACGGTCCGTACCCGGGGATTCCTCGGCGCCACGCGGCGAACGGGCACTCAGAGCCGGCTGCAGGCCAGACGGTCCACTTTGCCGTTGGCGTTGAGCGGCAGGGCGTCGACCTGGACGAACCGCGTCGGGAGCATGTGCGCCGGCAGATGCGGGCGGAGCCGGGCGCGCAGGTCGGCGGGCGCGGTCCCGGCCCCGCTGTAGACGGCGAGGAGCCGTGGCTGGCCCCCCGCCGCCTTCGCCACGGTGACCACCACGTCGTCGACCCCGCCCCACTGGCGTATTCCGGCCTCCACGTCGCCCAGTTCGAGCCGCTGACCCATGATCTTGACCTGCTCGTCGAGGCGGCCCAGGTGCACGAGTTCGCCGTCCTCGACGGTGACGCGGTCACCGGTCCGGTACCACGCCTGCGGGCTGGGCTCGGGGCCCGGATGCGGTACGGGGTCGTAAAAGCGCCCCGCGTTGGCGGCCGGGTCGAGGTAGCCGTCGAACCGCTGCTCCCCGCGGACCTGCAGCTCACCGGTGTCGGGGTCGATCCGGTGTTCGAGGTGCGGGTGGATGCGGCCGATCGGGGTCGTGCCGTTGGAGGTCTTCGGCCACGCGGAGCGGTCGGCCGGCAGCCGGTAGGCCGTCACCGAGATGGCGAGTTCGGTGGGCCCGTACAGATTGTCGACCGTGCTGTTCGGCGCGGCGTCCGACCAGGCCTGCGCCTGCTCCAGGGTCAGCTGCTCGCCGCCGAAGTAGCTGTGGCGCAGGGTCGGCATGCTGCCGGGCGGGAGGGCGCCGGCGTCACGTACGAGCGAGACGATCGACGGCACGGACATCCAGTGGGTCAGGCCATGGGCGCCGACGAAGCCGACCGGGTCCACCAGCTCGCCGCGCGTGGGCACCACCAGCGTCGCTCCGCCGCCCCAGGCGATGAAGGTGTTGAGGACCGATGGGTCGAACGTCAGGGCGATGTTCTGCGCGACCCGGCAATCGGCGCCGACCTGGAACCGGTCGATGTGGAGGCGGAGGTAGGCGTCGAGGTGCCGGTGCCGGATGGGCACGCCCTTGGGCACTCCGGTGGAGCCCGAGGTGAAGAGGATGTACGCGACCGAGTCCGGGTCCTGCTTGTCGTCCGACGGATCGCCCGGGACGGCCGGAGCGTCCTCCAGGGCGCGCCGCAGCCGGCTCCCGGCGACGGTGATCACCGGTACGTCCGTACCGTCCAGGAAGGAGGCGTCCCGGCCCTCCTCGGCCAACACCACGTCCAGGGCAGCGAGTTCGACGACCTGCCGGATTCTTTCAGCGGGGTGGTCCACGGGGAGCGGGACCACGATGCCGCCGACGCGCAGTGTGCCGAGATAGCCGGCATAGGCGGTCACACCGGCCGCGGCGAGCAATCCGACTCGGAGGGGCCCCGGTGCCTCCACCGTCGAAATGCGGGCGGCCAATTCCCGTGACAGAGAATCGAGTTGGGCGTAACTGACCGTTCGCCCGTCGGCGACCAGCGCTTCCCGGTCAGGGGCTCGGCGGACACTGTCGGTGAACCAGGAGTGCAGGGTCTTCGCGGACAAGGACTCGCCCTCTCCCCGCGGGTCCCCCGCGGAGTCCTGAAGTCGTCAACTCATAGCGTACGCGCGGGCGGTGCGGCTGGTGCGGGAAGTGAGCATACCTACCCGATCAACCGGCACGGCCGGTCCGCGCGCCGCCCCGGACCTGCCGGAACGGCCCTTTTCCCTGGTTCAACGGCCCTTTTCCCTGGCCCCCGGCGCACAGAATCGCTTGACAGTGCAGTGCCGCGCGGAAAATACTGGCGATTACTCCTGTCTTGGATCGGCTGAAGATCCCAACACCCGCCAGGGCAAGGTCAATTGGCCCCCTCTCCCCGGCCGTCGGTGACAACCGCCCCACACGTTTCAGAGTCCACGGGTTCAGATTCTCAGCGGGAGGGACCAGACTGTGGCAAGCCCCGAACGGGCCGAACGGCACAAGTTTTCGCCCGAGATCCTCGCGGCTGTGCGCGCCGCGTCCCGACTGGACAACTGGCACGGCCCTCTCGAAGTGGCGGAGCACGTGCTGTGGGTCGCCGTGTGGTGCGCGGCCTCTGTTCTGGCGTTCGAGAACGCCCCGCTCTGGGTCGCCCTTCCCGTGTACGTCGCCGCCGTGTTCTTCATCGGTGGCCGCCAGCGGGCCCTCGCCGGGGTACTGCACATGGCGACCCATCGCGCGTTCATGGCGAACCGCCGCGTCGGCGACGTGATCGGGGCGCTGTTCGGCGGATACCCGGTCCTGCAGAGCTTCACCGGCTACCGCGCCTCGCACCTCGGCGAGCACCACGGCCGCCTCGGCGACCCGGAGCGGGACCCCGACTACAAGCAGTACCAGGACAACGCGCTGTGCGGGGACAACCTCAGCCGGGCCGCGCTGCGGCGGTACATGTGGACCGCCCTGAGCCCGCGTGCCACCGCCTCGTACCTCTATTACCTGCTCCGGCACCGCATGGTGACCAAGGGCGAGAAGACGTCGGAGCGGTGGCTGCGCGCCACGCTCCTCGCCGCCGTCCTCGCGTGGGCGGTCCTCGGCGGCTGGTGGCCCTGGCTGCTCCTGCTCTGGGTCGTACCGCTGATCACCACGCAGGTGTGGATCGGGGCGGTCGCCGAGCTGATGGAGCACTTCCCCCTGATCGAGACCGCGCCACGGGTGGACATCTACATGTCCTGGAACCGGGTGTACGGACTCGCCACGCGTTTCCTGGTCGGAGAGAAGGACGGCGAGGGCTTCCACCTGGTCCACCACCTGTTCCCGCGGACCCCCATGTGGCGGCTGCGCGAGGTGGACGCCATCCTGCAGCGCGACCCGGTCTACGCGCAGCTGCCGCGTCTGAACGGCGTGCTCGGCGGCATGGGGAAGATCTACTGGTCCCTGCCGGCCACCGCTCGCCGCTCCACGGAACCCGTAGGCGCCACCCCGATGCCCGAGACCTGAGGAGCGGGCACCGCGCACGTACGTCCGCGAGTCGGCTCACCCGGAGGGATCGACGTCGGGGAGTGCCGCGAAGTCCACCTTGCCGTTGGGCTTGACCGGCATGGAGGCGACGGGAACGAACGCGGCGGGCACCATGTACGCCGGAAGGCGCGCGCCGAGGTGAGTACGAAGGTCCCGGACCCGCAGTGGCTCACGCGCGCCGGTGGCGTAATAGGCGGCCAGCGCGAGATCCCCGTGGAGTTCGAACGGCTTGACCGCCGCGTCGGTGACCTCGGGGTGCTCCACGAGCGCCTGTTCGATCTCGGCGGGCTCCACCCGGAAGCCCCTGACCTTCAGCTGCCGGTCCGCCCTGCCGGTGACCCGCAGCCCTTCCGGCCCCAGGACCCCGAGATCCCCCGTGCGGTACAGGCGCAGCCCGGCCGTCGCGCCGGCGCCGCGCACGAACCGGGACGCGGTCGCCTCCGGGTCGACGTATCCGCGCGCCAGCCCCGGCCCCGACAGGTAGACCTCGCCCTGCTGCCCGGCGGGCACCGGCTCCAGTGACTCGTCCAGCAGGTGGACTCCGGTGCCGTGCAGCGGGTGGCCGACCGGCACGACACCGTGCTCCCGCGACAGGTCGGCTGTGATGTCAGCGGTGCAGGAGGTGATGGCGGCCTCGGTCAGGCCGTAGGCGTTCACCAGCCGGGAGCCGGGAAGGAGCCGCAACGAGCGCTCACAGTCCGCGCTGTGCACCGCGCTGCCCCCCACGATGGTCAGCCGCACCGGCAGATCCTGCGGGCCCTGCTCCAGCTCCGCGAGGAACGCACGCCAGTAGGAGGGCGTGAGGTCCATGACGGTGATGCCGTACCGGTTGACCTCGTCGGCCAATTCACCCGGCGCCCACCTCCGGTCGGGTAGGACCAGGGTGGCGCCGTTGAGGAGGGACACCAGCATCTGCTCCACGGAGGTGTCGAAGGTGATGGCGGCGAGCTGGAGCACCCGGTCCTCGGGCGAGATGCCGTACCGCTCGTTGATGTGCGCGAGGAGGTACGCCAAGGAGGCGTGCTCGACCTCGACACCCTTGGGGGTGCCGGTCGATCCGGAGGTGTAGATGACGTACGCGAGGTCCGTGCCCACCGCCGGCGCGGCAGGGTCGGACGCGGCGCGATCCGGTACGAGGTCTTCGGGCACGGGCTCGTCCAGGCGGACCAGCGGAAGGGCCAGATCCGGGAGGCGGTCACCGGCCGAGCCGGTCACGACGGCCGCGCAGTCGGACGCGCGGGCAAGGGCGGCGATCCGGTCGGCGGGAGTTCCCGGCTCGACGGGGAGGTAGGCCGCCCCGGTCATCCAGGTCGCGAGCATGGTGGCGATCAGGTCGGGGGAACGTTCCAGGTGCGCCATGACGACGGCGCCCCGGCCGACGCGGTCCGCCCTGAGCAGGCCCGCGATGTGGTGCGCCCGTGCGTCCAGCACGGCGTAGGTCATGTGGTGACGGCCCTGCACGACCGCGGTGCTCCGGGGCTGCGCCGCGACGCGGTCGGCGAAGAGTTCGTGAGCGAGCCTCATGCCATCAAGTCCCTTCGTACGGCCTGTGGTTCAGCCCCGCGCGCAGCAATGAACGGCATCCTTCCGGGGCATCGATGTCGCCATGAAACCCGGGACAATTCAATCACGAAGGCGACCGCGGCGCGGTTTGCACACCCATCGCACGGAGCGTCAGCCGAGGCCCAACCGGCGTGCTACTAACCGGAGTTGGACGGGACGCCTCGTACGCCAACAGAAGGCCGAGACCCAACACGCGGGCCGAGTCGCCAAGTTGACGGCAGAGAGGGAAGAGCGATGACTCTTACGGGACCGATGCCGGCGTCGGTCGGGCAGGAGGCTCTGTGGCTCATCGACCAGCTGAACGGCGGGTCGGCACAGTATTCGATGGTGTTCGCCTTCCGTGTCCGCGGGGAGCTGAACGTCTCCGCCCTGGAATGGGGACTGAACCAGGTCATCGCTCGCCACGGGGCGCTGCGCACGACTTTCACGGAAGTGGACGGAAGGCCGCGCCAGAAGATCGCCGACGAACTGGTCCTGCACCTGGACGTCGAAGTGGTGTCAGGTGGCGACGAGGCGGTGCGGCGGCGACTGGACCAAGAGGCGGGACGCGGCTTCGATCTGCACGCCGGACCGTTGTTCAGGGCCGGCCTGCTGCAAACGGCAGACCGCGATCACGTTCTGGTGATGGCGGCTCACCACGCGATCTTCGACGGACGCTCACTCGACCTTCTGATGAGTGAGCTGCGGGAGTTCTACACGGCGGCGGTGGAAGGCGGCACCGCGGCGGTGGAGCCGGTGGTGGCGCAGTACGCGGATTTCGCCGGGGCGGAGAGCGACTGGCTGGAGTCTGCCGAAAGCAAGGCACAACTGGAGTTCTGGCGCCGGACCCTGGACGGGGCCGAACCCTTCCGTCTCCCGGGCAGCCGTCCGCGACCGGCGATCGCGCCTGATGCCGGGGAAACCGTCGAGTTCGAGGTGGCCGCGGAGGACGTCGGCGATCTCAATGGACTGCTGGCGGCGGAGCGGGTGACCCCCTTCATGTTCATGTTGGCGGTGCACCATGTGACGCTCGCCCGCATGTCCGGGCAGCGGGATATCGTCGTGGGCAGCCCCATGTCGAACCGGCGTGAAGTGGAGCTGCTGAGGACCATCGGCTATTTCCTGAACATCGTGGCACTGCGGATCGACTCGGCAGGCGACCGGACCTTCCGGGACCTTCTGCGGCGCGTGCGGGGTGTTTCGTTGGATGCCTACGAGAACAAGGACTATCCGTTCGAGAAACTTGTCGCGCATCTCGGTTCCCGGCGCGACAGGCGAGCGACGGCCCTGTTCGAAACGGTCTTCTCATTCGACAACGCCTCCGTGGACGTCGACGTCTGGCCCGGTCTCGAAATCGAACCGGTGGACACCGAAGAGGCCACGGCCAAATCCGACATGGCCTTTTCGATCCTCTCGACGGAACGGGGCTTCCGTGGATCGATCGCGTGCCGCGCCGCGCTGTTCGACCGGGCGACCATCGAGTCGCTCGCCACGGAGTTCGTGACGACGCTGCGCCGGGTCACAAGAGACCCGGACGCGGAGCTGACCGACCTGCTGGCGGACTTGCCGACGAACGGTCCGGCGTCCTCCGGCGCCTGAGATCAGACAGTGCCGCGGACATGCCGCGGGGCGGAAGACCATCCGGCCTTCCGCCCCGCGGTGTCGTCGGTGTCGTCGGGCGTCAGCTCCGCTTGTCCCCCTCCGGCGCCTCCGCCTCCGCCTCGGCCTGCTTGGCCTGGACCTCGGGGTCGAGGGACGTCTGGTCACTGCCGTCGACCGAGGTCAGCGGCGTGGTGTCCGGGACCTCGGTGGCCGCGGGGGGCTCGACCAGCCAGTCCGGGTTGGCCTGCTTGTCCCACCACTTCCAGGCGGCGAAGGCGCCACCCGCGAGGATGCCGAAGAGGGCGACCCTCTTGAAGACGCGGCCGTTCCTGGCGCGGCGCTCGTGCTTGCGGACCAGGCGCTGGATCTCCTTGGCCGAGACCTGACCGCGCAGCGCGGCGAGGGCCGCGGCACTGCGGGCGGCGGCTTCCTCGCGGACGGGCTGCGCGGCGGCCACCGCGTGCTCGATGCGGGGCTTGGAGTAGTCGGCCGCCTGTCGGGCGGCCTTGCGGGTGCGTGCGGCGGCCTCCTGCGCGGCATGGTCGACCTTCGGCGGCACGTGCGTACGCGCCTGTTCGACGCGGGGGGCGACGTGGGCGCCGTACTGGACACGGGCCTGTTCGGCCGCCTGCGACACCTTGGGCGCCAGTCGTGCACGCGCCTCCTGGGCGTAGTGCGCGGCTCGATCCTTGGCCGTGTCGGCGTATGGCGCCACCGCGTCCGCGGCGTGCCGCACGCTGTCCTTGGCCGAGCCGGTCGCGGCGCGCACGCTTTCGATGCGGGTCACGTGATCCTCCTCCTCGGTGGCGTATACCTATGTCACCTTTCCACCCTTTCAAAGATCATGCCTTCTGGATCGCTCCCAGGTATGAGAGGTCGGGCATCCGGCTCAGTCGCGTCGACCCGGCCGAGCCTTGATCGGGGGATATCTCCGTAAGAAGACGTCCTCGGACGTCCTCGTCGACGATGCCACGAATCGCCCCGGCACGCGCCGACTCGGTGGCTACTCGTCCCGATCCGGTCCATGCGAGGATCGGGACGTCACAGAAGACAACGGAAGGCAGATCGTGGCTGAGCAGCTTTACGCCACCCTGAAGACCAACCACGGCGACATCGAGGTGCGGCTGCTGCCGAATCACGCGCCGAAGACGGTCAAGAACTTTGTGGAGCTCGCCCAGGGCGAGCGCGAGTGGGTGCACCCGGCGACCGGCAAGAAGACCAAGGACCGGCTGTATGACGGCACGGTCTTCCACCGGGTGATCAGCGGCTTCATGATCCAGGGCGGTGACCCGCTGGGCAACGGCACCGGCGGCCCGGGTTACGAGTTCGGGGACGAGTTCCACCCCGACCTCGCCTTCAACAAGCCGTACCTGCTGGCCATGGCCAACGCCGGCCCGGGCACCAACGGCTCGCAGTTCTTCGTGACGGTGTCGCCCACCGCGTGGCTGACCGGCAAGCACACGATCTTCGGCGAGGTCACGAACGACGCCAGCAAGAAGGTCGTCGACGCCATCGCGGGCACGCAGACGAACCCGCGCACCGACCGCCCGGTCAAGGACGTGGTCATCGAGTCCGTGGTCATCGAGACCCGCGAGGCCTGATCAGCGCGTACCCGGGCCCATCGGCGCGGGAACCGAACCGCCCCGCTCATCCGTAAGGAAGGGCGGGGCGACGTGCTGCCATACGCGCCGTCAGCGACGTAAGTGCCATCGGCGACGCGAGTCCCGTCAGCGACGCAAGTGCCGTCACAGTTTCTTCGTACGGAGATCGAGGGATATTCCATGGACCAGGTGCCAGGCAGCCCGCAGGAGCCGCAGGGAGCGTCGGGCCTGCCCGGTTGCTACCGGCATCCGGACCGAGAGACCGGCATCACCTGCACGCGCTGCGAGCGGCCCATCTGCCCCGAGTGCATGATCAGTGCCTCGGTCGGCTTCCAGTGCCCGGAGTGCGTCCGCGAGGGCTCGGGCACCGGCCACGCGCCGGCGGCCAACCAGCCGCGCACGGTCGCGGCGGCGCGGTCACCGCGGACCCGCGCCTGGTCACCAAGATCCTGGTGGGGCTGAACGTCGCCCTGTTCCTGGTGCAGATGGCGGTGGGGGACCGCTTCACCGATCGGTACGACATGCTGGGCCAGGCGTTCGTACCGGAGTTCGGGTCGGTCGAGGGCGTCGCCGAGGGGCAGTGGTACCGCCTGGTCACGGCGGCGTTCCTGCACGGCGGCATCATGCACCTCGCCTTCAACATGCTGAGCCTGTGGTGGATCGGCGGCCCGCTCGAAGCGGCCCTCGGCCGGGTCCGCTACATCGCCCTGTACCTGGCGTCGGCGATCGCCGGCAGCGCGCTCACCTACCTGCTCGCCGCGCAGAACCAGCCCTCACTCGGTGCGTCCGGCGCCGTCTTCGGCCTGTTCGGCGCGACCGCCATCCTGATGCGGCGGCTGAACTACGACATGCGGCCGGTGCTCGCCCTGCTGGCGATCAACCTGCTGATCACGGCCTTCTGGCCCAGCATCGCGTGGCAGGCCCACGTCGGCGGCCTCGCCGGCGGTCTCGTCGTCGGGTACGCGATGGTGCACGCGCCCCGCGAGCGCCGGAGCCTCGTCCAGTTCGGCAGCTGCGCGCTGGTTCTCCTCGCGGCTGTGGTGATGGTCGTCGTCAGGACCGGGCAGCTCACGTGAGGTGACGGGCGTTGTCCACAGTGTGTGCCCGAACCTGTGCACGCAGTGGGGAACAGCCGTGCCCCTTGTCGCTGACCTGGGTTTCCCCAGGAACGACAAGGGGCGAGCGGGGGAGAGAGGGTCGGCGGGCCGGTCACACCGGCGTCAACCGGCGGAGAGTTATCCACAGATCTTCAGACCTTTTCCACTCGTGTGGATAGCGCTGTGGATAACTCAGGGCAGGGCTTGCGCGGAGTGGCCGGGAGGAGCTATCCCGGCCGACCGGAAGATGCTACTTCCACTGCGTCGAGACGCCGAATCCCGCCGCGATGAAGCCGAAGCCGACCACGATGTTCCAGTTGCCGAGCGTGTCGATCGGCAGCTTGCCGTCCGTGACGTAGAAGACGACGATCCAGGCGAGCCCGATGAGGAACAGCGCCAGCATCACCGGAGCCACCCAGCTGCGGTTCGTCAGCTTGATGGTCGTCGCCTTCTTCGAGGGCGGCGGGGTGTAGTCGTCAGCCTTCTTGCGGATACGTGACTTCGGCACGAGGGTCTCTCCTGTCGATGCGCTGCGTGGCCGCGCAGGTAACTGTGGTCGGGCCGGGTGGGCGTCACCGGGAGCTGAGCCTCCCCCGGGCGTCCGTTAGCGTAGTGCTTCCGCGGCGCTGAAGGAGATAAGGGTACGTTGAGCAATTCTGCCGACTCCCCCGAAGGTGCCGGGCGCCGTCCCCGGTGGCGTCCGGTTCGCGTGCTTACGGGCGCCGTTTTCGCGCTGGCGGGCCTGATTTTCTTCACCAGTTTCAACACCGCCAAGGGCACCAACATCCGTACCGACGCGTCACTGCTGAAGCTCTCGGACCTGATCCAGGAGCGCAGTCACAAGAACGGCGCGCTGGAGGAGTCCAACGGCTCCCTGCGTGACGACGTGGAGGCCCTCGCCCAGCGCGACGGCGGCGGCACCAAGGCCGACGACGCCCGCCTGAAGGCCCTGGAGGACAACGCCGGCACCAAGGAGCTGAGCGGCAAGGCGGTCACGGTCACCCTCGCCGACGCCCCGCCCGACGCCACGGCCAAGCTCCCCGGCTACCCCGAGCCCCAGCCGAACGACCTGGTGATCCACCAGCAGGACCTCCAGGCCGTGGTCAACGCCCTGTGGCAGGGCGGCGCCAAGGGCATCAAGGTCATGGACCAGCGGCTGATCTCCACGAGCGCCGTGCGCTGCGTCGGCAACACCCTGATCCTCCAGGGCCGCGTCTACTCGCCGCCCTACAAGGTGACCGCCGTCGGCGACCCCGACAAGCTCAAAGACGCCCTCGCCGCCTCCCCTGAGATCCAGAACTACATGCTGTACGTCAACGCCTACGGCCTCGGCTGGAAAGTGGACGACGACGGGGCGGTGACTCTTCCCGGCTACTCGGGCACAGTGGATCTCCACTACGCGAAGCCTGTGGAGTAACCGGAGAACGACGGAGCGAGCCCCGGGGAGGGACCCTCTGTGTCCGTGCGCGCGCTCGTCAGGACGTTCAGCGAACTGTGCATCACCGTCGGCGCGCTGATCGTGCTCTTTGTCGTGTACGTCCTGTTCTGGACCGGCGTGAAGGCCGACCACGCCATGGACAGCCAGATCGACGCGTTGCAGGGCCAGTGGGCGCGGGGCGAGATCTCCGCGGGCGCGGGCGCGGGCGACGAGCCGGCCGGGACCCCACCCGCCGAGCCTGCCCCCTACCAGGACGGCAAGCCCTTCGCCGTCATGTACATCCCGCGGTTCGGTTTCACGTGGAACAAGCCCGTGCTCCAGGGCACCGGCACCGACGTACTGAAGAAGGGCCTCGGTCACTACGCCAACACCGCCCAGCTCGGACAGAAGGGCAACTTCTCCGTGGCCGGGCACCGCCGCACCTACGGAGACCCCTTCAAGGACTTCCCGAAGCTGCGCCCCGGCGACCCCGTCGTCCTGACCGACGGCACGACCTGGTTCACGTACCGCGTCGACAGGAGGCCCTACCGGACCCTCCCCGGCGACATCGGCGTCATCGACCCCGTCCCGCGCAAGTCCGGCTTCGACGGCCCGGGCCGCTACCTCACCCTGACGACCTGCGAACCGGAGTGGGGCCACAGCCACCGGCTGATCGTCTGGGCGCATCTGGACGCCACTCAGCCCGTGGAGGCCGGGAAACCGGAGGCACTGCGCCGTTAGTCTGTTGCCGTACGGCGAGGAGACTGCTGCCGTACGCGCGACGGAAGGGACAGCATGTACGGCTGGATCTGGCGGCATCTGCCGGGAAACGCATGGGTAAGGGCGCTGATTTCTCTGGTGCTCGTCTTCGCGGTGGTCTATGTGCTGTTCCAGTACGTCTTCCCGTGGGCCGAGCCGCTGCTCCCCTTCAACGACGTCACCGTGGACGGCCAGTGAGCACCGCCGGCGGCCGCCGCAGCCGCGTCCTGGTCGTGGACAACTACGACAGCTTCGTCTTCAACCTCGTCCAGTACCTGTACCAGCTGGGTGCCGAGTGCGAGGTGCTGCGCAACGACGAGGTGGAGCTCCGGCACGCGCAGGACGGCTTCGACGGCGTCCTGCTCTCGCCCGGCCCCGGCACCCCGGAGCAGGCGGGCGTCTGCGTCGAGATGGTGCGGCACTGCGCCACGACCGGCGTGCCCGTCTTCGGCGTCTGCCTCGGCATGCAGTCGATGGCGGTGGCGTACGGCGGCGTCGTGGACCGCGCCCCGGAGCTGCTGCACGGCAAGACCTCGCTGGTGCGCCACGAGGGCAAGGGGGTCTTCGCGGGCCTGCCCTCGCCCTTCACCGCCACCCGCTACCACTCGCTCGCCGCCGAGCCCGCCACGGTCCCCGCCGAGCTGGAGGTCACGGCGCGCACGGAGGACGGCATCATCATGGGGCTGCGCCACCGTGAACTGCCGGTCGAGGGCGTGCAGTTCCATCCGGAGTCCGTACTGACCGAGCACGGTCACCTGATGCTCGCCAACTGGCTGGCGGAGTGCGGCGACACCGGCGCGTCACGCGATCGAGCGGGCTCGCCCCGGTGGTGGGCAGGGCCACGGCGTGACCGCCTTGCGCCCCGGGCACGACTCCTCCGGAGCCCCGTACGGTGCGAGTGGCGCGCACGGGCACGGGGGCGGGGACGGGGCTGCCGGGGGCCTGGACGAGACCGCGGCTCTGGAGGCAGCGGTCGATCACCTGGCCGACCCGCTGACCGATCCGCTGCCGGGCCGGCACCCCTCGCCGTGGTTCCGCAGCGCCTCGGCGGGGCCGCAGCTGCCGCAGCAGCCGCAGAGCCCCGTACAGGAGCGGCAGCAGGCACCGCAGCCTCCCAGGAGCCCTCTGCCGGAGCAGCAGGGGCCGCCGCCGCGGAGAACCCCTCTGCCACCGGAGCAGCCGGGGCCGCCGCCCCAGAGGACCCCGCTGCCACCGGAGCAGCCGTGGCCGCAGAGGCCGCCTGAGCCCACGTACGAGCAGCTCTACGGTGGCCATGCCCCCCGGCCGATAACCGGCGACGAGACGGTGGGCCTGCGCACCGCCGACACCCGCCGTGCGACGGAACCCCGCTCCGGACGGGGGCAGGCGCCCGCCGCAAGGCCGCCAAGAAGGGCGGCACACGGCCCCCACAGGCCCCACAGCCCCGCACCCGGCCCGACGGAGCCCCGCTCTCCCGCCTGGAGGGCCGCCGCGCCGAGCGCGACCCGCAGGCCCTCGCCCGGCGCGGTGATCAGCCGGGGGCTCGGCGAACTCTTCATCACGGTGGGCGTGCTGATGCTGCTGTTCGTCACCTATCAGCTGTGGTGGACGAACATCCGCGCCCAGCAGCAGGCGGACGGCGCCGCCCATGACCTCCAGGAGGAGTGGGCGAAGGGCAAGGGCAGGCCCGGGGCCTTCGAACCCGGTCAGGGCTTCGCGCTCCTGCACATCCCGAAGCTGGACGTCGTCGTGCCGGTCGCCGAGGGCATCGACAAGCAGCAGGTCCTCGACCGCGGCATGGTCGGCCACTACAACGAGGGCGCGACCAAGACGGCCATGCCGGATGCCAGGACCGGCAACTTCGCGGTGGCCGGCCACCGCAACACCCACGGCGAACCGTTCCGCTACATCAACCGCCTGAAGCCGGGCGATCCCATCGTCGTGGAGACGCGGGACAAGTACTACGTCTACAAGATGGCGAGCATCCTGCCGCAGACGGACCCCGGCAACACCAGCGTCATCGGCCCGGTCCCGCCGGGCTCCGGCTTCACGAAACCCGGCCGCTACATCACACTGACCACCTGCACCCCGGAGTTCACGAGTAAGTACCGAATGATCGTCTGGGGCAAGATGGCGGAGGAACGGCCGCGCAGCAAGGGCAAGCCGAGCGCGCTGGTCAACTAGAAGTGTGAGAACGGGGCAGAACACAGTGGCAGCCACGACCGAGGACGACGAGAAGCAGGCGCAGGCCGAGACGCCCGCCCCGGCGGCGCCCGCACCACGACGCCGGGCCCGCGGCCCCCTCGCCACGGCGGTCAGCGTCTTCGGCGAACTCCTGATCACCGCCGGGATCGTCCTCGGGCTCTTCGTCGTCTACTCCCTGTGGTGGACGAACGTCGTCGCCGACCGCGAGGCGCACAAGCAGAGCGAGAAGGTGCGCGACCGCTGGGCGGGCGGCCCGGGCAGCGTCGACACCCGGGGCGGCATCGGCTTCCTCCACGTACCCGCGATGGGCAACGGCGAGATCCTGGTCAAGCCCGGCACCGACAGCAAGCTCCTCAACGACGGCGTCGCCGGCTACTACAAGAAGCCGGTCAAGTCCGCCCTGCCCCAGGACAAGAAGGGCAACTTCGCGCTGGCCGCCCACCGCGACGGACACGGCGCGAAGTTCCACAAGATCGACAAGATCAAGAAGGGCGACGCGATCGTCTACGAGTCGCGGGACAAGTGGTACGTCTACAAGGTGTACGCGACGCTGCCGTCGACCTCGAAGTACAACGTGAAGGTCCTGGACCCGATCCCCAAGGAGTCGGGCGCGCGGAAGCCGGGCCGCTACATCACCCTGACGACCTGCACGCCCGTCTTCACCTCCACCTACCGCTACGTCGTCTGGGGCAAGCTGGAGCGGATCGAGAAGGTCGACCACGACAGGACGCCTCCGGCGGAGCTGCAGTGACCTCGCATGACAGAGCCCCGGCACCGCTCAGGTGCCGGGGCTCTCTCATATGTGCGTGCGGGTCAGTCGTCGTCGCCCCAGCCCCGGTGGTTGTCACGCTGTGACAGGCCGCCGATGAAGCCGCCGCTGTCGAGTCCGCCGTTGCCGTTGCCGCCGCCGTGGCCGTTGCCGTTCCCGCCGCCCGCGGTGGTCAGATTGACCGCCGAGCCGGGGGCGGCCTTCGTGCCCGCGGTGGGATCGGAGATGACCACGAGCGCGTCGTCGTCCTGCGGCCCGGAGATGGAGCCGACCGTCAGCCCCGCGTCCTCGATGGCCTTACGGGCGTCCTTCAGCTTCTGCCCGGTCAGGGGCGGGACGGTGGCCTCCTCGGGCTCCTCGGGCTCCTTGGCGACCTGGACGGTGACGGTGGAGCCGGGGTCGGCGGGGGTGCCGGCGGCGGGCGTGGTCTTGATGACCTTGCCCTCGTCGACGTCGTCGCTGACGACGTCCTCCCGCGTGGCGCTGAAGCCGTTCTCCTTGAGCCGCTTCTCGGCGGCCGCGTAGTCGAGGCCGGTCACGTCGGGGACGTTGACCTGCTTCTTCTCCCGGGCGACGGTGAGCGTGATGGTCTCGCTCTTCTCCGCCTCGGTGTCACCCTCGGGGTCCTGGGCGATGACGATGCCCGGGGTCTGCGTGGACTCCTGCGTCGTCTTGCCGATGTTCTTGAAGCCCTTGCTCTCGAGCTGCTCCTTGGCCTTGGCGTAGGTCAGGCCCTGCACATTCGGCACAATGATCTTGGGGGTGCCCGACGAGACGGTCACCGTGACCGTGTCACCCTTGTCGATCTTCGTGTTGGCGGCCGGGTCCTGGTCGCAGATCTCGCCCTTGGGGTACTTCTCGCACGGCTCGCGCTTGCCCACCTTGATCTTGATGCCGACGTTGGTGGCCGACTCCTCCGCCGCGGCGACCTTGTCGCCGACGAAGTTCGGGGTCTCGACCTTCCCGTCGCCGCCACCTTCCCCGGCGAACGTGTACTTCCCGATGAGGATCGCCCCGATCAGGACCAGCACGCCCGCGACGATGAGCAGCCACGTCGAGGTGTTGTTCTTCTTCTGGCGGCGGCCGTGACCGCCCTCCTCCGAGCCGTAACCGCCCTCGGGACCGACCGGCGGCATCATCGTCGTCTGGCCGCCGCCGTTCTGCGGGCGCAGCATCGCGGTCTGCTGCTCGGAGCCGTAGCCGTCGGCCCCGCCGTACCCGACGGCGCCCATGGCGGCGGTGGCCGCGACCGGCTGGCCGTCCAGGCACGCCTCGATGTCGGCGCGCATCTCGTCGGCCGACTGGTAGCGGTAGTCCGGGTCCTTGGTGAGGGCCTTCAGGACGATGGCGTCCATCTCCGGAGTGATCTCTCCGTCGAAGACGCTCGGGGCCTGCGGCTCCTCACGTACGTGCTGATAGGCGACCGCGACCGGGGAGTCGCCGACGAACGGCGGCCGGACGGTGAGCAGCTCGTAGAGCAGGCAGCCGGTGGAGTAGAGGTCGGAGCGGGCGTCGACCTGCTCGCCCTTGGCCTGCTCGGGCGAGAGGTACTGGGCCGTGCCGATGACCGCCGCCGTCTGCGTCATGGTCATGCCGGACTCGCCCATGGCGCGGGCGATGCCGAAGTCCATCACCTTGACCTGGCCGTTGCGCGTCAGCATGACGTTCGCGGGCTTGATGTCACGGTGGACGATGCCGTTCCGGTGCGAGTACTCCAGGGCCTGGAGGATGCCGATCGTCATCTCCATGGCCCGCTCCGGCAGCAGCTTGCGGCCGGAGTGCAGCAGCTCACGCAGCGTGGAGCCGTCGACGTACTCCATCACGATGTACGGGATGGAGACCCCGTCGACGTAGTCCTCGCCGGTGTCGTAGACCGCGACGATCGCCGGGTGGTTGAGCGAGGCGGCCGACTGGGCCTCACGGCGGAACCGGGCCTGGAACGACGGGTCGCGGGCGAGATCCACCCGCAGCGTCTTCACCGCCACGGTCCGGCCGAGGCGGGTGTCGTGCGCGAGGTAGACCTCTGCCATCCCACCACGGCCGAGCACCTGGCCCAACTCGTACCGGCCGCCGAGGCGACGCGGCTCTTCCATAGCTAATCCAGCCCTCTCCGTCGGTCCCGACCGCACCTTGTGTGGTCCGGCGGTGTGCTGTCCGGGCATACGGTACCCGGCTCGACTTGCGTGACCTGGACGTGACCGTCAGCCGATACCGGACCGGTACCGCGACGTGCACCGATGGGGAGTGGCCGTGACGGGCGTCACTTCTTGCTCTTGATGACCGCTTCCATGACGTCCCTGGCGATGGGGGCGGCGAGCCCGCCACCGGAGATGTCACCACGGTCCGCGGCGCTGTCCTCGACGACCACGGCGACGGCGACCGGCGACCCGGAGTCCGTCTTGGCGTACGAGATGAACCAGGCGTACGGGTTCTTGCTGTTCGCGACGCCGTGCTGTGCCGTACCCGTCTTGCCGCCGACGGTGACGCCGGGGATCTGCGCCCGGGTGCCGGTGCCCGTCTTGACGACCGTCTCCATCATTTCCTGGAGCTTCTGGGCGTTCTCCTTCGAGAGCGGCTCGCTCATCTCCTTGGGCGAGTGCTTCTCGATGACGTCGAAGTTCCGCGCCTGGAGGTCGCTGACCATGTACGGCTCCATGAGCGTGCCGTCGTTGGCGATCGCGGCGGCGACCATGGCCATCTGGAGCGGCGTCGCGGCGGTCTCGAACTGGCCGATGGAGGACAGCGCGGTCTGCGGCTTGTCCATGTCCTCGGGGAAGTTCGAGGCGTTGGAGCGGACCGGGATGAACTGCTCCGAGTTGAAGCCGAACTTCTTGGCCGTCTCCAGCATCTTGTCCTTGCCGAGATCGGCACCGATCTTGCCGAAGACGGTGTTGCAGGAGACCCGCAGCGCCTCACGCAGCGAGGCGTTCTTGCAGGGCAGGTCGCCCTCGTTCTTCAGCGGGGTGGTGGTGTTCGGCATGACCCACGGCAGCGGCGAGCGCGTCTTGCCGTCGATGTCGTCGTACAGGCCGTGCTCCAGGGCGGCCGCCGCCGTGACCACCTTGAAGGTGGAGCCGGGCGGGTAGGTCTCGCGCAGCGCGCGGTTGACCAGCGGCTTGTCCTTGTCCTTGTCCAGCTCGATGAACTTCTCGGCCTCTTCGTCGGTGTTGCCCGCGAAGTCACCGGGGTCGTACGAAGGGGTGGAGGCCAGGGCCAGGATCGCGCCCGTGGACGGGTCGATCGCGGCGACGGCACCCTTGCCGCGCCCCTTCAGCCCTTCGTACGCGGCCTTCTGCGCGGCGCCGTTGAGGGTGGTGACGACATTGCCGCCCTCCTTCTTCTCGCCGGTCAGCATGTCGAGCGTGCGGCGGAAGAAGAGCCGGTCGTCGTTGCCGGTGAGGATGCCGTCGTCGATGCTCTCCAGCTGACTGGCGCCGATGCGCTGCGAGGAGTACCCGGTGACGGGGGCCCACATGGGCCCGTTCTTCCAGGTGCGCTTGTACTTCAGGTCACTGGCCGAGGTGGTCACCTTGGAACCGGTGATGGGCTTGCCGTCCACGATGATGTCGCCGCGCGGCTGGGAGTAGCGCTCGATGGTGACGCGGCGGTTCTTCTCGTGCTTGGCCAGCGTGTCGGCCTGGACGTACTGGAGCCAGTTGTCCCGGGCGAGCAGGGCGAAGACGAGCAGCCCGCAGAAGATCGCGATCCGGCGCAGGGGCTTGTTCACGGTCGGACCACCTGGGTCATCTCGGCGTCGGGGTTGGGGGCGGGGGCCGGGGCGGGGCGGCGCGCGGTGTCGCTGATCCGGATCAGGATGCCGACCAGGGCCCAGTTGGCGATGACGGAGGAACCGCCGTACGCCAGGAAGGGCATGGTCATACCCGTCAGCGGGATCAGACCCATGACACCGCCGGCGACGACGAAGACCTGGATGGCGAAGGCCCCGGAGAGGCCGATCGCGAGGAGCTTGCCGAAGGGGTCGCGGGCGGCGAGCGCCGTGCGGACACCGCGCTCCACGATCAGGCCGTAGAGCAGCAGGATCGCCATGACACCGGCCAGACCCATCTCCTCGCCGAAGGTGGCGAGGATGAAGTCGGAGTTGGCGGCGAAGCCGATGAGGTCGGAGTGGCCCTGGCCGAGTCCGGTGCCGAGGACCCCGCCGGAGCCGAAGGCCATCAGGGACTGGGCGATCTGGTCACTGTTGCCCTGGAGCACCGCTTCCGAGAACGGGTTCAGCCACGCGTCCACCCGCTTCTGCACGTGGGGCTCGAAGGTGGCCACACCCACCGCTCCGACGGCGGACATCAGCAGACCGAACACGATCCAGCTGGTGCGCTCGGTGGCGACGTACAGCATCACGACGAACATGCCGAAGAACAGCAGCGACGTACCGAGGTCGGTCTCGAAGACGAGGATCAGGATCGACATCGCCCAGACGACGATGATCGGGCCGAGGTCACGGCCGCGGGGCAGGTAGAGCCCCATGAAGCGGCGGCTGGCCAGGGCGAGAGCGTCACGCTTCACCATGAGGTACCCGGCGAAGAAGACGGCGATGACGATCTTCGCGAACTCACCGGGCTGGATGGAGAATCCACCGACCCGGATCCAGATCTTGGCGCCGAAGACGTCCATGCCGAGGCCCGGCACAAGCGGCAGCAGCAGCAGGACGAGCGCGCCCACCATGGAGATGTAGGTGTACCGCTGCAGGACGCGGTGGTCCTTGAGGAAGATCAGCACGACGACGAAGAGCGCGATGCCGATCGCCGAGTACATGAGCTGGTTCGGGGCCGACGGACTGAAGGCCCCGAACTGCGCCTTGGCGAGGTTCTGGAGCCTCTCCGACTGGTCGAGCCGCCAGACCACGACGAGACCGAGGCCGTTGAGCACCGTCGCCAACGGCAACAGCAGCGGGTCCGCGTACGAGGCGAACTTGCGTACGACGATGTGGCCGACGCCTGCGAGCAGGCCGAGCCCCATCCCGTACCCGAGCATGCCGGACGGCAGTTCGCCGTCGAGCGCGAGGCCGACGTTGATGTAGGCGAACAACGGGATGACGACCGCGAAAGCGAGCAGCGCGAGTTCGGTGTTGCGCCGGCTCGGCGCCCCGATCGCGCCGATCGTCGACGTGTGTGTAGTACTGCTCATGGCGTGCAGAGGCCCCCAACGGCTGCTTACTGCTTACCGCACAGCGGGACCAGCTTCTGCTCATCCTCGGAGAGGCTGGGGCCGGGTGTGGGAGTCGGTGCGGTCTTGGACTTGTTCTTGTCGGTCGTGCTGTTCTTGTCGTTCTTGTCGGCCGGGTCCGACGGATTGGCGGTGGGTTCGTCGACCGGGTCCTTGGTCAGACCGGTCGTGCCGCCCGCCTCGCCCTCGCCGGGCTTGGCCGCGTCCTCGGGGTTCTCGCGGTTCTCGCGCTCCACCTTGCGGCGCTCGGCGTCCTTCCTGCACGCCGAGGCCTGCAGGCCCAGCTCCTCGATCTTGCTCTGGGCCGTGTCGAGGTCGCCCTCGGCGATGGCGGCCTCGACCTGCTTGCGCTGGTAGGGCGGCAGGTACTTGAGTTCGATCTCGGGGTGGTCCTTCTCCACCTTCGACAGGCTGACCCAGGCCAGGTCCTGGTCGATGCCGCGGTAGAGGGCGATGTGCTCGCCCTTCGCGCCCACGAAGTACTGGGTCTGGGTCCAGCGGTACCCGCCGTAGAGCCCGCCGCCGATGACGGCGAGCGCGAGCGCGGTGTAGAGGGATCTCTTGAGCCACTTGCGGCCGCCGCCGGGCTTCACGAAGTCATCGTCGGCGTACGCCCCGAAGCTGCCCTCGGGGACGTACCCCGTGGTGTCGCCGCTGCCGGGCGGCCCGAAGCCGCCGCCGGAGGGCTGCGGGGGCACGGGCCGGCCGAGGCCGGAGGCGCGGCCCTCGGCGTCTGCATCGCGCCGTCGTCCTGCGACTGGAGCTGGTTCTCGGCGACCGCGCCGACCACCACGGGGGTGTCGGACAGCTGACCGGCGAGGGTGTCACCGCTGTCGATGTCCAGGACGTCGGCGACGATCACCGTGATGTTGTCGGGGCCGCCGCCGCGCAGCGCGAGCTGGATCAGCTCCTGCACGGTCTCCTGCGGGCCCTGGTAGGACGCCAGGGCGTCCTCCATGGTCTGGTGCGAGACGACTCCGGAGAGGCCGTCCGAGCAGATCAGGTACCGGTCGCCGGCACGGACCTCACGGATGGAGAGGTCCGGCTCCACGTGGTCACCGCTGCCCAGCGCGCGCATCAGCAAGGAGCGCTGCGGGTGCGTGGTGGCCTCTTCCTCGGTGATGCGGCCCTCGTCGACGAGGCGCTGCACCCAGGTGTGGTCCTGCGTGATCTGCGTGAGCACACCGTCCCGCAGGAGGTACGCGCGTGAGTCGCCGACGTGTACGAGGCCGAGGCGCTGTCCCGTCCACAGGAGGGCGGTCAGGGTCGTCCCCATGCCCTCCAGCTGCGGGTCCTCCTCGACCATCAGCCGCAGCTGGTCGTTGGCCCGCTGCACGGCCGTGCCGAGCGAGGTCAGGATGTCCGAGCCCGGGACGTCGTCGTCGAGCGTGACGAGCGTCGAGATGACCTCGGAGCTGGCCACCTCGCCCGCCGCCTGGCCCCCCATGCCGTCGGCGATGGCGAGGAGACGGGGGCCGGCGTAACCGGAGTCCTCGTTCCCCTCCCGGATCATGCCTTTGTGCGATCCGGCGGCGAAACGCAAAGACAGACTCATGCGCACCTCGCCCGTCGGCTCCGGGTACATCCGCACGGTGCCCACCCTCCGGTCGGGAGCGCGCCGGCGTCCAGCGCCTGGACAGCCGCCTCGGCTCGCTCGCTCCGCTCGCGCTCATTCATGTAGCACTACTTCCGCAGCTCAATGACGGTCTTGCCGATGCGGATCGGCGCGCCCAGCGGAACGGGCGTCGGGGTGGTGAGTCGGGTCCGGTCGAGATACGTGCCGTTGGTGGACCCGAGATCCTCGACGATCCACTGGCCGTCACGGTCCGGGTAGATCCTGGCATGCCTGCTGGAGGCGTAGTCGTCGTCCAGCACGATCGTCGAATCGTGCGCACGGCCCAGCGTGATGGTCTGGCCCTGCAGCGCGACCGTCGTGCCCGCGAGGATGCCCTCGGACACGACCAGCTTGGTGGGGGCGCCGCGGCGCTGGCGGCCACCGCCACCCTGCTGCTGGCGCTGCTGGGGAGGTGCGGCCTGCTGCTGTCGGGCGGCCTGTTGCGGCCGCTCGCGGCGCGAACCGCGCTGTGTGACGCGCGTTCCGAACAGGTCGCTGCGGATGACCTGGACGGCCACGATCACGAACAGCCACAGAACAGCTAGGAAACCTAGCCGCATGACCGTCAGGGTCAGCTCTGACATTGCCCCCGCTTCACCCTTCGGCTTGCCGGTAAACGATGGTGGTTTGGCCCACGACGATCCGCGAGCCGTCGCGGAGCGTAGCGCGGGTGGTGTGCTGCCCGTCTACCACGATGCCGTTGGTAGACCCGAGATCCTGGATCGTCGAGGGCGTTCCGGTCCGGATCTCACAGTGCCGGCGCGATACGCCGGGGTCGTCGATCCGCACATCGGCGTCGGTGCTGCGTCCCAGCACCAGCGTCGGGCGGGAGATCTGATGGCGATTGCCGTTGATCTCGATCCAGCGCCGCACCTGGGCGCCCGGAAGCGCTCCGGCACCGGGACCCGAGGGTCTGGCCGCTGCCGGGGACTGGCCGCCGGGGCGGCCCGCGCCGGGCGGTGGCGCCGCCGGCATGGGAGGTGCCCCGCCGGGAGCCCCGGAAGGGCGGCTGCGGATAGCCGTACACCGCCCCGGTCCCGCTCCGCGGCCGGGGGCCGCGGGGCCAGTGGGGCCGGGGGCCGCCGGGGCGCGCTCGGGAGACTGGGAACTGCTGGAGGCGAGTGTGCGGCTGCGGACGCGGTACAGGCCGGTGTCGAGATCCTCGGCCTTCTCCAGGTGGACCTTGATGGGCCCCATGAAGCTGTAGCGCTGCTGCTTGGCGTAGTCGCGCACCATGCCGGAGAGCTCGTCGCCGAGCTGCCCGGAGTAGGGGCTCAGGCGCTCGAAGTCGGGCGCGCTCAGCTCCACGATGAAGTCATTGGGGACGACCGTCCGCTCGCGGTTCCAGATCGTCGCGTTGTTGTCGCACTCGCGCTGGAGGGCGCCGGCGATCTCGACAGGCTGAACCTCGGACTTGAACACCTTGGCGAAGGTGCCGTTGACCAGACCTTCGAGTCGCTGCTCGAACTTCTTCAGGACTCCCATGGGGCACCTCCTCCGTCGTAGTCATCCTGGTACTGCTTACTGATCGTATCCACGCGCCGGGAAATCGGCTGGTTCCCCCTGTCCGCCCAGTCGACGAGTGTCGCCTCTCACAAGGCATGCCCGCACCTGGCGTCGGAGACGCTCCCAGGACCCCTGACGGGGCCCTGACTTCCGGGCCCGGAAACCCTTCCGGGTGGAAGCGCGGAATGCCTGCTCGAGTCTCCTCTTACCAGGGATCGTAGAGGGGCCTCAAAGCCAGTGTCCCGCACCCGGCCGCGGACCCGGGCGGCTCGGCGGGGGGGCGGGGGCGGCGCGGGTGGTGATGTGGGT
>RBWT01000210.1 GCA_004010275.1 Streptomyces huasconensis
CCAGCCGCGCCGGGCTCCGGGCAGCACCCCCGCCCACCACAGCGAGAGCACGCACCCGGCGCGCCCGCGCACCCGCCGAGCACCCCGGCGAGGCCGGGCAGCACCCGCGCCCGGCGCTCCACGAGCGCGGGGTCGACGTCGGGGCACCGGGCGGCGGCGGCGACCTCGGCGGAAGGCGCCGCCGGACGCCGTACCGCCTTCGGCTGCTCCCCTGTGCCCTGCCTGCGCCGCACCACGGCGGGCGCCAGGGGGACGCCCGTGACGTAGTCCGGGTCGTCGCGGAAGAGGAGGTGCACGGGGATCTCGGTGGTGGCCTCGCTCTGGATCACCCGAGTCGGCCGTGCCACGGCCGACTCGGGCACCCCGCCGGTCCGCGGGGACTGGGGCTGTGAAGCTGCCGTCGCACTCATCCGTGCCTCCGCCTCGTTCGTGGCTCGGTCTCGCTCTTGTGTCGGTCTCGTCCGCGCGTGCGTCGACCCCGTCCGGGCGGGTGCTGATCCCGTCCGCGTGTGCGTCGGCCTCATTCGTACGTGCGTCGACCTCGTCCGTACGTATGCCGGTCCCGTCCGCCGCCTGCCCCGTCTGTCCCACCTCCCCCGCACGGCCCCGGCCCTCACCGGAACAGCCTCCGCCACGTCTCCGGCCCCGGATAGCCGTCGGCCGCCGCGCCGCGCCAGCCCTGGGCGCGCTGGAACGCCTCCACATTGCGCCGGTCGCTCTCGCTCCACACCGGGCCCGGCCCGCGCGTAGTGCCTGCCGAAGCCCTTGCGGACCAGCTGCCTGCCGAGCCGCTCGATCGCCGCGTGCGACCGGCCGGGACGGAAGACCCCCCGGCCGGGAAAGCCGGGCGCGCCCTGCGGACCGGCGCTGCCCGCGTGCGCACCCGTGCTCGCGCCCGCCGCCGGGATGTCCCGTCCCTCCCCCTTCATCAGGTACGACCACGTCCTCGGCCCCGGCAGCCCGTCCGCGTCCGCGCCCCGCCAGCCCTGCGCCAGCTGGAACGCCCGCGTCGCCCTGCGGTCCGCCTCGGTCCAGCGCGGCCCGGGACCTGACCGGTAGAAACGCTGGCCGCCGCGGGCGATCAGGGCCTTGCCGAGGCGCGTCACGTACGGGTTGTCCGCCCCCGGACCGAACGCCTTCGCGCCGGGGTACCGCGGCACGGCGGAGGCCGCGCCGATCACCTTGCCGCTCGCCGTGCCGTCCGCCGTGTCCTCCACCTCCCCCGCGTTCTCGGGGCCCTCGGCGTCCGCCACCCCTTTGAAGCGATAGGCCAGATAGCGGTCCGGGTTCGACCAGTAGGCATAAGGCGTCGCCCGTTTACGGGCATGCGGCCGGGCCTGTTCATACGCCACGTAATGCGTCCGCGTACTGTCCGTCCACCCCCCGAAAATCGTCACGTGAGAGCCATTCGTGGGGTTCGCCGGATTGTGGAAGAGGAGCATGTCGCCGGGCTGGAGCTGCTCCTTGGAAATGCGGTCCGCGTACTTGTCGAGGCTGCCCGTCCATTCGTTGCCGCTCAGGTTCCACGCCATCGAGACGAAGCCCGAGCAGTCCTGGCGGTAGCCGTCGGCCCAGTACGCGCTCATGCTGTACGGCACCCGCGCGGCGATCCACGCCCGGGCCCGTTCGATGATCTCCGTACGGGTGATCGTGCCGTAGGTCGAGGCCGCCGGGGTGCCCGAGCCGCCGTGCAACGGGCTGGCGCTGCCCTGTGGCGTGTCCGGTCCGTCCTCGGCCGGCCTGCCGTCGGGCCCGGTCGGACGGGTATCGGGCCTGGTCGGAGGGGTGCCTGCCCCCGCGCGGCCGCGGCGGGCAGCGCCTGGCCGCCGAGCACCGTGCCGGCCGCGGCCACGAGAACCAGGGCGCGGCGCGCGCCGTGCGCCGCCGGGTGTCCCCCGAGGCGGGTCGGCAGCGCGTGCGCCATCGAGCGCCGCCCGTGGATACAGCCGGGACAGTCGCAGTCGCTCTCGGGGTCGAATTCCACGAATACCGGAGCGTCCTCCATGCGATTTCCCTCACACCCCTGAAAAGAATGTCCGCGAATCTGCACGTCCGTCAGTTTCTCAACTGTCCCGGCATACCGCATGTTGACGGTCCGAATGATGTATCGGCCCCGTCCGCCGCCCCTCGGGGGCGTCGTCGCCGCGCACCCGGGGCGGCGGGGGCGGTCCGGAGCACCCCGGCGCGTCCGGTAGAGTTCTCCAGGTCAGCAGGCGCCGCTAGCTCAGTTGGTTAGAGCAGCTGACTCTTAATCAGCGGGTCCGGGGTTCGAGTCCCTGGCGGCGCACAGACAGCGAAGGCCCTCCGTTCACGCGGGGGGCCTTCGTCGTGTCCGCGGCCCGCTACGGTTGCGCCATGGCGCGCGACATCCAGGAGCGGATCAAGAAGCTCATCATCGATTCCCGGCTGCCCTCCGGGGCCTCGCTCCCCACCGAGCCCGAGCTGATGGCGCGCCTGGGGGTCAGCAGGAACTCCGTGCGCGAGGCCCTCAAGGCGCTCCAGGCCATGGGGATCGTGGAGATCCGGCACGGTTTCGGGACGTATGTCGGTCCGATGTCGGTCGCGCCGATGATCGAGGGCCTCGCGTTCCGCACGGTCGCGGGCCACTACCGCGGCGAGGACAGCCTGCTCCAGCTGCTCGAGCTGCGCGAGGCCGTGGAGACCGGGCTGATCGCGCGCCTCGCGGGCCGGGTCCCGGCGGCCGACCTCGCCGAACTGGACGCCTTGGTGGACCGCATGGACGCCGAGGCCGCCGCCCCCCGAGGGCGCCGTGCGCGCCGAGACCGACCGCGCGTTTCACGCCGCGCTCTACCGCGGTCTTGGCAACCTGCTCCTCGGCGAGGTCCTGGAGGCGTTCTGGGATGCCTTCCACAAGGTCCGCACCGATCTGGTGGACGTACCGCAAGATCCCAGGGTCACCTGCCGGCAGCACCGCGAGATCCTGGAGGCGGTGCGCTCGGGGGATGCCCTCCGGGCCGAGCGCGCCATACGGGAACACTTCGGCAACATTCGAACACGTTTGGGCTCACCTGCACCAAGAGACACCTCAAACAGCTCGTTTGACCGGTAAACGCCTTGTTTCGCTCTTGCGATCATGCTGAAGGGCGTAGAAACCTGTTCGGGAGCCGAGGGCTCTCATGAGGCGGACGGCACGGGGCAGTTGGGGGCCCGCGCGTCCGCGGCGGGGCAGGGATGGGGGCCCCGTACGTGCAGCGATGTCGAGGGGGGCATCAAGGCGACCGGAGGCGTGCCGGTCCCTGTCCGCGGGGACGGTGGCCTGCCACTGACACGTCCGCGAGGGTCATGGGGGACCCCGGCGGGCGGCTGGAACCGAGAACACGCGGGCGACCGCGTGCGGGGGGATGACCATGACGTCGACGCCGACGGGGGCGCGGCACAACGACCCGTCAGAAACGGCCCGGCTCCGCGTACCACCGCACAGGACGGGCGGCTTCCGCCGCATCAAGAAGACCCTGCCGCGGTACGACTACGAGCATTACAGCCGGCTCGCCGGGCCGCTGACCGAGCCGGACCCGAGCAGGCCCTACCGCGTGAGGTACCGCTCGCTGCTCTCGCAGGAGCCGCACAGGATACGGGCCGCGCTGATGCTGGGCGCGGCCCCGCTGCTCTCGCTCGTCCTGCTCGGCTGGCTGCTCCAGCCCGAGCACTGGACGAGGCGTGACTACGTCGCGAACGACTGGCTGCCCGTCCTCGACGTCGTCATGCTCGTGTCGATCGGCCTGATCGAGTTCTTCCGCTGCATGAACGTGCTCTCCAACGCGCACGCGACGCTCGTCGCCCGCGACCCGGTCCCGGTGGTCCCGGAGACCGGCACCAGAGTCGCCTTCCTCACCTCGTTCGTGCCCGGCAAGGAGCCGATCGAGATGGTGACGAGGACACTGGAGGCCGCGGTCCGCATCCGCCACCGCGGCCTGCTGCACGTCTGGCTCCTCGACGAGGGCGACGACCCGCAGGCCAAGGACGTCTGCCTGCGGCTCGGCGTGCGCCACTTCTCCCGCAAGGGCGTCGCGAAGTGGAACACGGCGAAGGGCCCGCACCGCGCCAGGACCAAGCACGGCAACTACAACGCCTGGCTGGACGCGCACGGCGACGACTACGACTACTTCGCCTCCGTGGACACCGACCACGTACCCATGCCGAACTACCTGGAGCGGATGCTCGGCTTCTTCCGCGACGAGAACGTCGGCTTCGTGATCGGCCCGCAGGTCTACGGCAACTACGACAACTTCGTCACCAAGGCCGCCGAGTCGCAGCAGTTCCTCTTCCACGCGCTGATCCAGCGGGCGGGCAACGCCTACGGCGCGCCGATGTTCGTCGGCACGAGCAACGCCGTACGCGTCAAGGCGCTGCGGCAGATCGGCGGCCTGTACGACTCGATCACCGAGGACATGGCGACGGGCTTCGAGATCCACCGGGCGACGAACCCGCGGACGGGCCGGAAGTGGAAGTCGGTCTACACGCCCGACGTGCTCGCGGTCGGTGAGGGCCCCAACGCCTGGACGGACTTCTTCACCCAGCAGCTGCGCTGGTCGCGGGGGACGTACGAGACGATCCTCAAGCAGTTCTGGAAGGCGCCGTTCTCGCTGCCGCCCGGCCGTCTCTTCAACTACACGATGATGGTCATCTTCTACCCGATGTCGGCCCTGAACTGGATTCTGGCGGCGCTGAGTTGCGCGCTGTTCCTGGGACTCGGCGCGTCCGGCGTGAACATCGACCCGACCATCTGGCTGATGCTGTACGGCAACGCCTCGGCGCTGCAGATCGGCCTCTACGTCTGGAACCGCAGGCACAACGTCTCCCCGCACGAGCCGGAGGGCTCCGGCGGTGTGGCGGGCATGGTGATGTCGGCGCTCTCCGCCCCGGTCTACGCGCGCTCCCTGCTCGACGCGGCCCTGCGCCGCAGGAGCAGGTTCGTGGTGACGCCCAAGGGCGACTCGGCGAGCCCCGACACGCTGTTCGGGACCTTCCGCATCCACCTGTTCTTCATCGTGGTCTTCGGCGCCTCGATGGCCGCCTCCTTCGTGTACGGCCACGCCCACCCGGCGATGATCATCTGGGCCTCGTTCGCCCTGCTGATCACGGCGGCGCCGGTCTTCGCGTGGCGGTGGGGCATGCGGGAGGAGCGGCGGAAGGCGGCCCCGCTGCCGCCGGTCCCCGCACCTCCGCAGGGGCGGCGGCCGGCCCCGCACGCGCCCCGGCCAAGGCCCAGCTGGGCCTCCTCCGAGAGACGCTGCAGATGTCCCGCAAGGAACTCGGGGGACTTGAGGGACTAGGGGAACTCGGGGGACTCGGGGGACGTGAGCGATGAGGGACCGTTCCGGTCGCCGCCGCGTCCGCCGCATCGCGATCGGCGCGGCGGTCGTCCTCGCGCTGGCGGGGATGAACGGCCCGTGGCTGTGGCGGGTGGGCTCCGAGAAGTACCACGACTACAAGATCAACCAGTCGGAGTACAAGGCCGACAACGGCCACTGGGACATCGTGGAGTTCCCCGAGGAGTACCGCCAGAACACCATCCACGCGGCCCTCCTGCACACGGGCAAGGTCCTGCTGGTCGCCGGTTCCGGCAACGACCAGGACAACTTCGACAAGAAGAAGTTCGACACCCGGCTGTGGGACCCGGTCAAGGGGACCGTCAAGAAGATCCCGACGCCCACCGACCTGTTCTGCACGGGCCACACCCAGCTGGGCAACGGCAACCTGCTGATCGCGGGCGGCACACAGCGTTACGAGAAGCTGAAGGGCGACGTCACCAAGGCGGGCGGCCTGATGATCGTCCACAACGAGGACCCGGACGAGCCGAAGACGATCCCGGCGGGCACGAAGTTCACCGGCAAGAAGAACGGCAGGACGTTCGTCTCCCAGGACAACATCCTCGTGGAGAAGGCGAAGAAGGTCTTCGACAAGCGGACCGGGAAGTTCCTGCGTACGGAGGCCGGTCTGAGCCGGGTCTACGTCGAGGCGGCCAGGAGCGGCGCCGTGTACGAGACGGGCACCCAGGACAACTACCGCGTCCACGGCATGAAGGGCACCGACCGGCGCAACGTCTACGGCATGGCGCAGAAGCTCGCCCTGGACAAGAAGGACTTCCAGGGGATCAAGGACGCCTTCGAGTTCGACCCGGTCGCCGAGCGGTACATCAAGGTCGACCCGATGAACGAGGCCCGCTGGTACCCCACGCTGACCACACTGACCGACGGCAAGATCCTCTCCACCTCGGGCCTGGACGAGATCGGCCAGCTGGTGCCGGGCAAGAACGAGGTGTACGACCCGAGGACCAGGAAGTGGACGTACACCAAGGGCGTCCGGCAGTTCCCGACGTACCCGGCGATCTTCCAGATGACCGACGGCAGGCTCTTCTACTCCGGTTCCAACGCGGGGTACGGCCCCGCCGACGTCGGCCGCAAGCCGGGCATCTGGGACCTGCGGACCAACACATGGACGGGCATCCCGGGCCTGAGCGACCAGCAGCTCCTGGAGACCTCCGGCACGGTCGAACTGCCGCCCGCCCAGGACCAGAAGTACATGGTGGTCGGCGGCGGCGGGGTCGGCGAGTCCAAGCGGTCCAGCGAGAAGACCCGCGTCGTCGACCTGACGGCGGACGAGCCGCGGTTCGTCGACGGGCCCTCCCTGGAGAAGGGCACGCGCTACCCGCAGATCTCGACGCTGCCGGACGACACCGTCCTGATCTCCGGCGGCTCGCAGGACTACCGCGGGCGCGGCGACTCCGACATCCATCAGGCGCGGATCTACGACGCGAGGACCGGGAAGATGCGCAGGGTCGCCGACCCGCTGGTCGGCCGCAACTACCACTCCGGGTCGGTCCTGCTGCCGGACGGCCGCGTGATGTTCTTCGGCTCGGACCCGCTCTTCGCCGACGAGGCCGACACCAAGCCGGGCGTCTTCGAGCAGCGCATCGAGATCTACACGCCGCCGTACCTCTACCGCGGTGCGCGGCCGAGCCTTGGCCGGGGACCTGAGACGATCGAGCGAGGGGAGTCCGGTACGTTTCCGACGCGGCACGCGTCCTCTGTCAAGACGGCCCGCTTGATTCGGCCGAGTGCGTCTACTCATGTCACGGATATCGACCAGACGTCGATCGCGCTGGACTTGAAGGCGTCCAAGGGGGCGGTTTCCGTGACGGTTCCGAGGAATCGGAGTCTGGTGGAGTCCGGGTGGCACATGCTTTTCGTTACGGATGATCAGGGGACTCCGAGCCGGGCTCGGTGGGTTCGCGTGCCGTAGGGGTCAAATCGGGCGGGTGCGTGGGGAACTGCGGCTTTTCTTGGGCTGAGCGCGCAGTTCCCCGCGCCCCTTACGGGGCGCTCCCCTCAGCCGGCGTTTTTTGCGAGGCCGAGTGCGTACTCCGGCCACCACTCGCCCGCCTTGGGGCCGCCCCGGCACGTCCCGTCGGACTCCCCCGGCCGCTTGATCCACAGGTAGGCGTCGACGAGCGGATCGCCCGTCTCCGTCGTCGGCTCCTCGCCGAGCGCCCGCCCCGGCGGGTTGCACCACGGGTCCTCGCCCTTGTCGTAAGGGCCGTTGCCGTTGCGCCCGGTGTCGATGACGAACGGCTTGCCGCCGATCTTCGCCGAGAGCTTCTTGCCGTACTCCGTACTGGCCTCGGTGGTCTGGAAGTTGGAGACGTTCACCGAGAAGCCGTCGGCCCGCTCGACGCCGGACCGCTTCAGGGGCTCCCAGAGCGAGTCGGGGTTCTGCCAGCCCGCGTTGCCCGCGTCGAGGTACACCTTCGTGTTCTTCAGGGACGTGAGCTTCTCGACGGCGCCGCCGAGGAGGTCGTAGCGCTCCTCGTGGAACTGCTCCGGCGTGCAGTTGTCGACCATGTGCAGCACCGCGTCCGGCTCCAGGATCACCGTGGCGCGCCGGTCGCCGATGCCGCGGGCGACCTCGTCGACGAACGCGCGGTAGGCGTCGCCGTCGGCCGCGCCGCCGCCCGAGTACTGACCGCAGTCGCGGTGCGGGATGTTGTAGAGGACCAGCAGGGCGTCCCGGTCGGCCTTCTCGGCGGCCTCGGTGAAGCCGCGCGCCTGGTCCTCGGCGTTCTCCGGGACGAGCCACTCGGCGACCGGCCGGCGGGCGATCCTCCGGATCAGCTCGGCGTCGTCCCGCTCGCCGTCCTTCTCGTACGCGGCGACCTGCTTGGCCGCGTTCCCCTCCGGGTTGACCCAGTACGGGTTCTTGCTCTTGGGCTGCTGTTTCGGGGGCGGCCCCGACGCGTTCTCCCCCGGGTCGCCACCGGAGGAGGAGCACGCGGACAGGAGCAGCGCGGCTCCCGCGAGCACCACTCCCGTCCTCACCCCCCTGGCCACGGAACGATGTCCGCGGCCGGTGTCGTTTCGGTACATACACTCCCCCTTGGGTGCACTGTCCGTATCTCAATCCTGACACAGCGCACCTCCGGCCAGCGGGTGTCGACAGGGACGGGTGTTGACAGGGACGCGACGCGCTGGGACTCTCCGTGACGACAAGTCCATACATCGAGGCGACGGTCGCCAGGAACCCGGTGCGAATCCGGGACGGTCCCGCCACTGTGACCGCGTACGCACGCTCGTACGCGGAAGTCAGGAACTGACCCGTCGTCCTCCTGCCATGGGGCGTGGAAACCCCAGAAGGAGGCCCACCCGGTATGTCCCTGCACTCCGCAGCTCCGCACACCGACACCACGGCGAGCCAGGCCGCCGTGACGCAGACCCGCGACTGGCTGATCGCCTCGGCCGCCGCGGTCGTCGCGCTCATCGCGCTCTACGCCGTCTTCATGGACAACGGCTCGCTGATCTCGGCGACCGGCGACTACCTCCACGAGTTCGCGCACGACGGCCGGCACCTCTTCGGTGCCCCGTGCCACTGACCGGGCGGACGGACACCAGCACCATGCCCTCAGCACCTTCCTCCCCTGTACTTCCCCTGCTCGGCCGCGGCCTGGCCGCGGGCGGAGCGGCGGGTCTCACGGCCGGCCTCTTCTCCCTGCTGCTCGCCGAGCCGTTGATGGACCGCGCGATCCGCGCCGAGGAGAAGCGGGCGGCGCCCAGGAGCACGCGCACGGCGCGGCCCAGGCCGTCCAGCACCACGAAGAGCTGTTCAGCCGCTCCACCCAGCACGGCGGTCTCGTCGTGACCGCGGTCGTCGCGGGCCTGGCCGTCGGCGTGCTGTTCGCCGTCGCGTACGCCGCGGTGCACCGGCGCGATCCGCGCGCCCTGCCGTGGCCGCGCGCGCTGGCCTTCTCCGCCGCGGCCTTCCTCGCGGTCTCGCTCCTGCCCGGCCTGCGCTATCCGGCGAACCCGCCGGGCGTCGGCGACGCGGGCACCGTCGGCGACCGCCAGGCGCTCTGGCTCGCCGCGGTCGTCATCGGCGTGCTCGGCATGTTCCTGGTGCGCCAGGTGTACGTGCGCCTCGCCGCGCGCCCCGAACCGGTGCGGCACATCGCGACGGCCCTCACCGCGGTCGCCGTCCTCGCGGCGCTCTTCCTGCTGCCGGGCAACCCCGACCCGGTGCCGGTCGACGCGTCGCTGCTGTGGGACTTCCGCATGCTGTCGCTGGCCTCGCACGCCCTGCTGTGGGCGGTGTTCGCGGCGGTCTTCGGCGGTCTCGGCGTGCGCTCGGCCAGAGGTGCCGCGACGACGGCTCCGGCCCCGGCACTGGCCGGGCAGCAGGCCGTCTAGCGCAAAGGGTCGCCCCCTATCTGCGTACGCCCGTGAGGTACGCCGAGACGATCACGTTCGCCGTGTAGGCGCGCGTGGCCCGGTCGAAGGTGCCGCCGCAGGTGATCAGGCGCAGTTCGGCGCGGCCCTCCTCGTGGGGGCCGTAGGCCTTCCGCGCGTCGAAGCGGTCGCTGGTGACGACCTGGACGTCGTCGATCGTGAACCGGGCGACGGTGCCGTCGTCGCGGGTCACGTCGATCTTCTCGCCGGGGCGCGCCGCGCTGAGGTCGTAGAAGACGGCGGGGTCCGTCTCGGTGTCGACGTGGCCGACGAAGAGGGCCGCGCCGGGGGCGCCGGGGCGGGTGCCGCCGCCGTACCAGCCGACGGTGTCCCCCTGGGCGAACGGCGCGGGTCGATCGCGCGCGCGCGTCCAGGCCGCGGGCGGTCACCGGGGCGCCGACCTCGAGGGACGGCACCTCGACCCGCAGGGGCCGGGCGGGCGCCAACGGCTCGTGGGCGGGCGGCAGTTCGACGGCGTGGGGGCGGCCGACCGCGGCCACGTCACCGGTCGCGGGCCCGGAGAGGCCACCGGGGAGGTTCGCGACGCCGCTGCCCCACAGCGCGAGGCCCACCAGGAGGACCGCCCAGGCGACGCCGGTCAGCAGGCGTCCGGACCCGGACGGGCGTTCGCCGCCGGACACGCTCACGTCCCGCCCGTCACTCGGAGCGGCGCCGGCGGACGCTGCGGAACGCCACGGCGACCGCCGCGACCCCGGCGAGGATCAGGCCGATCACGGCGTGCCGGGTGCCGGGTCCCGCCTCGTCGGCGCCGTCGGTCTCCGGGACACCGCAGAGGTGAGGCGGGCGGTGCCGCCGCCACCGGCGCGCACCGGGGCGCTCGGCTGGGCGTTGCGCTGGATGACGCGGACGGTGCCGTCGCCTTGGTGGGGGTGGCCGTCGCAGATGACGGTGAGTTCGTAGGAGCCGGTGACGCCCTTGCGGATGGTGGCGGTGCCGTGGAGATCGTCGCCGCCCCGCCCGGTGAGCTTCGCCTCCCCCTCGAAGGCACCGGCGCCGGCCGATCCGGTGGCGCCCTCGCAGCCGCTCACGCGCACCTCCACGGAGGCGCCGGGCGCCGCGCTCGCGGGGGTGACGGTGGCGTCCACGGAACCGTCCTCGTGGGCCGCGGCCACCCCACCGGGCAGGGCGACCGCCATGAGAGCCGCCACCCCGGCCGCACGAGGAGCGAGGGAACATATACGCATCGTGAACCTCCTGTCCTACGAGGTTCACGCCCTGCCCCGCTCCCCGCATCCCGGCAGCGGTCAAACGGGGGGCCGTGCGGGTGGTTCAGACCCGGTCGACCAGGTCCGCGATGGAGTCCACGACGGTGGACGGCCGGAAGGGGTACTTGTCGATGTCGCGCCGGGACGTCAGGCCGGTGAGCACCAGGAACGTCTCCATGCCCGCCTCCAGACCGGCGAGGACGTCGGTGTCCATGCGATCGCCGATCATCGCGCTGGTCTCCGAGTGGGCCCCGATGGCGTTCAGCCCGGTCCGCATCATCAGCGGGTTCGGCTTGCCCGCGAAGTACGGGTTCTTGCCGGTCGCCTTGGTGATCAGCGCGGCGACGGCTCCCGTGGCGGGCAGCGGGCCCTCGGTGGAGGGGCCGGTCTCGTCGGGGTTGGTGCAGATGAAGCGGGCCCCGCCGTTGATGAGGCGGACGGCCTTGGTCATGGCCTCGAAGGAGTAGGTGCGGGTCTCGCCGAGCACCACGTAGTCCGGGTCGTGGTCGGTCAGGACGTACCCGATGTCGTGCAGGGCCGTGGTCAGGCCCGCCTCGCCGATGACGTAGGCCGTGCCGCCGGGGCGCTGGTCGTCGAGGAACTTGGCGGTGGCGAGCGCGGAGGTCCAGATGTTCTCGACGGGCACTTCGAGGCCCATGCGGGTCAGCCGGGCCTGGAGGTCGCGCGCGGTGTAGATGGAGTTGTTGGTCAGCACCAGGAAGGGCTTGCCGGAGTCGCGCAGCTTCTTGATGAACGTGTCGGCGCCCGGGATGGGGACGCCCTCGTGGATGAGCACGCCGTCCATGTCGGTGAGCCACGATTCGATGGGCTTGCGCTCTGCCATGAGGTGCACTCCTGCGGTGTACGGGTTGGCTGGGGCGCCGGGACAGCGCTGTGCCGACGCCCCCACCCTACGATCAGCCGCCGGTCGCCGACTTCCAGTCCTCCACGTAGCCGCGGAGGTTCTCCGATATGTCCGTCCAGTCCGGCTCGAAGATCTCGACGCCCTCCATGATCTTGTCGAGCGCGACCGCGTTCGGGGCGGTGGCCTTGACGTCCTCGCGGGCCGCGAAGCCGCCGCCGACCTCGCTGACCTGCCGCTGCGCCTCCCGGCTGAGCAGGTGGTCGAGGAGCTTCTTGGCGTTGGCGCTGTGCGGGGCCTAGGCGACGAGGCCGGCCGCGTAGGGCAGGGCGAAGGTGGTCCGCTTGCCGCCTTCCCTGGCGGGGAACCAGATCTTGAGGTTCGGCATGTCCTTGGACTGGGCGTGGTTCATCTGGACGTCGCCGTTGGCGGCGAGCAGTTCGCCCTTGTCGACCTTGGGCGCCAGTTTGCCGGTGGAGGCGGCGGGCGCCGCCCCTCCAGGAGAAGTTCGCGCAGTGCCTGCCGCACGGTCTCGCGCGCCACCTCGTACCGCTCGGCGAGATCCCGCTCGGTGGGCAGGGCCTGCCCGACCCCCAACTCGTCCGTGAGCGCGGCGATGCGGGCCTTCACGGCGTAGTACTTCGGGATGCGCCCGTGCTCGGGGATGCCGGAGCGGACGGGGGCGCCGGGGGCCTGGCCGAGCAGGTGGGCGGGGG
>RBWT01000211.1 GCA_004010275.1 Streptomyces huasconensis
CCCCCCTGGCTCGGACGGCGCGCAGGGGGCGGCTCCAGGCGGCGGCCGTGTGCGGACCGAGGCCGTCCGGGGTGGAGCCGCGGGCCAGGCTGTAGCGGTAGGTGAACGCGAAGCCCTGCGCGCTCGGGAAATTGGTGTCCCAGAGGTTGTTGTGAATCCAGGAGTAGACGGTGGCGGGCTCGTCGTGGTCCATGGTCTTCGGGAACGGCGCGTACGGCAGGGCGATGGTGCCGAACTGCACGAGCGGCGCGTCCTGTGTGGACCAGGCCACCGCGAGAGCGCCGTCGTGGAGCGTCACCCAGCGCCGCACCGCCCGCATGTGCAGCGCGGAGCCCGGCACCACGGGCAGGCCGCTGCCGGTGACGCCGCCGGAGGCCTCCATGCGCACGGTCGGGTCGTCGAAGGCGAACGGGAAGGCGAAGTAGGCGCTCTCCTTGCCGAGCGTGGCGTCCTTGTCGAGGCGGTTCTCGATGTCGAGGCGGGCCACGCCGTGCGGCAGGGTGAGCGTGGTGCGCAGCCGGTTGGCGCCCACCGGGCGGGTCTCGTACGTGAGGGACTCACCGGTGGCCGTGGAGCGGCGGGCGATCAGCGCGGCGGGCGGGGCGACCGCGCGGGCGCCGAGGTGTTCGAGCCGGTCCGAGGCGGTCGTACGGCTGGAGTTGTGGTTGAAGGCCCCGGCCGTGGTGTAGCTGTCGTGGAGGTAGGCGTTGAAGCCCACGAGAGCGTCCTGGCGGACGAGTTCGCGGCCGGTCGCCTTGTCGACGATGGAGGCGACGCAGGCGTGGGCGAGGTCGACGCGGACGGTGAGGTGTTCGTTCTCCAGGAGGGTCGGGGTGGGGTGGGCGAGGGCCGCGGCGGCGCTCTCGGCGGGGTCCTCGCGTTCGGTGCCGCCGGTCGGGTTCCAGCCGGTGGCGGCCTTCACCGTCGTGCCGTCCGCGTCCTGGCCGGTGCGGTGCGGCCCGTCGACGGTGATGTCCAGGCGCACCGAGCCGACGGGCGGCACATCGTCGACGCGGACGAGCAGGAAGCGTCCGGCGTCGCGGTGGTCGTCGTTCGTCTGCGGCCGTTCCTCGTGGGTGAGGCGGCGGCCGTCGCGGGCGTCGCGCACGGTCACCGGGCACTGGAGCGGCACGGTGCTCTCCGGCAGGAAGACGCGGACGACGTCGGTGCGCGGCCACGAGCAGGTGTTGACGACGTGGTACGAGGCGGTGGCCTCCGGCGGGGCGGTGAGGCGCTGCCCGAGGCGGGCGCTCGCGCGGGCGAGGAGGGCGTTGCCGTCGTCGTGGGTCGCGCAGCGCCTGGCCGTACTCCAGTGCCACTGCTGCTCGCCCGAGTGGCCGCCTTCGTCGCCGTGGGTCCACGGGTCGCCGGCGCCCCAGGTGTGCTCGTCGAAGAGCGACACCGCCTCGTAGACCCCGGCGGCGTCCGCGCTGTCGTCCTCGGCCCCCGTGGCGCCGAGGAGGGCGGCGTACGTGCCGATGGTCTGGGCGTCGGCGACCACGGACTGGGCGGTCCTGGCGAGGGAGAGCGGGCGCGCGCCCGACCCGACGCCGTCGACCCACCAGTCGGTCCAGTCGCCCTCGAAGGTGCGGATGTCGTCGCCGAGCCGCGCCTCGGCGTCGGTGAAGAAGTCCTCGTTGCGGGAGAGCCGCAGTTGGGGGTAGGCCCAGGTGTCGTTCCAGCGGCGGACGGTGTCGGCGATGACGCGGCGCGGCGGCGCGTTGTCGCCGAACTTGCCCTGCACGCGCAGGTGGAGGATGTCCCAGGGGTACGGTTCGCGCTTGACCTCGGTGTGGTCCATCGCCCAGCCGAAGATGCCGCCCCGGTAGGGGTAGGGGTTCGTGGCGAGGGAGGTCAGATAGGCGGGCAGCAGGTCGTCGACGTCCGCGTAGCCCGTGTCGAAGCCGAGCAGGGGGCCTTCCATGTAGGCGAGGCCGTGCGGGGTGTCGGTGACCCACACCAGGACGCTGTTGCCGCTGGGCGCGCGCCAGCGGAAGAGGCGGGGCAGCTGCTCGCCGCCGACGAGGTGGGGCACGGAGCGCCCGGCCCAGTTGTGCGCCACCGAGAGGTACGTCGACGCCCGCCGCGGCGAGCGCGTCGACGAGGCCGACGACCGCGCCCGGCACGTCGGTCTGCATGGCGGAGGTGATGTCGACGCCGTACTCGTCGCGCACCTCGCGGGCGAGGCGCAGGAGTTCGTGCAGTTCGTCCGTGGAGCATGTCTCGGTGTGCAGGTTGAACGGCAGCGCGGTCAGTTCGATGCGCCCCTCGCGGACCCGGCGGACGAACTCCGCCACCTGCTCGGCGGGGCGGGCCTTCGTCCACTGCCGGAAGGACCACAGCGACTCGACGCACCAGCGGAACCGGGACCGGTCGGGCCAGTCGTCGGTGGCACGGGTCAGTTCCAGACAGGAGTCGAGGAAGGACAGGTGCTCGGCCAGGACTTCGCCCTGCGGGTCGGTGTAGCCGATGTCGAGGTGGGAGTGGTGGATGAGGTGCAGGGTCCAGCGGCGCTGCGGGGTCAGGCGTACGTCGATGCCGTCCCGCCCGTCCGCCAGGCCGACGGTGACGCGGGTCGCCGTGTCGACGGCGGGCAGCAGGAGCCGCACGGAGCGGCCCGGCCCGGCGACGCGCTCGACACGCGGGGTGGCACCGGATTCCGTGCGGACGCTCAACTCAGCTGGCACCGCGCTGCCGTTGACGGGTTCGACGCGCAGGGACTGGAGGAGGGTGCCGTCGGCGGCGTGGCGCAGCAAGGGCTCCTCGGTGAGCTTCAACGTGCTGCCGTCCGCCAGGGTTCCCTCGGCGCTCACCACGCCGGAGCGCAGGCTGTCGCGTATCCGGTCGTTGTCCCAGTCGGTGGTGCGGACCAGAGCCCGTGTCGTCATGCGGATCGCTCCCGGAGCGGTGGGTGGTCGGGTCAGCGGGCGGAGGCGGTGACGCCGCGCAGGAACAGGCCGCGGAACACCAGGAAGAGGACGAGGGTCGGCGCCGAGACGATGAGCGCGCCCGCGAGGATGACGGGCGGGCCGGTGGAGGCGTAGGCGTTGTTGAGGGTGGTCAGGGCCGCCATGACCGGCTGGACGTCGGGGCTGCGGCTGAGGGTGATGCCGAGCAGCAGGTCGTTCCAGACGGCCGTGAACTGGAAGATGAAGGCCGCGCCGAGTCCCGCCCGGATCAGCGGGACGTGGACGTGCCAGAAGATGCGCCGGAAGGAGGCGCCGTCGAGCAGCGCCGCTTCCGTCAGCTCGGGCGGCATGGTGGTCATCTGGTTGCGGATCAGGAAGAACGCGAAGGGCACCGCCCAGGCCGTGTACACGAGCATCAGGCCGATCCTGGTGTCGTACAGTCCGGCGTCCGCGTAGAGGCCGAAGAGCGGGGCGAGGAAGATCTGGAGGGGGAAGAGCGTGCCGGAGTAGATCAGCCAGAACCAGAACGCTGGCCGCGGGATCGGCAGTACGACGACGGCGAAGGCCGCCATGGCCGCCACCAGGACCGCGGCGAGGCCGCAGACCACGGAGTAGAGCAGCGAGGCCTGGAAGCTGTCGCCGATGCCGGCCACGTCCCAGGCGGTCCTGAGGTTCTCCCCCAGGGCGAAGCCCTGGACGGTCCAGCCGGGTTTGCCCGCGTACTCGGTGGCCGGTGTCAGGGCGTTGACGACCAGCAGGTACAGCGGGATCAGCCAGAGCACCACGCATCCGGCGACGAGGACGTTGCGCGTCAGGCGTCCCATCACGCTCCCCCCCTCAGCCCTTGACCGTGCCAGTGCCGGTGCCAGTACCGGTGCCGGTGTCGGGCATCTGGCGGCGCAGGTACATCCAGGACGAGGCGACGACGATCACCGTGAGGACCAGCGCGATCGCCGAGCCGTAGCCCACGTGGAAGAGCCGGAACGCCTCCCGGTACATGCTCAGGGCGAGGGTCTCCGAGGAGCGGGACGGGCCGCCCTTGGTGAGAATCCAGATCATGTCGAACGCCTTGAGGCTGTTCACGATGGCCATGCCGACCACGACGACCGTCACGGCACGCAGTTGGGGCAGCGTGATGTGCCGGAACATCCGCCAGCCGCTCGCCCCGTCCAGCGCGGCCGCCTCGACGGTCTCCCGGGGGATGGCGCGCAGGCCGATCGCGAAGAGGACGACGTTCAGGCCGGTCGCCTGCCACGTACTGGCGACGATCATCGAGAGGGTGTTCTGCGGCCACTCCAGGAGCCAGGTCTGTGTCCAGCCGTCCAGGCCGATGCCGCGCAGCACTTGGTTGACGGTGCCGTCCGAGGTCAGCATGAAGTTCCACAGCACGGCGGTGGCCGTCGACGAGATCGCGAACGGCAGCACGATGATGAGCTGCACGACGCCGCCGAAGCGCATCCGGTGGGTGGCGACGGCGAGGAGCAGCCCGGCGAGGACGGGCAGGAGCAGCGTGCCGGCCACCCACATGAGGGTGTTGAGCAGCGACCTGCCGAAGATCGGGTCGTCGGCGAGGCGCGCGTAGTTGTCCAGGCCGGTGAAGCGGCTGGTGAAGCCGTTGTCCTCGAAGAAGCTGCCGTAGACGCTGCGGAGGAACGGGTAGAGCAGCAGGACGCCGACGAAGGCGAAGGCGGGCAGCGCCCAGGGCAGGGCGGCGAGGGGGCCGCCGAGCCTGCCGCCGCCCGCTTGCGCGGCCTGGTGGGGGGTGCGCACGGGCACCCTGCGGCGTACCGGCGTCCGGCGGCGTACGCGGTCCGGTCGTACGGCGCCGGGCCCGGAGGCGGGGGTGGCGGTCCCGGTCATGTCTTCTCCGCCTCCCGCCACACGCGCCACGCCTCGTCGGCGCGGCCCTGCATGGTGCGCAGCGTCTCGCGGGCCGAGGAGGGGTTCAGGAGGAAGCCGGCGAGGTCGTCGACGGTCGCCTCGACGAGTTCGGGCGGGCCCTGCTCCCAGAAGCGGTTGAGCAGCCACAGCTTGTCGCCGCGTACCTTCTCGGCGAGGGAGCCGATGACGGGGTTGGCGGCCGCCACCCGCGGGTTGGGGCAACCGTCCTGGAGTGCGTGCGAGAAGGCCTTCATGACGGCGGGGTGCAGCCAGGTGCGGGTGGCCCGCAACGCCTCCGCGCGGTCGGGTCCCTTGACGGTGGCGACGAGGGCGCTGGACTCGAAGATGACGCTGGGCCGCGCCTTCGGATCCGCCATCGGGAGGACGAACGCGGCGAGGTTCTCGCCCGGCCTGCCGCCCGCCGCCGCCAGCGTGGAGCCGAGCCAGGTCCCGCAGGGCACCATGCCGACGTCGCCGTGCAGCATGGCGACGGCCGCGTCGGGGTGGTTCATGTCCATGGGCGTGAACCAGTCCTTGTCGAAGAACGACTGGAGGGTGCGCAGGGCCCGTTCGGCGCGGGGGTCGGTGTACCGCTCGCGGCCGTTCATCAAGTCGTCGTAGAAGGTGGGGTCCTGGCGGCTGAGGATCTCCTGGAACCAGATGAAGGCGGGCCAGCGGCCGTCGGCCGTGCCGTGCAGCGGGGTGACACCGCCCCGCTTCAGACGCGTACAGGCGGCAAGGAAGTCGTCCCAGCTCTCCGGGGCCTTCAGGCGGTGCTCGCGGAAGACCTCGGGGTTGTAGAAGAACACCCAGTACGCGAGGTTCATCGGCAGGCCGTAGACGCGCCGCCGGTAGGTGAAGGCCTCGCGCAGGGAGGCGTCGACCCAGCCCTTGGCGACGGCGCGGTCCCACTGTCGGGTCAGGTCCTCGATGCCGCCGGTCCGGGCGAGGTCGCGCAGGCGGTAGCCGGACCAGTACTTGAGCATGTCCGGCGTCTTGCTGGTGCGCAGCGAGGACTTCACGACCTGTTCGAACGACTCCAGGGACGGGTTGACCTCGGGGACCATGCGCAGGGCCGCCACCGTCTTCATGGCCGCGCCCGCGGCGGCCATCGGCTTCTCCCACGCCGCGCTGTCGCCGAGGACGGCGACCTCGCCGGGGGGCCGCCCTTCGGCGGTGCCGCAGGCGGTGGCGAGGGCGCCGGTCGTGACGGCGGTCGCGGCGGCGAGGAGGAGGGTGCGGCGGGCGGGGACGGAGGGCGGTGTGGCCGGCCCCGGGTGACGACGACCTGACATGGATGGCTCCCTCAGGTGTGCGTGACGCGCCCCGTGCCGGCGCTCTTGTTAGCGTTAACACGGACGTCATGGAGCTTCACCGCGGGCGCACGGGATGTCAATGGTTGGAGAGCCGCCCGTTCGACCAACTCCCTTAGCCTGTACGGCTCGTACGGCGTTTCAGTCGTGCGGGAGCAGCCGTTCGATCTCCCGCACGACGTACTCGGCGTGTGGCTTCACCTGCGGGGAGAGCGGGCCCCAGCACTCGCGCTCCTCGCCGAGGTGGACGGCACGGGCATGGGCCAGGGCCGGGCGGTGCCGTTCGGGAAGCCGGTCGAGCGCCCAGGCGGCGGCGCTGTCCTTGGACTTGATGTCGCCCGTGGCCAGCGTCACCCAGACGCGGGCCAGGGTCAGGAGGACGTTGCGGGTGTCGGTGTCCAGCTCGGCGAGCAGGTCGGGGACACCGGCGGCCATCGCGCGGATGACGTCCTCGAACGGCACCGGGTCGAGCACCCGGCCCGGCTCCGGTCCCACCAGCGGCGTCCGCCCGCGCAGCACCATGGTGACCAGCAGCGCCAGGTCGGGGCTCGGCCCGGGCCCGGGCGTCTGCCCGCCCTGGTACGCCTCACGCAGCCCACTCGCCGTACTGGAACTCGCGGCGGGGCGGGTACGTCCAGGGGCGGATGTCGCCCTGGACGCGACGGTCAGCTCGTAGGCCGACCGGGTCCCCCCGGGGCCGCCGCTCCCGGAGACGGCGAGCAGGGCGTCGGTCAGTGCCCGGCGCCGCGTGGCGGTCGTGCGCCGTCGGACGAGGACGAACACGTCGAGGTCGCTGTACGGACGCAGACCACCGAGGACGGCCGAGCCGTGCAGGTACACGCCGATGGTGTCGTCCGGGCCGAACACGTCACGGACCAGACGGACGACATCGTCGAGCTGAGTCACCAACCCTCCTGGACGATCGCGCGGGAGCCGGGGTGGCGCGGGCCAGCAAGGGTAGTAGGGGGAACTCCCGGCCGGGAGTTCCCCCGTAGACGTAAGACGGGCCCAGCAGGAGGCAGCCGTCCAGCGGTGCACGCCGGTGCGGATTCCCACGCCCCACCCAAGCACGGCCGACCCAGCGCATGGCCGCCGGCACCGGGGTCAGGACCCACCTGAACGGGGCCGCGCGACGCGCCGCGTCCGAGACCGGTACGACGTTCGTCGACATGGCCGCCGCCTCCGACGCGCACGACGCCTGCCGTCCCGCGGGCGAGCGGTGGATCGAACCCGTGCTGTTCGGCACGGACTTCGTGCCCTTGCACCCGAACGCCGCCGGAGATGCCGGCATGGCCGCGCGGACGGCCGAGGTGCTGAAACTGCCCTGACCGACGCGACCGACGACAGGACCACCGGACGCCACACCTCACGCTCGACGGACCGGCCCGCCCGCGGGCCGGCCGCGCGCTGCTGCGATCCTTGTCCGGTGACCGGAACCAAGTGGCCCACCAGCAAGAACCGCTCCAGGCGGACCCTACGAGCCGGTGTCGGCGCCGTCCTGCTCCTCGCCGTCCTCGGGCCTCTCGCCGCCTGCTCGTCCGGCACACCGGAGCGGGACCGGTCCGGCACCGCCACGGACGGCTCCGCCGTGTCCGGCGACGCCGTACGCCGACCGCCCGCCGACGCGACCTTCGACTACCAACTGGGCGGTCCTTACCGGTCCCCGGCGAAGGTGCGAGCCGTCTCCCGCGACCGCACCGCCGAGCCCGCCCGGGGCCGCTACAACATCTGTTACGTCAACGCCTTCCAGGCCCAGCCCGGCAAGGAGGCGGCACGCTGGTGGCAGCGCGAACACCCCGACCTGCTGCTGCGCGACGAGGACGGGCGGACGGTCGTCGACGAGGACTGGCAGGAGCCCCTGCTCGACATCTCCACGAAGAAGAAGCGGGCCGCGCTCGCCGATGTGGTCGGCGATTGGATCGAGGGCTGCGCGCGGGACGGCTTCGACGCGGTGGAGCCCGACAATCTCGACTCCTACGAACGCTCCGACGGCCTGCTCACCGCCGACGACGCGGCGGCCTTCGCCCGCCTCCTCGCCCGTCGGTCCCACGACGAGGGCCTGGCCATCGCCCAGAAGAACACCACCGACCTGCTGGACCGCCACCGCGCCATCGGCTTCGACTTCGCCGTGACGGAGGAGTGCGCCCGCTACAAGGAGTGCCGGGCCTTCCAAGAGGCGTACGACGGGAGGGTCTTCGACATCGAGTACGAGACGAAGGATTACGACGCCGCCTGCCGCTCCTGGGGCAAGGAGCTGTCGGTGACCTTGCGCGACCGCGATGTCCGCCCCGCGGGCGAGGCCGGATACGTTTACCGGCACTGCTAGTCGGTCAGAAGAACTCGTCGAGCAGCCGGTAGTACGCCAGCCGGTCCTCGTCGACGGTCGCCTTTCCGGCGGTCCGCTCGACGTACCGCTCCACGAAGCGCTCAGCGTACGCCGGGCCGAACCACGGGTCCTCGTCGCTCGCCAACTCCCGCAGGATGACCGCGAGATCGGCGTGCCGGTCCGCGCGGCCGAGGCGGACCACGTCGATCACCCCGGTGACCCGGCAGGTCTCCGGGTCGATCAGCACGTTCTCCGGGGTGAGGTCGCCGTGGGTGACCACCAGGTCCTCCGTGGTGGGGCGGGTGCGGCGCAGCGCGTCCAGGAGCTGCTGCCCTGACCAGCCGGCGCGCTCCTCGTCGAGGTCGTCCAGATCCACGAAGGCCTCGTGGAGGGAGCGGGCGGCCTGCGCCTCCGTCACCGCCAGGCTGCGGTCGAAGGGGCAGTCGGCGGCGGGCAGTTCGTGCAGGGCGGCGGTGAGGTCAGCAAGGGCCTCGGCCACGGCGGCACGCCGGTCCTCGGGGCAGCGCGCGGCGGCCGGTGTGCCCGGCACCGCCTCCGTCACCAGCCATGCCGCGTTCCCGTCGGTGCCCCGCTCGACGACGCGGGGCACGGGATGCCCCGTCCGGTGAGCCAGGCCAGGCGGTCGGCCTCTCCCACCAGGTCGGAGGGCGAGCCCCCGGTCGTGGCGGCGGCCACCTTGACGTACAGATCAGGTCCGGCGCCGCCCGTGTCGGTGAGGCGGTGCACCTCGGCGCCCGACGCTCCGCTCGTCGCGGGGGTCCATCGATACGCGGCGTACCGCGCGCGCAGGTCATGTACGGCACTGTCCATGATCGGGATCATGGCAGGCGGGCGGGTGGAGTCCCACCGGATTTTCCGCCCGGGCCCCGGCGTCAGGCCCCTTCCCTCTCCGGTGGCGGAGGCGGCTTCGGTGCGCCGCGCGGTGGGGCGATCTTGCCGTACGCCACCGGGGTGCCGGTCGTGGTTCCGCCCGCGGTGTCCGGGGTGCCGATGGGCGGGAGCAGGGCGTCGCGGTGGGCGCCCGGGTCCCAGCCCGTCTCCACGACCCGCTTCTGGACGACGATCGCGCCGAGCAGGACGGCGGCGCCGATCAGCAGCATCAGGACGACGCCACCGGCCTCGCCCGCCTTGGCCGCGTAGCCGATGAGCGTGCCGAACCAGCCGAAGTCCGCGTCGCCGAACGTGGTGTTCTCCTCGCCGAAGGCGCCGAGGACCTTCAGGAGCAGCGCGGGCAGGAAGGTGATGAGGGCGCCGTTGACGAAGGCGCCGAGGGCCGCGCCGCGGCGGCCGCCGGTCCGCGTTGCGTAGACGCCGGCCGCGCCGCCGGTGAAGAAGTGCGGGACGAGGCCGGGCAGGACGAGGGCGAGCCCGAAGGCGGGGTGGAAGATCCAGGCGAGCAGGCCGAGGCTGACGAGGCCGCCGAGGAAGCTGGAGACGAAGCCGACGAGGACGGCGTTCTGCGCGTAGGGGAAGACGATCGGCGCGTCGAGCGAGGGCACCGCCCCGGGCACCAGTTTGCGCGCGATGCCCTGGAAGGCGGGGACGAGTTCGCCGAGGATCGTGCGGACCCCGAAGAGGATCACGGCGACGGCGATGCCGAACTGGAGGCCCTGCATCACGGAGTGCATGACGTAGTCGCCGACGCCGCTCGCGCCCGCCGCGCCGTTCTCGCCGAACGCCTTGAACGCGGTCTCCTTGCCCGCCTTGGCGAGGAAGACGAGCGACACGATGACGTGGATCAGCACCATGGACAGGGCCGTCGCCACCATGGAGTCGCGCAGGAACCGCAGCCCTTCGGGGAGGTTCATCTCCTCGGTGGAGCGGCTGCGGCGCCCCACGAGCCGGCCCGTCACGCCCGCCGCGATGTAGCCGGCCGTCCCGAAGTGGCCGATGGCCACGCTGTCGTTGCCGGTCACGCGCTTCGTCCAGGGGTGCGCGAAGGCCGGCATCGCCACCAGGAGGATGCCGAGCAGGACGCCGCCGACGACGACCACGACCCAGGACGTCTGCCCCGAGATGGCGAGCACCACGGTCAGCAGGGTCGCCATGAACAGCATGTGGTGGCCGGTCAGGAAGACGTACCGCAAAGGCGTGAAGCGGGCCAGGAGGAGGCTGACCGCGAAGCCGAGGATCATGAGCCAGGCGACGCGGGCGCCGTACTGCTCCTGGGCGATGCCGACGATCGCCTCGTTGGTGGGGATCACGCCGTGCGCTCCGGTGGCGCCCTGGATCATCTCGCCGAGCGGGGCCAGGGCGCCGACGACGAGGGTGGCGCCCGCCCCGATCAGCAGGAAGCCGAGTGTCGCCTTGATGGCACCGCCGACGATCTGCCCGGCGGATTTCTTCAGCGCGATCAGTCCGGCGGCGGTGATGAGGCCGATGAGGTACGCGGGTTGGCTGAGGACTTCGTTGACGAGGAACTCGGCGGTCGACACGAGCCAGTCCATGGTGGTTCTCTCTCCTTGCCCGGGCCGTCAGACGTCGTAGGTGTCGCGCAGGACGCGGTCCGCCTCGGCCGCGCTGGTGAAGTCCTCGACGACCTTCACCGGGACGCCCACGTCGCCGAGCGTCCGGGCGATCTCCCGTGAGGTGAGGATGGCGACGGCCTCGTTGGCCTTGCCCTTGGCCGAGATGGTGTCCGTCGCCTCGACGGTGACGTGCCCGCTCCACCCCCAGCGCTCCAGGACGCCTTCGAGGGTCTGTTTGAGGAACAGGCTGGTGCCGACGCCGTTGCCGCACACGGTCAGGATCTTGTGCGGGCCGTCGGCTTCGCGTACCGCCGTCCGCCGCGGGCGTGCGTCCTGGGGTTCGCCGGACAGGAGGGCGTGCACGGCCCGTGGCGTGGGCGCCTCGCGCAGGGGCGCGCGCGGTGTCGGGGTCCGCGAGCAGCCGGGCGAGCGCACCCATCGCCGCGGTGTGTGCGGATGCGTCCTGCGCGGCGAGGCCGACGACCAGTTCGACGGGGTCGTTGCTCTCGTGCCCGAACTCCACGGGCTCCGCGAGCCGCACCCACGACATGCCGGTGCCGAGGACCGCCGGCGAGGGCCGGGCGTGCGCGAAGGCGAGGCCGGGGGCGATGACGATGTACGGCCCGTTCTCCTCGACGTTCCTGATCATCTCGGCGGTGTACGTGTCCGTGGCGGCGCCGGTCGCGACCATCAAGTCACCGGCCGCGCCGCACGCTTCGCGCCAGTCGGCCGCCGGGACGTCGAGGAGGACGGCTTCCACGGGGAGGATTTCGTTCAGCGCTGCCATGTGCGTGATTCTCGCCGACGGGCGCGGGCCGCACCTCGCCCGGCACCGCCGCGCTCGCGGTGGCCCGCATCGCGCAGACACCGGAGCCCGCAGCACCCGGGCATCGGAGGGGCGCGCGGCTAGCGGCCCTGGAGGCGGGCCGCCGCCTCCCTGATGGCGGGCAGCGGGCGGTCAGCGCGGCGCCGGGGCAGTGCGTGGGGTAGCCGTCCGTGTGGCCCGCGACCGTGGGCAGGAGGGCGTCGGTGCCTGCGGGGAACCGGCTCATGTCGTGGCTGGAGACCAGCGGCACGAACCGCGCGGATCGATGCCCGCGAGGCCGAGCTTCCAGGCCGCCAAGGCCGCGATGGCGTCGGCCATGGCTCGGGGCACCGGCGTCCCCGCGGTGAACGTGCCGATCGCCGCGACACCCGCCGAGCCCTGGTTGAACCCTTGCGTGTGCGCGCCCACGACCGGCCGCTCGGCGCCGCCCGCGCGCCCCTCGTACAGCGTGCCGCAGCGGTCCACCAGGAAGCTGTAGCCGATGTCGTCCCACCTCCGGCTGCCGCCTGACCGGCGTGGAGGGAGCGGAAGATGCGCGGCGGCGTCGGCGCTGGAGTAGCGGTTCGGGGAGTCGGTGTGGTGGACGAAGAGCGCCTCGACCCGGCCGGCGTAGCGGGCGGGCGGCGGCTCGGGGGTTCCCGGGGCCAGCCAGGCCTCGCGCGGCACGCTGCGCGGGCGCGCCGCCCGGTACGCCGTGGCCGCTCGGCGCTCGGGCACGGCGGCGCGGGGCATCACGGAACGGCGCCCCGGAGACGACCCTCGGCGCGGGACGCCCCGCCCGTCACCGGCC
>RBWT01000212.1 GCA_004010275.1 Streptomyces huasconensis
GGGAGGCGGGGTGCGGGGCGGTGCGGCGGGGCGAGCGCCGGGCGCGGGCCCGGGCCGGAGCCGCGGACCACCTCGGCGAGGCCCGCCGGGGTGGGCGTCTCGAAGAGGGTGCGGATGGTCAGCTGGACGGAGAAGACCCGGCGGATCTGGCTCAGGAGCCGGATCGCGAGGAGCGAGTTGGCGCCGAGCGAGAAGAAACCGTCGTCCGGGCCGACGTCGTCGGTGCCGAGGACGTCGGCGAAGAGGCCGCGGAGGAGGTCCTCGTGCGGGGTGCGCTGCCCCGGCGTCCGCTCCCCCGTGCCGTGGCGCGGCGCGGGCAGGGCGGCGCGGTCCAGCTTGCGGTGGGCGGTGAGCGGCAGCTCGGCGAGGACCATGACCGCGGCGGGGACCATGTACTCCGGCAGCTGCGCGGCGGCGAAGCGGCGCAGGACGGCCGGGTCCGGCGCCTCGTGCCGTCCCGTCCCGGTGGCGTCGGCGGGGACGCAGTACGCCACCAGGCGCTTGTCCCCGGGGCGGTCCTCGCGCACCGTCGCCACGGCCCGGCGACCGTGGGGGTGCGCGGCGAGCACGGCCTCGATCTCGCCGAGTTCGACGCGGAACCCGCGGATCTTGACCTGGCCGTCGGCCCGCCCGACGAACTCCAGGTTGCCGTCGGCGCGCCAGCGCGCCAGGTCCCCGGTCGGTACATGCGCTCGCCCGGGCCGTCGGGGCCGGTGAAGGGGTTGGCGACGAACCGCTCGGCGGTCAGCGCCGGCCGGCCCAGATAGCCGCGCGCGAGCTGCGGTCCGGCGAGGTACAGCTGTCCCACGGTGCCCACGGGCGCGGGTTGGAGCGCGTCGTCGAGGACCAGGACCCGGCAGGTGCCCTGCGGCCTGCCGATGGGGACGTTCCCGTCCGGCAGGGCGTCGCCGGGCGCCACCCGGAACTCGGTGCAGTTGACGGTGGCCTCGGTGGGGCCGTAGGCGTTGACGACGGTGGCCCGCGGGTGGCGGCGGCGCCACTCCGCGAGGTCACGGCCGGTCAATGCCTCGCCTCCGACGACCAGTTCCGCGGAGGGGGAGAAGCCGTCGTGGAGGGCGGTCAGCAGCGGAAGATGGCTCGGTGTGACCTTCATGAAGGAGGCGAAGCCCGGCTCGGGTGTCACCTCGGGTCCGGGGCCCGAGGCGCCGAAGAGATCGACGACGCGTACGCGGCCGCCGCGGACCAGGGGCGTGTACAGCGCCGTGACCGTGAGGTCGAAGGAGACGGGTGAGTGCACCGCCGCCACCCCGCCTGTGCCGGGGTGCCGGGCGGCGGCCCAGTCGACGTACTCGCGCAGCGAGCGGTGTTCGATCACCACGCCTTTGGGGCGGCCGGTGGACCCGGAGGTGTAGATGACGTAGGCCGGGTGGAGCTCGGTGAGCGGCGCCGTCCGGTCGGCGTCGTCCGGGTCGTCCGCCGGGCGGGTGGCGAGCGCGGCGCGGGTCGCGGGCGCGTCCAGCCGGATCGCGGTGTCCGGCAGCGGCACGGTGACGCCGTCGGCGGTGACCACCTGGACGGGCGTGGCGTCGCCCAGCATGGCGGCGACGCGTTCGGCGGGCAGGTCCGGTTCCACGGGGAGGTACCCGGCGCCGGACTTCAGGACCGCGAGCAGGGTGACGACCAGGTCGGCGCTGCGGGGCAGCGCGACGGCCACCAGCCGTTCGGGGCCCGCGCCCCGGTCGATGAGCAGTCGGGCGAGCCGGTTGGCGCGGGCGTTCAGTTCGGCGTACGAGAGTGTGGTGTCGCCGTCCGTGAGCGCGGGCGCGTCCGGTGTCCGGCGCACCTGCCGCTCGAAGCGGGCGGGGAGCAGGGCGGCCGGGTCCGCGTCCTGCGGGCCGCCGTCCCCGGTGCCCCATTCGGTGAGGAGCCGGGTGCGCTCGTCCGGGTTGAGCAGGTCGAGGCCGCTGAGGGGGCGGCCGGGCCGGGCCACGGCGGCGCGCAGCAGCCGCCGCAGGCGTTCCATGAGGGCTTCCACCGTGGTGTGGTCGAACAGGTCCGCGTTGTACTGCGCGATGCCCTCGATGCCTTCGGGGCTGCCGTCGGCGCCGCGCCGTTCCCGCAGGTTGAACAGGAGGTCGAGCTTGACCGCGGCGCCCGGCAGCGGCTCGGCGGCCACCTCCAGGCCGGGCAGGGCCAGGTGCGCGTCGGGGGCGTTGTCGAGGGTGAGCGACACCTGGAAGAGCGGGTTGCGGCCGGGCACACGGTCGGGGTTGAGCACCTCCACGAGCCGCTCGAAGGGCAGGTCCTGGTGCGCGTAGGCCGCCAGGTCGACGGCGCGCACCCGGTCCATCAGCTCCCGGAAGCTGGGGTCGCCGCTGGTGTCGGTGCGCAGGACGAGGGTGTTGAGGAAGAGCCCGATGAGGTCCTCGGTCGCCTCGTCCGTGCGTCCGGCGATGGGGGTGCCGATCGGGATGTCGTCCCCCGCGCCCAGGCGGGACAGGAGTGCGGCCAGACCGGCCTGGAGCGTCATGAAGACGGTCGCGCCGCGGGCGCGGGCGAGCGCGGCCAGGCGGCCGTGCCGCTCCGCGTCGAGCGTGCGGCGCACGGTGCGGCCCGGGGTGCCCTCGGCCGCGCGCCGGGGCCGGTCGAAGGGCAGGTCCAGGCTGTCCGGGAGGTCCCGCAGGGCCTCGGTCCAGTGGGCGAGCTGGCGGCTGACGCGGCTGTCCCGGTCGTCCTCCGTGCCCAGGTGGCGGTGTTGCCAGAGCGTGTAGTCGGCGTACTGGACCGGCAGCGGCGCCATGCGGGGGCACGCCCCTGGCAGCGCGCGGTGTAGGCCGTCCCGAGGTCCCTGGCGAGCGGCGCCGCCGACCAGCCGTCGCTGACGATGTGGTGGGTGACGAGGACCAGGACGTGCTCGTGCGGCGCGAGGGCGAGGAGCCGGGCACGCAGTGGGAGTTCGGCGGCCAGGTCGAAGCCGCGGCCGACGCACTCGGCCATCTCCCGGGAGAGCCCGGCCTCGTCCGTCTCGACCACGTCGAGGGCGGGGACGGCGTCCGCGGGGTCGAGGATCACCTGGTGCGGTTCGCCGCCGGTCTCCTGGAAGAGGGTCCGCAGCGTCTCGTGCCGGGCCACGACGTCGGTGAGCGCGGTGCGCAGCGCGTCCGGGTCCAGCGTCCCGCGCAGGCGGACGGCCACGGGGATGTTGTACGCGGAGGCCTGGCCGCCGAGCCGGTCGAGGAACCACATGCGGCGCTGCGCGGACGACAGCGGCACCACCTCGGGCCGGGCCACCGGCACCACGGGGTCGGCCGTTCGTTCGTCGGCGTCCGCGAGCCGCTGCGCGAGCGCGGCCACCGTGGGCGCCTCGAAGAGCGCGCGGACCGGCAGTTCGGCGCCGAGCGTGGCCCGGACCCGGCTCACCAGACGGGTCGCGGACAGCGAGTGCCCGCCCAGGTCGAAGAAGCCCTCGTCGACGCCGACCCGGGCGATGCCGAGGACCTCGGCGAACAGGCCGCACAGCACCTCCTCCCGCGGGTCGCGCGGGGCGCGGGCGTCGCGGCTGCCGGTCAGCTCCGGCGCCGGCAGGGCCGTGCGGTCGACCTTGCCCGTGGCGAGCTGCGGCAGGGCGTCCAGGGGCATGACGGCGGCCGGGACCATGGGGGCGGGCAGCGCCGCGGCGGCGGCCCGGCGCAGCGCGTCCGGGGTCGAGCACGGCTCCGGGGCGCGGTACGGCGTAGGCGACCAGCCGCCGTCGCCGGGGGCGACCTCGTGGGCGACGACCGCAACCTGGGCGAGATCGCCGAGGCCGCGCAGGGTCTCCTCGACCTCGCCGAGTTCGATGCGGAAGCCGCGGATCTTGACCTGGTCGTCGGTGCGGCCGAGGTACTCCCCGACGAGGTCGGCCCGCTGGCGCACCAGGTCCCCGGTGCGGTACATGCGCTCGCCCGGGCCGTCGGGGCCGGTGAAGGGGTTCGCGACGAACCGTCCCGCGGTCTGTGCCGCGCGGCCGAGGTAGCCGCGGGCCAGTCCGGTGCCGGCGATGTACAGCTCGCCCCGGGTGCCGGGCGGCACCGGCTGGAGCCCGCCGTCGAGGACGTACACCCGGGTGTTGTCGATGGGGCGTCCGATGACGGGCCGGTCGTCGTCCTGGAGGGAGGCGACGAGGGAGTCGACGGTCGTCTCGGTGGGCCCGTAGAAGTTCCCGCCCAGGACGCCCGCGGCCCGCAGGTCGTGCCAGAGTGTCTCGCCGACCTGCTCGCCGCCGACCATGACGCCTCGCAGGCCGGATTTCAGGAGCCCCTGGGAGAGCAGGAGTTGGGCGTAGGTGGGGGTGACGTCGACGATGTCGGCCCGGTGGTCGGCGACGTACCGGCAGAGCGCCTGGGCGTCGCGCCGTACGTCCTCGGGGACCAGGTGCAGTTCGTGTCCGGCGATCATCCACAGCAGGGGTGGCCAGAGCGCGTCGGAGGAGAGGCCGGCGGTGTGGGCGACCCGCAGCCGTTCCCGTCCGGCGCCGGCCGCGGTGGGCGCGAAGACGTGCCGCTGGTGGCTGAGGAAGAGGTTGGTGAGGGCGGCGCGGGGCACGACGACGCCCTTGGGGGTGCCGGTCGAGCCCGAGGTGTAGTGCACGTAGGCGGCGTGGCCGGGGTGCACGGGGCGGACGAGGTGGGCGGGTCCGGGGTCCGTGGCGGCGCACCGGCCGAGGGCGGCGGCGGTGTCCGGGTCGTCGAGAAGGGTGACGGGGATGGCGGTGGCGGGCAGGTGGCGCAGCGGCCCGGACTCGGTGAGGAGCAGGGCGGGGCGGGCGTCGGCGAGGAGTGCGGCGACACGGTCCGCCGGGTCGTCGAGGTCCAGCGGCAGGTACGCGGCACCGGTCTTGAGCACGGCGAGCAGGGCGCGGACGGCGGCGCGCTGGAGCGGGGCAGGGCCAGGGCCACGATGTCCTCGGCGCCGATGCCGAGGCCCGTCAGGTGCCGGGCGAGCCGGTTGGCCCGGGCGTTCAGGGCGTAGTCGGTGCTCTCGCCGTCGTGCACGACGGCCGGGGCCGTGGGGGTCCGCGCGGCCTGCCGCTGGAAGAGTTCCACGAGCCCGTCGTCGGGCAGGGGGCACGCGGTGTCGTTGAAGTCGTCCACCAGGACCCGGTGTCGTCGGCGCAGAGCTCGCGACCCGGCCGGTGGGCAGGTCGGGGGTGTACGCGAGGGCTTCGAGCAGCAGCCGCAGGCGCTCCATGAGGGCCTCGGCGGCGGCGCGCGGGCAGGCGTCGGGGCGGTGCTCCAGGCGCAGTTCCAGGCGTTCGCCGGAGAGCGCGGCGATCAGGCCGAGGGTGTAGTGGGTGGCGTCGTGCCCGTCGGCTGAGGTCAGCCGCACGCCGGCGACGGAGCGCTCCAGCGACTCCCGTTCAACCAGGAAGTTCTCGGTCACCACGGTGGTGTCGAAGAGGTCGCCGTGGCCCGCCGTCCGCTGGATGTCGCCGAGGCCGATGTGCTGATGGTCCATGAGCAGCGCTTGTTCGCGCTGTACGCGGGTGAGGAGGCCGGCGAAGGTCTCGGCGGACCGCAGCCGTATCCGGACGGGCACGGTGTTGATGAACAGGCCCACCATGCTCTGTACGCCGTCGATCTCCGGGGGCCGGATGGAGACCGTGGCGCCGAACACCACGTCGTCCCGTCCGGTCAGGCGGCCGAGGAGCAGTGCCCAGGCGGCCTGGACCACGGTGTTGAGGGTCACCCCGTGCTCGGCCGCCCGGCGCTGGAGGGCCGCACCGAGCCGGTCCGGCAGCTCCGCGGTGAGCTGCTCGGGCGGGACCGGGGGCGCCGCCTCGCACCGGGGGGCCAGCAGCGTCGGCGCCTGGAGCCCGTCCAGGGCCTCGCTCCAGACGCGCAGCCCCCTTTCGGTGTCCTGCCCTGCCAGCCAGCCGAGGAAGGTGCGGTAGGGGGTGACGGCGGGCAGCCGCGCGGTGTCGCCCCGGTGTTCGTACAGCGCCATCAGATCGCGCAGCAGCAGTGGGCCCGACCAGCCGTCCATGAGGATGTGGTGGTTGGTGACGATCAGGCGGTGCAGCTCCGGTTCCTCCTGGACCAGCAGGAAGCGGATGAGCGGCGGCCGGTCGAGGTCGAAGCGGGTCGTGCGCTCTTCCTCGCGCAGGGCGTCGAGTGCGCCGGCGCGCCGGCCGGGGGCGAGGCCGGTGAGGTCGGTGCGGCGCCAGTGGGGTTCGGTGCCCCTGCGGAGGTACTGGACCGCCTTGCCCGAGCCGGTCACCCGGAACCCGGCCCCGAGGTTGGGGTGGCGGCGCAGCAGCGCGCGGGCCGCGTCGTGCAGCCGTTCGGCGTCCAGGGGTCCGGCGAGGCCCACGGCGAGCTGGACGGTGTACACGTCCGGCCGCCGGTCGTCGTACAGGGCGTGGAAGAGCAGACCTTCCTGGAGGGCGGTCAGCGGCAGTACGTCGTCGAGTGCGGGCCGGGCATCGCCGGAACGTGTCTCGCGGGTCACTTGTCGTCCTCCAGGCAGCGTCACACTCGGCGGTACGTCGTGGTCGGGCGCACGGGCGCGGGTCCGGCCCCCGCCGCCCGCGGTGGGCGGGCCAGGGGCCGTGGCCCGGCGGGGGTGCGGGATCAGAGGTAGGCGTTGGCGGGGTTGAACCGGTCGCCGAACAGGCGGACGCAACGGTGGCCGCTGATGTCGAGGTTCGAGCCGTCGAAGGTGTCGCCCGTGACGCGCTGCGGGTACACCCAGGTGTCGCCGAGGGTGTAGCGGGCGTTGACGGCCAGGCGCATCTTGGCGTTCGGCAGCGAGGCGCGGGAGCGGTGCATGCAGCGCTCGCTGAAGATGACGTACTCCCCCGCCTTCATCGGCATGGTCTGGGTGTCGCCGGGCTTCAGTTCGAAGGGCTCGGTGACGACGGCCCGCAGCTGGTCGACGTGGGCGGTCAGGATGTCGAACAGTTCGTCGAGCGAGTGCCGGCGCGGATCGACGCCCTCGTACACGCGGCGGGTGTCGATGTCGAGGACGAGGCTGTTGTCGGCGGCGCGGGCCAGCAGCTCCTCCTTGGTCCTGATCCGGTTGCGCGGGTCGACGAAGGCGCCGGAGTCGGTGAGCTTGACCATGCGCTTGGGGTAGGCGCTGCGCTGGGAGCCCTTGACGTACTCCATCACGCCGTCGTCCTCCGACACGTCGGTCAGCGCGAGCCAGAGCGTCCAGTCCCACTCGCCGGACGAGCCGAAGGGGAAGAGGGCCGGGCGGTGGCCGCCGACCTCCTCGCCGTCGAAGTAGCCGTACTCCTGGTGCCAGTCGATCGCGCCGTCCCCGGGGTACTTCTCGAAGAGCTTGGTGCGCCAGAGGATCATCGACTCGGCGCCGGTGGCGCGTTGCAGGTTGGCGAGGAGTTCCGGGGCGGTCAGCAGTTCGCGCACCTTGTCGTTGACCAGGTGCCAGTCGCGTACGGAGTACCTGTTGTAGAGGGGCTGCACGGGCGGGTTGTCGAGCATGTCCTGGTAGAACGCGGCGATCTCGGCGATCGTGTCCTCGTCGGCGAAGCGCGGGAACGGGCCCACGAAGCCGTCACGGGCGAGCGCCTCACGGGGCGTCGGGGCGGGCGAGGTCGGTGCTGACACGTGCGGTCCCTTCTTCATGGTCGAGCGGGTCGACCGGTGCGGTCTTCGGGGGGAGCGGCGATCGGGGCCGCCCGCTCCCCGGCGGGTGGCGCGTCCGCCGGGCCGCGACGGTGTTCGAGCCGGGCCGTCAGGGCGAGTCCGGGCGCGGTCAGGACGTGGACAGGACGGCCACGATCACGAGCTGGGTGAACAGCGCCTGCGTGAGCAGCCCGGCCTCCAGGCCGATGTTGAGCGCGATGAGCTGGACGAGGCCGCGGGTGTTCATGAGGACGCCGACCCGCAGCGCCGGCAGCCAGCCGGGGTCCTGGAGCCGGGCCGCCACCGTGCAGGCGCCCAGCTTTCCGACCACCGACGCGGCGAGGAGCACGCCCACGCCCAGGAGCAGCGGGCCCGCGTCGAGGGCCTGGATCTGGGTGCGCAGCCCGGTGTAGACGAAGTAGAAGGGCAGCAGCACGCCGACCGCGAACGGCCGGACGGACGCCTCCCAGCGGGACAGCGCCTCGCTCTTGGGGAAGGCGAGGCCCAGTACGAACGCGCCGATCACCACGTGCAGGCCGAGGAACTCGGTGGCGGCGCAGGCCGCGAAGAGCAGGGCGCACACCAGCGGGAGGAAGCCCTGTCCGCCCCGGCCCAGGGAGGTCGCGAGGAAGCTGCGGAGCCCGCGGCGCACCACGGTGAACAGGAGGGCGACGAACACGGCGAAGCCTGCCACGGTGAGCAGCGGGTCGGTGTGGCCCGCCCCGGTGAGGGCGAGCATCAGCCCGATCCCCACCCAGGCGACGACGTCGTCCACGGCGGCCGCGCCGAGGGCGACCGTCCCGGCGCGGGAGCCGAGCAGCCCCTCCTCCTCGATGATGCGCGCGAGCATCGGCAGGGCGGTGACGGAGGCGACGACCCCGGCGTACAGGGTGCCTTCGATGAGGCCCTTCTCCGGTACGGCGGCGGGCTGGGCCCTGAAGACCGCGTAGGTGGCGGCGATCCCGAGCACGAACGGGGCGGCCATGCCCGCGAACGACACCGACACGAAGCGCCGGGCCAGGCCCGAGCCCCGGACGAGGGAGCCGCTGAACTCCAGCCCGACCAGGAACATGTAGAAGGCGATGCCCAGCTGGCCGAGCGCGTACAGCACCGGTGTGTTGGCGGCCGGGAAGACCCACGCCTGGGCGTCCGGCAGCACCAGCCCGAAGAGTGAGGGCCCCAGGGCGATGCCCGCCACCATCTCGGCGACGACGGGGGGCTGGCCCACGCGGGCGGCGAGCGCCGCGAGGACCCGGCAGAGCACCATCATCACGGTGGCGCACACCAGAAGGCGGGTCAGCAGGTCGCCGCTCACAGCTCCGCCTCCAGTGCGTCGATCTCGTCCTGGGTGAGGTCGACCAGGGACAGGTCGGAGGGGGTGTGTCCGCCCGCGGCCGGGTCCGCCGCGTGCCGGCCCAGCGCGGCGAGTGCGGCGAACCAGAGGTCGGCCAGGGCCTGGACGCGCGGCTCGTCGAGGAGACCCGCGGGCCAGGTGAGCGTCGCCCGCAGCCGCGGTCCTGACGGGGTGTCATGGGTGATCGCGCTGATCTCCAGCACGTGGGCGCACGGCATCTCCGGGTCGGCGGAGGCGATACGGACGTCCTCGGGCGCGCCTCCCCAGCGCTCGGCACCGGCGTCCACCCGCACCCGCCCCAGGTAGTTGAACCCGATCTGCGGTGTGGCCGCCCCGGCGAGCCGGTCGGCCGACCTCCGGGTCGAGATGGCGCAGCTGGCCGTGGCCGAGGCCCTTGCGCGGCACCGCGCGCAGCTGCTCCTTGACGCGCGCAGCCCCTCCCCCGCGGCCGCGGCGTCGCCTGCGCGCCACAGGACGCCGGGGTCGACCGCGACCGGGTACTGGGTGGTGAACCAGCCGACGGTGCGGCTCAGGTCCGCCTCGTCGTCCGTCACGTCCGCCGTGGCCCTCCAGGTCGAGGAGGGCGGCGGTGTGCCGGGCCGGGCCGCGCGTGCGGGTGGAGTTGTCGTCGGCCCGCCAGCGTCCCAGGGCCAGCGCGAAGCCGCTCAGCAGGACCTCGTCCACGGTGGCGCGGAGCACGGTGGGCACTGTCGTCATCAGCGGCGCCGTGTCCTCGGCGGACAGGACGGCGGTGACCCGGCGGGTGGTTCCGACGGTGTCCCGCGCGGGGTCCAGCGGCCGGTGGCCGAGCAGCGGGTCGGGGGTGGCGGCCACCGCCTGCCAGAAGGGCAGCTCGTCGAGCACCTGGGGAGTGGGCGCCTGCTCGGCGAGGCGGTGGGACCAGCCGCGGAACGAGGTGCCGACGGGGGCGAGTGCGGCGGCCGCGTCCGCCGTGCGGTCGTGCCAGACCGACATCAGGTCCGGGGCGAGGACCCGCCAGGACACGCCGTCGACGACCAGGTGGTGGGCGATGATCAGCAGCCGGCCCTCGTGGTCCGGGCCCGCGTCGAACCAGACGACGCGCGTCATGACACCGGCGTCGGGGTCGAGTTCGCGCCGCGCGGCCTCGCCGTGGTCGGCGATGATCCGGGCCCGATCGGCCTCCTCGCCGGCGGGCGGCAGCGCGACCCGGCGTACGCACTCCTCGGCGACGCACCGCGCCGACGGGCCGGGTCTCCAGCGCCCACCGCCCGTCCTGCGAGCGGGACAGGACGGCGCGCAGCATGTCGTGCCGGTCGAGGACCGCCTGGACGGCGCGGACCAGCCCGGCACGGTCCGGGGCGGGCGGTACGCGCAGCAGCAGGGACTGGTTGAAACCGGCGTAGGGGCCGCCGCGTTCGCGCAGCCACGCCATGATCGGGGTGACGGGGACGGTGCCGACGCCGTCGTCGGCCGGTGTCCGGGCGGTGCCGACGTCCCTGGCCGCCCGCGCCAGGGCGGCCACGCTCTGGTGCTGGAAGACGTCGCGCGGCGTGATGAGCAGGCCGGCCTGCCGGGCCCGCGCCACCAGTTGGATGGAGACGATGCTGTCGCCGCCGACGGCGAAGAAGTTGTCGTCGGCGCCGACTTCGGGGAGGCCGAGCAGTTCCGCGACGAGTGCGCACAGCACGCGCTCACGGGCGTCGCCGGGGGCCCGCCCCGCCCCTGCCGTGAACTCCGGTGCGGGCAGCGCGGTCTTGTCGAGTTTGCCGTTGCGGCTGAGCGGCAGGGCGTCCAGGCGGACGAAGGCGGCGGGGACCATGTAGTCGGGCAGCTCCGCCGCGACCCGGCGGGCGAGCGCGGCCTCGTCGAACGCGGCCGGTTCGGCCACCACGTACGCGACCAGCCGCCGGTCCCCCGGCCGTGCCTCGTGGGCGACCACCACGGCCTGGGCCACCCCGGGGCAGGCGGCGACGGCGGACTCGACCTCGCCGGGTTCGATGCGGAACCCGCGGATCTTGACCTGGGTGTCGGTGCGCCCGGCGAACTCCAGGACGCCGTCGTGGCGCCACCAGACGCGGTCGCCGGTACGGTACATGCGGCTTCCGGCGGGTCCGAACGGGTCGGCGACGAAGCGCTCGGCGGTGAGCCCCGGTTGCTCGGCATAGCCGCGGGCCAGGCCGGTGCCGGCGATGTGGAGTTCGCCGGTGACACCTGGCGGCACCGGGCGCAGCCGGTCGTCGAGGACGTAGACACGTGTGTTGTCGAGCGGCCGCCCGATGGGCATGGAGCCACGCGCCACGTCTTCTGCCGTCAGGGCGTGGTGGACCGCGCACTGGGTGCACTCGGTGGGTCCGTACGTGTTGGTCAGCCGCGCCGTCCCTGCGTGTGCGAGGACCTTGCGCACGGCGGTGGCCGATACGGCGTCACCGCCCACGTAGATGTCGCGCAGGCCCGCGAAGCACTCCGGGTGGTTCTCGGCGAGGAGCCGGAACAGCCCCTCGCCGAAGAGGCCCGCCGTCACGCGGTGGGCGGTCATGGTGCGGGCCAGGGCGTCGATGTCGCCGGCCTCGCCGTCGAAGGCGATGATCCGCGCGCCGCGCAGCAGCGGCCCCCACAGCTCGTACGTCGAGGCGTCGAAGGAGACCGGCAGATGCATCAGTACGCGTCGTCGGCGGCGACCCCCACCAGCGGTAGTGCACCATGTCGACGACGCTGCGGTGGGAGACGGCGACCCCCTTCGGCACACCGGTGGAGCCCGAGGTGTGGATGACGTATGCGAGCTGGTCGGGGTGGACGGGCACACGTGGTCCGGGGCTCTGGGCGGTGGGCACATCCGGTTCGTCGCCCGGACGAGCGTGGCCTCACTGTCCGGGACGTCCGCGAGGGTCGTGCGGTCGGCGACGACGGCCACGCCCGGGCCGCCGCCAGGATGTGCCGCAGCCGGGCCTGGGGGCTGCGGTGGTCCAGCGGGACGTACACCCCGCCGGCCTTGGCCACGGCGAGGACCGCGACGTCGTGCGGGCCCGGCTGCCGAGCAGCAGCGCCACCCGGTCCTCCGGGCCCACGCCGCGGGAGGTGAGCGTGGCCGCGAGGCGGTCGGAGCGCTCGTCCAGTTCGCGGTACGTGAGTGTGGTCGTCCCGTCCTCGAAGGCGACGGTCTGCGGGGTGCGTGCCGCCTGGGCGCGGAAGAGGTCGGGCAGGGAGCCGTCGGGGCAGGCGTGCGCGGTGTCGTTGCGGACGGCCAGCAGTTCGTGCCGCTCCTTCTCGTCCAGCACCGGGAGCGCGTCGACGGTGAGGTCGGGGTCGTGGGCGGCGGCGGTGAGCAGCCGTTGGAAGCGGGCCGCGAGAGTGGCGGTCGTGGTCCGGTCGAACAGGTCGACGGCGTACCGTATCTGGCCCTGGATGCCCTGCGCGTCGCCGTCGTCCCCGTATCGCTCCCGCAGACTGAACGACATGTCGAACCTGGCCACCGGGGCCTGGGCCCCTTCGACGTGTGCCGCCAGCCCCGGCAGGTCGACGTCCGGCTCCGCGGTGTTGTGAAGGATCAGCATGACCTGGAAGAGGGGGTGCCGGGCGAGGGAGCGCGCCGGGTTGATCTCC
>RBWT01000213.1 GCA_004010275.1 Streptomyces huasconensis
GGCCGCCCCTACGGTCTTCGGGAGAGACAGCGCATCCGCGAAGGCTCCTCTCGTACTCACCCGTACTCGGTTGCTCGGTGGCCCACCCCGCGAGGGGCCGCCGCCTGCGTCTGCCGCCCCGTGTGCCCTCAGCCCACGGAGCGAAACGGAAGAACTCTTCGCCGATGCGGAAGAGTCCGCTGCCGGTGAGTGCCGATGAGCGTCGTTAAGAGCCGTTCAGAGCCGTTCAGAGCCGATCGGTACCGATCAGGCGGCCAGGCCGGAGTCCGCCTGGGAGGCCACCCCGGCGAGCTGGGCCCGGGCCGAGGCGAGGGCCGCGTCGAGAGTCCGCGTACCGGTGGACACGCAGAGCGTGTACGTGACGTCGTCCAGCCGGCGGCGGATCTCGGTGGAGTCTTCCTGGGACAGCCGGGCCCGCAGCGTCGCGTGGGTCTCGAGCAGATCGTGCACGAAGGAGGGGTGAGGCCTGAGCACGTCGGGGTCCTTCCGTCCGGTGCGAAGAATCGCTGTTTCTGATGGGGGAAATCGCCGTTTGGCTGTCCCCTTGTGCCCCTTCGGACGGAGGGTAATCACATAATTTTGGAGGGCCGCGCCGGAGACCGGGACGGGGAGCGCCGACAAGGTGCTGCGGGACCACCGACGAGTCGAGTCAGGACTACCGTCGCGTTTCTGTCGACGGTCGCGGGCAGCCGGTAGGCAAGAGCCCACTAAGCACCGCGGAGCAATTCATCAATTGCGAGCCGGGATGCGATGTCATGGAGGTCAGACATGCTGAAGGCCATTGCAGACGTTCTTCGCTCCATCGGTGGCGCCATCGCCACCGTTGTGACGCTGCCGTTCCGCGCCGTCGCGCGGCTCTTCGGCGGGGCTTCCGACACGGCCCACGGTCACCACTGACCGCCTCGCGGCGCTTATCCCGCGGGACGCATCTCCGACAGAATCCGGCCCCCGTGCCCGTAGGCGGGCCCCGGGCCCGAAGATCCTGAAGACCTCGAAAAGGCCGAAGATCCCGAAGGCAAAGATCTTATCGGCGCACGCAAGGACCGCGTCGGCATCAACCCTGTTCACGGGCCCTGCCGCACCGCTGTCGCCGAGCGGCCATTAGGCGCATACTTGAATTCATTCAAGGGTCGGAGGAATCCAATGATCGCACTCGGAATCATCCTGCTCGTCATCGGCCTCGTAGCCGGTATCTCCATCCTGTGGACCATCGGTCTCATTCTGGTCATCATCGGTGCGGCCCTCTGGGTTCTCGGCTCGGTCGCCACGCCGTGGGTGGCCGACGGCACTACTGGTAGCAACGCCGAAACGGGTCGGCCGTCGGCGCCGGCAGCGGATGTCGGCAGCCGACGGCGTACCGCGGACCGCGGCTTACTCAGTGAGCCGAGCGAAGCCGTCCGCGGCAAGATCAGCGCGGGCCAGTTCGAGGCACTCGCCCACGAATTCCGCGTAGGAGGCGAGCACTTCGGTGCCCGCCTCCACCATTGCGTCGAGCAACTGGGGCCGGTCGGTGAGGGCCGTCTCCAGCATGCGGCGGTCCAGCGCGATGTGGCCGACGTCCACGACGACGTGCTCGTCGAGGAAGGTGAACCGCGCCGGGTCGTCGTCCATGGTGCGCCTGCAATTGACGACCAGGTCGACGGCGAAGCCCGCCGAGAGCTGCTCCATCTCGTAGAGCGCGGCGACGGTGCACACCGGCTCGTCGCCCCCGCTGAGACGCTCGAACAGCGCGTTGTAGCGTGCGGCCGAGGCGAGCGCGGGCGTGTTCTTCAGAATGTCCTCGGTGTCCAGGACGACGCCGCCCGCGGCGCCCAGGAACGAGGCGGTGGAGCGGGCGTCGTCGACCATCAGCAGGTCGTGGCCCGTCTCGCCCCGCGCGTGCTTGACGAGCCCTTCGCCGACGGAGTCGTGGCCCGCGGCCTGGGAGCGGTTGCCCGCGGTCTCGATGACGCGCTGCATGTCACGCGTCACGTGGACACCGTGCAGGCAGTAGCGGTAGTGCCACTGGAGGAACAGCGCGGCGTCGATGTGCGGTGAACTCAGCTCCAGGACGGCCGGGTGGTCGGCGAACGCTTTCCTCCCCGCCTCGGCACGCGCTTCGTATTGAGCTGACGCAGAGGGCATACGCGGTCTCCTCCAGGAAGCGGGAAGGCCGGCGGTGTGGCCTTCCCCGGGGCGGTCAGGTCAGATGGGGCCCCGGTCAGATGTGACACCGGTCAGACGTGGCCCCCCGAGTGTGCGTGCAGCCCCTGACGGACACCTGACCGGCGGCTGACGCGCCCCCGGCCGGAGCAAGATCCTCGCGGCGTCGGCGGAGGCGGTCAGAGGCTGGTCAGGAGGTCGTCGAGCGGAGCGGGCACGCCGTCGGGCGGGAGGGCTTCGACGAGGACCCGGCCGTAGCGGATCTTGCGCCCCTTTTTCGTGCCGAGGAAGCGCCGCAGTTGCTGCTGGGGCGTACGGTTCCGCTGCGCGGGCTGGCGCAGGAAGGTTCGCAGGGCACGCAGGTCGCCCTCCGCCTCGACGAGCCCCTCCACCCGGGTCACGCCCAGCGCGCGGATCAGCTCGTCCTCCAGGTCCGCCGCGCACACGAAGAACTCCGCCTGGGCCGCGCCGGCCCGCTCCAAGCCGCGGACATAGAAGGGACGCTCCGCCTCGTCGCACAGGCCCGTGAGGCGCAGGCCAAGGCCGGTCGGCCGAGGAGCGCGGCGAGCGGCCGGACGCTCATCGCGCCGCCCATCGGCAGGACGCAGACTCCTTCGGCGGCCAGGTCCCGGCCGCGGCTCACGGCCAGCGCGTCGACCGCCGCGGCATCGCTCGGGCCTTCGAGCAGAACCACTGCCCGGACGGGCAGCGCGCGGCGAGCTGACGCGCCCGGTCGGCAAACTGACGCGCGGGGGCGCCGGGGTCCCCGGCCGCCCACGCGGTGATCTCCTCACGGAACGCCCCCATGTCGGTCATGACGGCGAGTCTGCGCCCTTGCCGGCTGTCACGGCAGGGAATTTTCGCCGGTACGCCGTTCGGCGGTGAGTGGTCGGAGCGCGGCACGGTGTCACTGCGGCCAAGGTGCCGCGGCGCCGAGCGACGGTCGGCCGTCTCGATGCCAGTGCCGTGCCGCAGCACGCTACGAGCTGTGCGGCGTGCGCAGTTGGGCTCTGCTGCGCTCAACTGGTGCCCTGTCGCTTGCCGTTGCTGCCCACCACACCCAACCAGGTGCTTGGTCATCGCGTACGAGTCGTCAACCGCCGATTACCAAGGCCCACTTGGGCAACACCTGGACCACTCCCCCACTCCGCGAAGAACGCATACGCGCACATCCTCCCGACCCGAGAAGCGGGCGCAATGCACGTGCCGGGCAAGGGCTGACCATCCGTATGCGTACCGTCACCGCGCCATGTACGTTTCGAACTAAACAGACAATACTGGGGAATTGCCCTAAACTAGTCCGAGGGTGGGCGTCACTGGACATAGTGACGAAGTCTTACTCTATCGAGGAGGCACAATGCTTGCTCAGCAGACAGGAATTCTCGTCACTCCGACGGATGCCACGGCACTTGGCACGACCATGGTGGAGCCAGAGGCCGACCTGAGCGACGCGCCGGTGTACAGCCCGCAGGCCGCGGGCGTACTCCTCCTGCTGGTCCTCCTTTCGCCGAAGGAGCCGAAGGAGCCGAAGAACAAGTGAGTCCCGATCAGTCGCATACCGCTTACGCTGCGTCAGCGGCCGACCTGGCTCTCCGTGCCCTCGATGCCCTCCATGGCATCGAGGGCAGGCCATGGCCGCCGAGCACGTCGAAGCCGCCGACGACCCCAAGGCGGCCCTCGCCGCGATCCGCGTCGTCGCGCCGACCTCTTCGCCCCCTGCCTGCTGGGGGAAGCCGTCTTCTCGCCGCAGGACGCGGCGGCGGTCGCGCAGTCCTTCGCGGTGTTCCCGACCGCGGTGAGCACGCCTCCCCCGCCCCCGGAAGGCGCCGCCGAGCCCTGGCTCATCGCCTGCGCGTCTGGGCCACCGCCACGCTGCTGGCCCGCTTCACCGGAGCGGGCGCCACCGAAGCGGGCGCCACCGCCGGGCCGGTCGACCCGTTCGGCATGCCAGACGCGTCCGGCACGCCCGACCCGTCCGGCACGCTGGGCGCCCCCGGTCCCGGGCCGAGCGAAGGCGTCCTCGCGCCGCGGCCCACCGGGGCCCCGGCACTCTCCGACCCGGGCCAGGCTGCGGGCACCGCAACCCCCCGCGCGCCGGGACGCCGACACCGGCTGGCAGCGCTGGTCCGTCCGTATGGGACAGCTCTCTCCCCTCGCCCTGCCGGGACTGGACAGCCCGGTCCAGGACGCCGCCCGTGCCGCCCCGCTCGCCCTCGCGCGCGGCGCCAAGGGCCGTGCTGCGCCGCGACTTCCCGACCGCCGCGCGCATCACGCGCTGGCTGGCCCTGCTCAGCGCCGAGGGTGTGCCCGTCCCCTTCGACCCCGTGCCCCTCGTAGAACACCTCCGTCTGTACGGCGGCGGTCCGCGGCTCGCGCTCGACGTCGCGATCGCCGGGCGGCTGCTCGCTCTCGAGTGGGAGACACCATGACGGCGTCCGTGACGCAGGCCGCGCACCAGGTGAGCACCCAGGCTCTGGCCTGGCTCCACACACACCGCGAACTCGGTGCACTGCCCCCCGACACCACCGCCGACCTCGGCGACCCGGACAGCGTCTACAAACCGCTCGGCGAGACCACCCTCGCTCTCGCTCGTCCTGCGCGAGGCGGCGGCGGGCAGCACCGCGCTGGGCATGGCCCGGGAGCTGATGACCTTCTGCTGGCGGCAGCTCGGCGACGGCGACATGCTCTACGAACGGCTGCTGCGGCACTCACTGACGACCGACCCCCTGGAAACGTACGCGCCGTTCGCCCGCTGCGGCTTGCGGCACGGGCCCCTGGAGCGGCTGCTCGCCCATACCAGCGCCCTGGGTTCGTTCCGGGGCGTCGAGCTCATGCCGAACCGCAGGCTCGCCGTCGCCAACGCGGCCCGCGTCGTGGGCCTCGACCAGGGAGGTCACGGCTACGACTGGGAGACGCTGACCCGCGCCACCTGGCTCGGCGGCACTCCCGAGCCCTGGCTCATCGACTGGATGACCGGCTACTGCGTCACCCACACCGTCTTCCACCTCACCGACTGGGCCGCCGACCCCACCGGCCTGCCCGACGACCTCACCGCGTACGTGTCGGCATGGCTGCCCGTGTGGATCGACATCTGGGCCGAGATCGAGCAGTGGGACCTGGTCGCCGAGCTGATGATCGTCGGGTGCTGTCTCAAGGAGCCGTACTGCGACCCCGCGGACTGGGAGCGGCTGGCGCGGGTGCAGCACGCGGACGGTCTCCTGCCGCGTGACGGCGAGCCCGTCGACCCCGATCCCGAGCAGCGGTTCCGGGACCACCAGCACACCTCCGTGGTGGTCGCCGTCGCGGGAACCCTCGCGGTCTCCCGCACGCTGGGTGGGGCAGCGGGCGCGCGGTGAGGCTCCGCGCTCTTCGGCACGAGGGGCGCCACGAGGAATTCGTGCGCCTCCGGACAGCCCGGCCTGGGCCGGCGACCTGCTCGGTGCCCTGCGCGGTGCCGCACCCGGTGCCAGTACCGTCGCGCTCGCCGTCCGGTGCGGCTCCGAGCGCGCCACCCTCGCCACCGGCGAGACCGCGCTCGTCGGCGGCACACCCGCCGACGCCGACACCCGCTTCGAGATCGGGTCGCTCACCAAGACGTTCACCGGTCTCCTCCTGGCCGAGATGGTCGCGCGCGGCGAGGTCGCGTACACCGATCCCCTCAGCCGTTTCCTGCCCCGCACCGCGCTCCCGCAGCTGCGGGGCTCGCCCATCACCCTCCTCCACCTCGCCACCCACACGTCGGGCCTGCCCCGGCTGCCCCCGGGCGTGCGCAGCAGCGCGCCCACCTGGTTCAGCAACCCGTACGCGGGCTTCTCCCCCGACGCGCTGCTCGACGCCCTCGCCCGTACGCGACCGCGGGCCGCCCCCGGCATGCGCGTGCACTACTCGAACTACGGCGTCGGCCTCCTCGGTGAGCTGCTGGTGCGGGCCGCCCACGGCCCCGGCGGCGCCTTCGCCCCGCTGGTCGCCGAGCGCGTACTCGACCCGCTCGGCCTCACCCGCACCAGCTGCGCCGCCGACCAGCCCCAGGCCACCGGTTACTGGCACGGCCGCGCGCGCCCCAGCTGGCACATGGCCACCCTGACGGGCGCCGGGGCGGGCGGACCAGCGCCCGGGACCTGCTGACGGTTCTCGACGGCCTCTGCGACCCCGGCGCGGTGGCGCCGGACGTTCCCAGCACGCTGCGGACCGCGCTCCGCGATGTCACCGTGCCCCGCATCGCGCTGCCGGTCACCGGCACCCGGATCGCGCTGGTCTGGAACATCAGGCCCCGCCCCGGCCACGACCTCTACCACCACTCCGGGGGCACCCGGGGCTTCACCTGCTTCGCCGGCTTCAGTCCCCGGACGCGGGTCGCGTTCGCCGCGCTGGCGAACACGAGCCCGACCCTGTCCGGCGGCTTCATCCAGCGGGCCTACCTGGAGCTGCGGGCGCTGGCCCAGCACGGCGGTCGCCGCCGGGAGAGTCAGCCGTCCTGAGCGGCGCGCGCGCCAAGGGGGTGTCCGCCGTCCCGGCCCCGGACGGCGGATGAAATCATCGGAGGATGTCTGACGTGATCATCGCCGCCTGTGACGGAGCGGCCAAGAAGAACCCCGGGCCCGCGGCCTGGGCCTGGGTCGTCGCCGACGCCGAGGGCCGCCCGCAGCGCTGGGAGGCCGGGCCGCTGGGCCACTCGACGAACAACGTGGCCGAACTGACCGCGCTGGCCGAGCTGTTGGAGTCCACGGACCCGGCGGTGCCGATCGAGGTGCGGATGGACAGTCAGTACGCGATGAACGCGGTCACCAAGTGGATCGCCTCCTGGAAGCGCAACGGCTGGCTGACCGCCGCCAAGAAGCCGGTCGCCAACAAGGACATCGTCGTACGCATCGACGCGCTGCTGCAGGGCCGCGCGGTGACGTTCCGGCACGTGGCCGCCCACCAGGTGGGCGGCGACCACCTCAACGCGATCGCCGATGTCGCGCCAGCGACGCCGCGACGACCCAGCAGCCCGCCGGGACCGCCCACGGCGCGCTGGAGATCCCCGAGCCGCGCGCGGAGCGGATGACCGCCTCCCCCGCGGGCCGCGCCCCCAAGAAGGCCGCCGCCCGCGCGAAGAAGTCCGGCCCGGGGACGTCCGGGCCGGGCCCCGTGATCAAGGCCAAGTTCCCCGGCCGCTGCCACTGCCAGAAGCCGTACGCCGCCGGGGAGAAGATCGCGAAGAACCCCCACGGCTGGGGCCACGTGGAATGCCGGGACGCCGTCGGCTGAACCGCCATGGTTTCCGCAACGGTTCGGCAGCCGGCACTTCCCGGCCACTGTGCGAGCATTAAATCTGCTGGTTTCGGGCAGGGGTTCCCCTCGAACGGGCATCGCGCAGCGGGAACGGAAGGGGGGAGGCTCATGCCGGCGCAACGGATGCGGCTGAACGACGGGCCGCCTGGACCGGCCATCTTCGACAAGGAGCCGGGCGCGGTCACCGACGCGCGGGACCTCACGCGAGGTTTCCTCGCCGGGCTGAGCCCGGCCGTGAGCGAGCAGACCGCCGCGAGCATCGAACTCGTCGTCTCCGAGCTGGTCACGAACGTGGTGCGGCATGCCCGGGGCACCCTGTGCTCGCTCGGGCTCCAGGCCCTGCCCGACGCCGTCGCGATCACGGTGTCCGACGCGGACCCCCGGCCGCCCCAGGAGCGGACCCCGGATCTCGCGGGGGGAACGGGCGGTTTCGGCTGGCCCATGGTGCGCAATCTGGCCGCGGCTGTGAGCGTCACGCTCGGTGCCACCGGCAAGACGATCCGCGCGGAGCTGGCGAGGTAGCCCACGGGGTTCGGGCGCCCTCTGGGGTTTCGTCAGGGGGTGGGGATGGCCCCAGGGACGATTCGGGGGCGGACCGTAGTGAGGTGCGGGTGGGCCCGCGCCTACCGTGCGGTTCATGAGAATCACTTCGTGTTTACGAGTCGTCGTGGCGGCCGCCGAGACGCTGGCCGTCGGCGCGGGGCCCTGCCTGCCGCGGCCTCCTCCCCTGCCGGTCCGCTCACGCGGTACTACGACCAGGACGTGCGGTGGCACGACTGCGCCCTCGGTCCCGACGACACCATCGGACGTGAGCTGGACGCCGCGGGCGCCCGGTGTGCCGACCTCACCGTGCCCCTCGACTACTCCGACCCCGGCGGCCGGACCATCACCGTCGCCATCTCCCGCCTGCGCGCCACCGATCCCGCGCACCGCGTCGGCGCGATGCTGCTCAACAACGGCGGCCCCGGCGGGCCGAGCCTCGAAATGCCGCCCCGCATGGCCAAGTTCATGGGCAAGGCGGCCGGGAAGTTCGACCTGATAGGCATGGACCCGCGGTTCGTCGGGCGTTCCACGCCGCTGGACTGCGGCTGGGACGTCGGCTCGACGGTCTTCTCCGCGGGCCGCGACCGGACCGGGTTCGAGCGTTCGGTCGCCCGGGGGCGCGACCTGGCCGAGCGGTGCCGGCGCACGAACGCCGACGTGCTGCCGTACGTCACCACCCGCAACACCGCCCGTGACATGGATGTCGTCAGGGCCGCGCTGGGCGAGAAGCGGATCTCGTACTTCGGATACTCCTATGGCAGTTACCTCGGCGGGGTCTTCACCGAGCTGTTCCCCGGCCGTACCGACCGCATGGTCCTCGACGGAGTCATCGACCCCGCCAGGTACAGCCAGGCGCTCCTGGAGGACTCCACCACGGCCAACGAACGGGCTCTGCGCGACTGGGCGACCTGGGCCTCCGCGCGCCATGGGACGTACGGCCTCGGCAGGACCCCGAAGGCCGTGCTGGCGTCGGTGGACCGCATCGAGGAGGCCGCGGCGGAGAAGCCGCTGCGGGTCGGGAGATTCCGCGTCGACGAACACTTCCTGCCGATCGTCTTCTTCGGGGGGCTCGGGCAGCGATCTCGACGTCGTGCCCGGGCCGACCTGGCCACCGCGGCCCGTACGCTCGCGCGGGCCGCCGACCGTGAACGGGTGAAGCCGACTCGCTGGCTGACGGAGATGCTGACGGCCATGACGACCAAGGCCGGATCGCACCAGGGCAGTGCGCAGGCCGCCATACTCTGCGGGGACGTCGCGGAGCGGCGCGGGACCGAGAGCTACTGGCGGGCCATTCAGGCCGACCGGGGCAGGGCTCCCTTCGCGAGTCCGCTGACACACAACATCACGGCGTGCGAGTTCTGGGACCGCCCCGTCGAGGCGCCGACCGTGGTCGACAACGACGTGCCGGCGCTGCTGGTCAACGCCACGGGTGACACCCGGACGACGTACTCCGGGGCACGGCAGGTGCGCGAGCGGTGGACGCGCTCCCGGCTGGTCACCGTGGCCGGGGCCAACCAGCACGGTGTCTACGGTGACTACGGCAACGCCTGCGTGGACGGGCGGGTGAACGCCTACCTGGCCACGGGCAAGCTGCCCGCACGTGACCTGACCTGCGACGCCACGTAGCCCACCGGCCCTCGTGCAACCGTCTGAGCGGCCGCGTCCCTGTCCCACGGAGGCGCGGCCGCTCAGCTCACACGTGGCACCGCCCACTGACCATCGGCGGTGCCTGTCAGGTTGTCACCCCTGCACTGCACGTGTGCCCTCCCGGGGTGGGTTCACACCGGGAGGCGGGCGTTTTCCCGTACCAGCCGGGATGGGTGCGCGAGTCCCAGCTGGGATGGGTGCGTGCGCGAGCCGTTGTCAGTGGCCTGCGCTACTTTCCTCACAGACTGACATGTCCGGTTTCGGCCCTGTTTCAGGAGGATTCGTGACCACGCGCCTCAACCCCTACATCTCCTTCGCCGGTGACGCCCGGCAGGCGATGGAGTTCTACAAGGAAGTCTTCGGCGGCACTCTGGTGTTCCACACCTACGCCGAGTTCGGCCAGACGGACTCCCCCATGGCCGACAAGATCATGCACGGCATGCTCGAAACCCCAGGCGGCTTCACCCTGATGGGCGCCGACACCCCCTTGGACGGCCACCGGCCGGGCAACAACATCTCGGTGAGCCTCAGCGGTGACGACGACGCCGAACTGCGGGGGTACTGGGAGAAGCTCTCGGCGGGCGCCTCGGTGACCGTGCCGCTGGAGAAGCAGATGTGGGGCGACGTCTTCGGCATGTGCACGGACCGCCACGGCACCACCTGGATGGTCGACATCACGGGGCAGACCGACTGAGGGCACACCGGCTGAGGGCAGGCCACCGCCACGGGCGGCCTGCCGGCGCGGTCAGACAGATCCCAGGTCCGCGGAGTACCAGTGCTCCGGACGCAGGTGGTAGACCGCCTGATCGCCGTGCTCCTTGGAGGCGAACTCCACGTACGCGTCGACCTTGTCGGCCGGGAGGTAGCGGGCGGCCATCTCCCGCAGTTGCTCGACGGTGGCGTCCTCGGTGCGGACCACGGGGCCCTCGACGGAGACGTAGCGGACCGTGGGCTCCACGCGGTCGACCATGAGGGAGAAGCGGCCCGCGGCGGCGATCAGGCGGCCCTTCTTGGAGTGGCGGCCGGTCATCACCCACAGCTCGCCGCCCGGGGCGTACTGGTACCAGATCGGCAGGGTGAGCGGCGCCCGCCCCCCGTCCGCGGTCACGGCCAGCGCCCCGATGTGGGGTTCGGCCAGGAACTGCTCGCGCTCTTCGACGCTGAGGGGCATGCGGTTCTCCTTCTCCGGCGGTCGGGGCCATGTCGTTGCCGTCTTACCAGACGGCCGGTCGGAGCATCCGGCTCTTTCCGCCATGCCGGAACGTGTGTCCTGGTCCAGGCTGGATAAGCGGTCATCGCACGGACCACGGAGGACGAGGAGCAGAGGCTCATGGGAACCGAGGCGTTCCAGTCGGTAGTGCCCCTGACGGTGAACGGCAGATCCTGCCGCGTCACCGTCGACCACCGCTCGACGCTGCTGGACGTCCTGCGCGAGCGGCTGGGCCTGACCGGCGCCAAGAAGGGCTGCGACCACGGCCAGTGCGGTGCCTGCACCGTCCTCGTCGACGGGCGCCGGGCCAACAGCTGCCTGCTGCTCGCCGTGGCGCAGGAGGGACGGGACGTCACCACCATCGAGGGACTGCGCGCGGCCGACGGTGAGGGCACCCATCCGCTGCAGCGGGCCTTCGTGGAGCGTGACGCCTTCCAGTGCGGCTACTGCACCCCGGGGCAGATCTGCTCGGCCGTCGGCGCCATCGCGGAGGCCGAGGCGGGCCACCCCTCGCACGTCACGGACCCGCAGACGCCCGCGGGCTCCGCCGTGGAGCTGGCCGGGGACGAGATCAGGGAGCGGCTCAGCGGCAACCTCTGCCGCTGCGGCGCCTATCCGCACATCGTCGAGGCCGTGGAGGACGTGACCCGGTGAAGCCCTTCATGTACGTACGCGCGCACAGCGTCGACGAGGCGGCCGCGGCGCACGCGGGCCGGTCCACCTCCCGCTATCTGGGCGGCGGCACGAACCTGGTCGACCTGATGAAGCTGGGCGTGGAGAGCCCGCGCACGCTGGTCGACGTCACCGCCCTGCCCCTGGACGCGGTCGAGGAGCTGCGCGACGGGTCCGTGCGCGTGGGGGCGACGGTGCGCAACAGCGACCTCGCCGCCCATCCGCTGGTGCGCGAGCGCTATCCGGTCCTTTCGCAGGCGCTGCTCGCGGGCGCGTCGGGCCAGCTGCGCAACATGGCGACCACGGGCGGCAACCTCCTCCAGCGCACGCGGTGCCCCTACTTCCAGTACCTGGGCAAGCCGTGCAACAAGCGGGAGCCGGGCACCGGCTGCGGGGCCAGGGACGGAGTCCACCGCGACCACGCGGTCCTCGGCCAGTCCCCGCACTGCATCGCGACGCACCCCTCCGACATGGCGGTCGCGCTCGCCGCGCTCGACGCCGAGGTGGAGCTGTACGGGCCGGGCGGCCGGCGGACCGTGCCCGCGGCGGAGTTCCACCGGCTGCCGGGCGACCGCCCCGACCTGGACACCGAGATCAGGCATGGGGAACTCATCACCGGCGTCGTGCTCCCGCCGGAGACCGCGGGTCTGCCCTCCGCCTACCGCAAGGCCCGTGACCCGCGCCTCGTACGCGTTCGCGCTCGCGTCCGTGGCCGTGGTCCTGGACGTCGAGGGCTCCGTCGAACGCGAGGTGCGGATCGCATTCGGCGGTCTGGCGCACCGGCCCTGGCGCGCGCGGCGGGCCGAGCGGGCGCTGGTGGGCGGCGCGCCGACCGATGAGGCGTTCCGGCAGGCCGTGGAGAGCGAACTCGACGCGGCCGAGCCGCTGCGGGACAACGCGTTCAAGGTGCCGTTGGCCCGCAATCTCGCGTGTGATGTCCTGGGCCGCCAAGGTGGCGGCGCTCAGGGAACTGAAGCTTCCGGTGGAGTCCCAGGTCATC
>RBWT01000214.1 GCA_004010275.1 Streptomyces huasconensis
CCGGCGCCAGCAACGGAGCGATCAACGCCCACGACTCATCCGTCAGTTCATGTCGACGCACCACGAACAGAGCAACGAGCGATCGACTTTCCAGACACGACCTAGAGAACCGTCTCGTCATCGGCGACAAACTGCTGGCCGTCACGCCGTCTGGCTCCGACGGTGCCTTCGACCGGTACTGCGACGAGATCAGCCTGAGCCCCCGCACGAGCCGCCAGTACCGGCATACCACCCGCATGTGCACCCCGCCGGTGCGGCAACTCGTCGCCGGCAGCGGCATTCGGCGTACTCGCCTGCGTGCAGAGCCGCGTACGGATGAACGTGCAGAGCAAGGAGACCGGTGGAGGGCGAGCGTCGTGGTGCGAGATGGTGGAGCGGTGTCTCTTCGCTATTTCAATCAGACCGGCTGGACCGCGATTTTCAACGGCACCGACACCGAGACCGGCCGCACGGTGCATGTGGAGGGCTGGGACGAAACGTCTGGAACGGCCCTGGTCGTCGATACCAAGCGTGGTGCCTTGCGTCCGGTGACGGACTACGAGGCCTTCTCCCACCTGGAGCGAGCTGACCAGGTCGTGGCCGCGGTGCCTGGCGGAGGGGGGCAGGTGCACTGGAAGGACGAAGGCCCAGGGGGAACGCCTCTGACGGAACAGGTACTTGCCTGGCTCATCACGTCGCGGGGGCGGGCGACGGCCATCACAGTCGATGCTCAGGGGCATGTCGAGAATGCCGATAGCGCCGACACCTTCATCCCGCCGGGCGAGGACCCGGTGTCCTGATCGCAGCAGGATAGGCCACTTCATTCTCTCGCTCGATGGCCTGGAATCGCTTCCTCAGCAGATAGCTGGGGCCGTTCATGGGAATCACTTCGCAGTGCTGGAGGCGTCGGTCGAGGAGCGCGGCGGCAGCACGACCGCGTCCGCATTCTCCGGGTCGCGGTCGACGGACAACACGGTGCCCCGAGGGGCGCTCCTACGTCTTCGGTCAACGGAAACAGGGGTGCGTCGAGTCCGTGAGCCCAGGCAGCATGGCGAGGTGGCTGATCCGCTGTGGGATGACGTGAAGTGCTTCTTCGACCCGGACGTCATGGGGTCGCTGCCGGACGTGCATGTCCCGAATACCTCGGCGGAGGACTGGCAGGCGGTCCTCGATCTGGTCGCGGAGAAGGGTTGGAAGTGTCAGTACTCCGTAGGGGAGAGGGTGCTTCCGGTGCCTCGGGCGGAGGCCGTGCTGTCCCGTCCGGTGGATGCCGAGTGTCCTGAGCTGCGGGTCTGGCCCACTGAAGATGTGTTGGCGATCTTCCGTTTCTATGCCGTCGATGAGATCGACTTTGACGTCGATCTGCGGGAGTTGCAGGGCCAGGAGCGACTTGATGTGTTCTGCGGCTTCCTTCGGGATATCGGGCGGCGGCTGGGCAAGCCGGTGCTGATGGACGCGGAGGGCGATCAGGGCCATCCGGTGCTCGGCTTCGAGGTCGAGGCCGATCGGGTCGTTCTTCTCGCAGAGCCGCCTGTCAGGTGACTGCGGCGGACGGCTGTGATTCGTGGAAGTTTCCGTCGCGGAGCATCGCGAACAGGACGTCGGTCCGCCGTCTGGCGAGGCAGAACATCGCCTGCCTGTGGTGCTTGAGCAGCGCCCGACCCGGCAAGAGCGCGCAGACCGGGTGCCAAGGACGACGACCAGCTCCCGAGCGGCCTGGCCGGACAGGATCACGGGTTCTGTCGTGCATGTCGGCCGGGTGCTCGTCGCCAGCTAGGACCTGTCCGGCGGACACCGGTGGTGACGGCCCGGGCCTTCCTGGGCGAGGTTGGGCGGTGGCGCGCTCGTAGGTCACGGTCCGGTCGCTGCACTGTTCGGTCGACACTATGGCGAGGTCCACGGAAGAGATTGCAGGTTGCTCCCAGGCCTGCGCAACGGCCTGCGGCCAGCTGAAATGACCAGGGCGTGTCGCCTGACCGATAGCAGTGGTTGCGCTGGCCGGGCCGCGGGTCGTACCGAGCCCGGCCGCCAGCGCCGAACTGCCCCAACTCGCTCATCAGCGCCGCGAGGCGGAGGACCGGCTGCGGGTGACGATCCCAATGGACAGGCCGGGAGAGGCCGGTGGCCGCCGTCATCGGTTTCCTCGCATCGGCGCGCGCCCCTGAGGGCGGTACGGGTCCGTCCTCAGGGCCCCCGGGGCCCGTAGGCGTCGACCCCATCGCACAGAAGAAGGTTTGGCTGGAGTGATCTGACCGCTTGTGCAGGGAGGGAGGTCCGAACAGTTCCCCGGTGCTGACGGTCCTCGCGTTGATGGCAGGGATCTTCGCAGTCGACTCCGAGGAACTCGTCGTCTCCCCCTTGCTGGCGCCGATGGCCGAGTCGTTCGACGCGTCGGTGGGCGTGATGGCACTGTCGGTCAGCGTCTACGGCATCGTACGGCGGTTGGGGCACTGCTCTTCGCTCCCCTCGGCGACCGGGTGTCGCACCGTCTGAACCTGTCGATCGGGATGACCGTATTCATCCTGGGAACCGTCTTGTGCGCCTTCACGGCAGGAACCCCTGGGCACCGCTCTGCGCGATCACTTCGGAGCACGGAGTTCCTTGACCGGGGTCATGATCCTGCTCTATGGACTGGGGTTTGCGACCAGCTTCATCACCGGCAGATGGGCCGACGGACTGGGCAAGGAGCGCGTGCTCACCGCGGTGTTGGCGGAGCTGGTTCCTGCGCTGACGGGTGTTCCGCTGGTGACCGAATGGACCGCGTTGCTCGTGATCTGCCTCGTCCCGTGGGGAGTGCTGCAGAGCCTGGCCGTCACCCTGCTCAGCACCCTCCTGAGCGAGTGCTCCGAACGCCACCGCGGAACTGTCCTTGCGTTCTACAGCCTCGCGACCAACCTGGCCGTGGCGCTGGGCGCCGCCTTGCCGGCTCCCTTGTTCACCTCACACGGCTTCACCGCCGTGGGCTGGGCGTGCGCCGCAATCACCCCGCTCGCCTTTGGCCCGAGCGCCTGGATGTACGTACGGGACAAGCGACCCCGCTCCGCGATACAGCCCTCCGACGAGACGGCGAAGCAAAGGTGATGGCACATGCAGACTGAGTTCGCTCGCCGCCTCCAAGATCTGCCACGGAACTCGTTCGCGACGACGCGGCCAGAGTGGGCGAACTCGTCCGGCCAGGCACGGACGTCAGAAACCTCTGTCAGGGCAACCCGGATCTGCCGACACCCCCGCACATCATCGAGGCGTTACGCAGCGAGGTACTCGACCCGGCCGTGCACCGCTAAGTGGGCGACGTCGTCGTACGCCCGGCACCCGCTTCACCACCGACATCCAGCACCTCCCCCCGCCCAGCACCAGCGCTTCCGCCGCGTCGTCCTGGACGCCTTCGTCCCCGCCCTGCGCACCGGCCGCCAGTTCCGCCCCGGCCTACGGATGAAGGCTGTCCGCAGCACGCCCGGCGTCTAGGAGCTCACCTGGGCGCCGGACGGGCACGCAACGTGGTCGTACGGCCAGGTGACGGTCGCCGGACTCCCCCACGTCATGTGGCACCGCATCGGGACCCACAGCATCCTGGACCGGCTCCTGATCGAAGGTCATCTTGCGGGCGCGGACCGCCAGTTGGTCGGCTGCTCCCTCCGATGATCAGGAAGGGACACAGCGTGGAAACCGAGGCGCAGCCGTGGCCGAGTCGGAGCACGTGAGAGAGCGTTTTCTGCCGAAACTTCGCCCGGAGGTAGCATCGTTTCACGGATGTACGGCAGTTCACGGCAGAAAGCTACCGAGTGCCGTCCGAGGCTGCCCGGCGGCAGTCGGCCACGAACTGGTGCGCGTACTCGTTTTCAGGATCTAGACACTCAACCGCTTCGTGGGCTTCCTGAAGCTGGTCTCTTCCGCACAGCGTCTTCACCAGGTGATACAAGGCACCATTGTCGCCGACCTCAGCACGGTGGCGCAGCGCTGCGTCCCTTCCCCGCTCGTGTAGCGACTTGTTGAGTCGTCGGCGCGCGTGGACGTCTGTGAGTGCGAGTTCGGTGAGCTGGTCGAATCTCTCCGCGCGAGCCAGCAGATCCATGTGCCACAGATGATTGTCATGGGCTAGGAAATCGGTGGAATAGCACTCGCACGAGCGCTCACCAGCGGGATAGCTGCATCCCAACCACCGATCCATTCTGCCGCTTGTGCCTGCTCGCGCCATTCCACAAGGCGAGTGTCGCGTAGCGCTTCCCGCAGCGACACCGAGAATCGGTACCAGTGATGCGACGGCCAGCACCCTCCCGCGCAAGGAGTGCGCCCTGGCCTATTCCCAGGGTGGGCGACCGCCGAAGCACGGCAAGGAGTTCCGCGTCGCCAAACCGGACACCTGGGGCGAGCCCGACGCAGCGACAGCGCAAGACGACGACGAGGACCACGGGTTGGCCCCGACCGGTCAGGCCGGGCCCCCAGCTGGGTCACATTTCCCTGCGTAGATCACGTCAACGAGTCGTCAGCCATACCGGGGCGAGTGATCAACCGGATGGTGCGAGGCCGGAGGCGGGCCTGGACCCCAGGGCCTACACGCGGGTGTGGTCGCTACGGAAGTCAGGAGTTGAGCCAGAGCCGAATTTCGCCTACGAAACGACCCGTCGGTGCCGCGCACACTCCTTGCTTAACGCTCGAGCCGCACGAGACAAAGGATTGAGGTCAACCGGTCACGTAGTTGACTGTTGCATGAGGCCCCGCCTTGGCCCAGCGGCAGGCCCCAGCGGCCGAACGAGATGTCCAGTGTCGCTCACCGAGCCGTGTGGCCGAACGGAAGGTTTGCTGGCCGACCCGACGGCATATGAAGAGGCCAGAACCACCGTGTGACTGAGCGCGTCATTTGGCGGCTCTCGCCAGCTCGTATCCTCAGGAAGGGTTCGGGCGGTTACACAGGAAGCAGCCCTCCCAGTGGGGCAGAGCGCTGAGGATTCGATGCCGCGTGCACGAGGCCACCGCACGTTCCTGTGGAGACGGGAAGCCTTCACCGAGCTGAGTACCGCCGGCCGACGGCACGAAAGACTTGACCATGGTTTCGAACTGCAGCAGGTAGCCACGGGCAAGGGGCGGGTCGTAACCCAATTCGTTCCATCGGTGGCGGCGCAGCGCCAGTGCGACGGTACGCAGCACGAAGTCCTTCGATCGGGCGCACTCCAGTGTGGAGGCGCCCCACACGATGTCCCCCAGATCGAATCCGACGGCACCCCGCCCCATCACGTTCTGGTCCTGCAGTGTCAGGAGAGCAGCGAATCGGTAGGCCCACTCGGCCTCGGCGAGATCGGACACCGCCAGCATCAGCACGTCGATGAACACCTCAGTGCCGCCGTTGGAGAGATCCAGGTGCTGCCCACTGCCTTTGAACACGTTCCCCATCGGCTCACGGTACGTCAGCGACGACCGGCCGCAGCTCGGAACGCTTCAAGGCCCCCGGCCCGCGTCTCGCCCCCTTAACCGCTCACCTGCTCACCTGCTGGCTGAGCTTGTCATTTGTCCAGCGCGGCGGGGTTTCGTGCCGGCTTTGTGGTGCGTCGATCGGCTGTATGCCTCGCCGGTCGCGAGGACTCTGCCCACGTCATGGCCGGTGGCCAGATGGCGGTTCTTCGAGCCTGGCGGGCGACCAGGCATAGGGCGGGACGGTTTCGGTGCACCAGTTGGAGAGCCGGTCTTCGTTCGCAGGTTCCGAAACCCGTGTCGGACACGGGCGGGGTGCAGTCTGTTCAGTTCGGCCAGCTTCTCGCGGGGGGAACCGTAGATCGGCGGCCAGCGGGCGTGCGAGCCGGAGCTGGGTGCCTCCCGGCTCTTGCCCTCTGCTTCTGCTCGTCCTGCCACCATGCCAGCTGCTCTGTACGCTCCCACTCGTTGTCCCGGGCCAGCTTGCCCAACGACCAAGCGGGATCACGCGGGATGGTCTTCTTCCGCACAAGATCCTGAGCCCCCGCAGCCAGGCTAGGGAGGAAGATGCGCTGGGCGACCCATCCGTCGACCGCTCGAAGTGCTGGGCGACAGCGCGGTTGGAGCCGAATTCGGCAACGAGGGCGTCCACAACGCGGGGAGGGCAGGTGACCGGATTCGAACCGGCGTCCTCGCGGTTTTGGAGACCGCGCGCGTCGACCACTGCGCTACACCCACCCGCGTACATCGTACAGGTCACGTGCGGGGCGTCGTGTGGGCCTCAAACCGAGCGATACCGCTCGCTGTACCGGCACTAGCGTTCACCACATCGGTCCTTCCCGCTCCAGCCCTGCCGCGTCAGTGACCGTATGTGGGGCTCCTGATCAGCCGTTCGCAGTGATGACGTGCCGCTGGTCAGCGGTGCCGTGGTGACCGCGTGCCCCGACGGGAGTAGACATCGAACGCGGTGGCCATGGCCATTGACTTAAAGGTCGTGGTCGCTGATCCAAGTCGGGAGTCGGGTGAGCCGATGATCGGCGGCTTCACGATATGGCGAAACGTGCCCATTACGTTCGACAAGGTCGATACCGGCAATGACACCGTGCAGGCCTCCAACTAGCCGCGGGTGACGCCCAATACTGAACGCAGCGGCCGCGGAGAATATCGACATCGGCCTGTACGCGGAGAAGACGGTAAGACCACCACACGTACGGGCCGCGTTGGACTGAGCTGACGACCAGCGGGGGGCGTACCACGGCCATCACGGCCGGGGTGAACCCCGCCAAGGCGGACAAGCACAACCACACCTACATGACGATCCGCCAGGACCAGGGCGACCAGTGGGACGAGCTGTCCGACTTCGACAAGGTTGGCTCCACCGCTCACCAGTTGAAGGTGCCGCGCGGCAACCCAACCGCCATCCATGTCGGCCTGGAGGTCATCGGGCCGAAGTACGTGGGATGTGCCGACCATCGGCCGCCTCGCACAAGCCGCCGAACTGCTTCACCACCGAACTCACCGACGCCACGTCCTTCGCCCAGTGCAACGTGAGCAACCCCGCCGCCAGGCCACCACCCTCGCGCGCCCCACCCCTGCCGACCGGCCGCCCCGCGCCGCCGTAACCACCCCGGGCACCTCCGCGACGCCAGAGGTGTGCAACGGCATGGACCAAAGGGCCCTGCAGGCGTGCATGGAACAGGACCAGACAGCTGCCTGGAAACGGTGCCGGGGCTGGCCGACTGCGTGGTGATCGCCCGCATGTGCAACGCCGCAGCGCTGCCCGGCTGCCCTCAGCCGTCTCCCTCTCCGCAGAGAGACGGCATCGGTGAGGAACCGACCGCCGCGGACGCACGTGAGCGGGCGGCTTCCGCGTTCGCCGTAAGTCCCAGCGAGGTCACCGTCACGGCCGGCGCAACAGCACGGGCAGCCCTGCCCCCTGCCGTCAGTGGCACGGACGAGGTGTGGACGGTCTCTTCCTCCCAGACCACCCCGGGCCTGCAGCGCAGCGACCGTCTCTTCGACGGCTTCACCGCGCGCTACGACGCGGCCACCGGTGCACTGCTGGACGCCTGCCGGGGGTAGGTGTGCGAACAGTGACCTACTCCCGCCACCTCGCCGCCGCCACCTGCGCCCTGACCATGCGCCTCCGCTTCCTCCCCACAGGAGCCGTTCCCGCGATCTCGCGCAGAACGTTGGTACGCCTGCTCCGTGGCGCTGCCGCCACCGCCACCCTGACTGTGTTGGCTGCCACTGCCCCCCGGACGCCACTGCCCAGGCCGGCAGCAGCGAGCGGGTATTCGTGGAAGTTTCCACCATCCCCGTCGAGGAACTCATCGGCTCAACTCACCGCAGCGGCTGTCCGACTACTCCCGCCACAGCGCCCAGTCGAAGCCTCAGCAACCGGCTGCCGCCCCCGGACGCTGGCGAGCCGGCGGACCTGCGCAAGGAGCGCGCCGACCGCGCCGAGAAGGCCAAGGCCGCCAAGGGCTGGAGCAAGTCGCGCTTCGAAAGCTGCCAGAAGCGCCCTTCCGACCTGGTCCTGCACGACAAGCAGGGCTCCCAGTCCATCGGCCGACTCTGGTTCGACCAGTGGATTTTGGGCTTCGCCTACGACGGCAGTCGCCGCGTCGACTACATCTCCAGCATCGAGAACATCCGCGTGCAGGCCCCCCCAACGATGACGCCACCAAGTGGCGCGTCGGGCAGCACTTCTCACACACCATCAATGCCGCCTCCAACGACCGGAACCCCACGGTGACAGCGCCGCAGAGCACCAGCCGCGATGAACTGCTCGGCGTACGGGACCGAACACCGCAGTGGACGCTCACTTACACCTCGCCCGGCAAGGGAGCCTTCGATCCCAAGGAGGAGCAGAAGGTGAGCACGCCGGTCATGATGGATCTGACCGCCGACTCCCCCCAACGCCTCGCCCTACTCCGAAGTCAATTCCTTCCACTCCGATGTGCGCTTCGACTACGCCGGGCAGACAGCAGGCAAACACAAGGGCACCGTGTTCACCTAAGCCCGTGTCGAACTGACGATGAGCCGGAAGGACGCGGCCGTCAAAGAGAGCGCCCTGCACATCTACGACGCTCAGAAGCGTCCCGAGCGGACGTTCGCCTCCTTCGTCGGCAAGAGTGTGCCCGGCAAGAAGGAGCCCCTGCACCGGCCCGTCGACAGAAAGAAGCACGACGAGAACCGGGACAAGTCCACCTCCACAAAGGAAGGCTCCACCAAGGGCGACAACCGCTTCTCCGTCCGCCTCATCGACGGCAAGGACAACCGTAAGGGCGGCGATCGGGTCAACGAGCTGTATACCCTTGACCGCATACCCGACGGCGACCCCTTCTACGTGAAGATCACCGACTGGACAGGATCATCCATGGCTCTGCTCACCGACCAGAGCGTCACCGCCACCCCGGGCCGGGGCGTCCTGGAGGTCTACGACGCCGAGGCCTACCTCGGTGACTCAGCAGCCCTGGATGCCGCCGAGCAACAGGTGGTGGCCGGCAACGGTTACCACCTGTATCTCCTCAGCCTCCAACCGGCCATCCCGGCGCACATCACCATCCGTATCTGGGACACAGTCCCAGAGGCACGCACCGACGCCGAAGGCCACATCCCGGTCAGCATCGAGTCCGTGACCGGCATCCTCGTCGTCAGCCAGCTCGAGTTCGGCCCCGCCGGCGAGATACCTCTCCCCCGCCCCGGCGTCTACGAGGGCCGCGCCTGGTGGAGCGACCGGCAAGCCGCAGCCGACTACTACAACAGCTACCTTGAGCAGGACATCGAGGACTGGACCAGCGAACAAACCCGCGACTACCTCACCCAGTGCCCCGCCAAAGAACGCTACGTCCTTGACCTCGCCTACACCGGCGACCCAGAACCACTCGGCGAACATGAAACGGATCACTGAACGGAAGACACACACCCGGCTGGGAGCGAGACTCGCCGTATGCACCGAAGGCAGCACGGTGCCCGCCGGTCTTCGGCCCAGGGGCTTCACCGGCCGCTGAGCAACAGCTGGCCTTGACCGTCTCAGCACGCCGACGCTGCGCTCTCTCACTCACCTCATCAACCATGGCAAAGAACTGGGTGTCGTCCCGCTGGTCCAGCCGGTCACGTTGATCGTGAACTCCCAGTCGGGCAAGGGTGCCTCCGCCGTCGGCAAGGACAGCCGGGGCTACGACGACGCGAAGAAGATCGACGGCCGCAAGCGGCATGTCACCGTGAACACGCTCGCACGCGACTACGAACGTCTGCCCCAGCCCTCCGAAGGCCATCTGAACTGGGCACTCATCACACTGATGACCCGACGTATCACCCGCAACAGCCCTCGCAGCAACTGAACCAAGAAACGCGGCTCCGCTTCGTGAACCGACCGTCTTTACGTCGGCATCACTCCGACGTCTTCAGCACGCCATTCCTCTTCGAGAATGCTGAACGTCAGGGAGTCCCGCCAGCCGTCCCGTATCCATGCCGTGTGTCGAAGGTGCCCCTCGTACATCATGCCGAGCTTGGCCAGCACTCGGGCGGAGCTGAGATTCCGCGGGTCACAGGTGGCGAAGATTCGATGAAGCCCCAACTGGCCGAAGTCGAGTGAGAGAAGCTGGCGCCCGATTCCTGTGCCGATGCCTCGCCCCCATACCCGCGGATGCACAATGTAGGAGATCTCGCCCTGGCGCTGCGCGTGACTGCGGACATGCAGCTCGCCCACACCGACAACGTCATCCCCGAAGCGCGCTACATGGACGAACCTCTGCTGGGGTGTGCTCGACCAAGCCTCGACGGCGGCCTTCACGAAATAGCGTGTCTGGTCCTCAGTGTTGGGTCCCCAAGGCTGGAAACGACAAGCCTCTGGGAGACGGGCCCATGAGTGAATGGCCTGCCAGTCATCAAACGAGATCTTGTCCAAGGCCACCGAGTGCTGACGCATGGGTTGATCTTGTCAACTGAAGTTAGCCAGCGCTACGAGTTCGCGGGCGTAGCTGTCGACGTCGGCGATGTGGTCAATGGCCCACTCGGGCCCCTGTGCTTCGTCGGCGAGGCGGTCGAGAACCGGGCCCGCCGGACCAAGTACTCACGGTGGAGGTTTTCCCCTCCGGGCTCGGCGGCGAGGAGGTGGAGACGCTGCACCGCGTACAGCTCGCGAAGGGCGTCCATAGGCTTCATGGTGTCGCAGTGGCGGGCGGGGGCCCGGGGCGGAGGACCTCACGGCGAATTGCCCCGTGCAGGTCGGCACTGGGTCCCGATCGGTCCGGCCGTCAGCGGCGCCGGACCGATCAGCGGCCCATCAGCCATCCGTCCACCTACTGGCTCCCGAGGTCGGGGAGGGTCGCCCCCAGGCCGACCGCGTGTGCGTCCACGCGGGCCGGCTCCCGAGGACGACGGGCGCCGCATGTTCGCGAGCTGATCCTGCAAGAGGCCGAGGCCGTCCGCGGCAGCCGTGCACGAATCTGAACTGGCTGCACAACCGGACCCGGCTGATCCGTGCGCTGTACGAACGCCTCGGCCAGGTGAAGGCCGCAGTGCCCGCCCTCGAGGCGGCGGCCTCCTTCTGAGCCGTCCCCCGTGGGCCCGGGTGACGAACGATGCCCCCGGCAACCGCTCCTGCACCGAGCGCCGCCGGAGGCATATCAATGCTCGGAGACAACAGTTGGCGCCGGGGAACAAAGTCAGTACGCCTTGCGTACGCTAAACGTACGCCTTCTGTGCGGTCCATGGGTAAGGTGTGCGACCAGGAGGTGTCCCATGTCTGAGTTGTTCGACGCGGTCGACGCGTTGGTCGCGTCCCGTTCCCCGCTGCCGTCGGCGGAGGAGCGCAAGCGACTGCGGGTCGCGCACGGCCTGACGCTGGATGAAGTCGCCACCGCGCTGAAGGTGCGTCGAGCCACGGTGTCCGGGTGGGAGTCGATCAAGAAGCCGACCGAGCCGCGGGGTCCGGAGCGTGAGGCGTACGCGAGGTTGCTGCGGCAGCTCGCGGAGCTCTACCCCGCCCCGGAGGAGCCGGCCGCCCCGGCACCCGCCGCCTTCTCCGGCACATCCGGCCTGGCGGAAGTCCAGCCGCCTCCAGGGCAGGCCCCTGAAGCCGCGGCTGCGCCCGGGGACACAGAGAATCCCTCCGTCACCGCCAATCCGGCGACCGGGCTCCCTGCGGCACGCACCGTCAAGCCGTCGCCGACGTCCCGACGTCCCGCCGTGCGGAAGGCGCCTCCGGCCGACACCCCGGCGGGCTCCGCCGATCCCCGGTTCGAGAACGGGCCGCTGGCCGTCGTCGACGCCGAGGACGGGCAGGTGCTGGCGTACTGCACCGGCGGCCTGGTCCTGGACGTGCCCGCCAAGAGCATCCCGGCCCTCGTGGACTGGACGCTGCGCGAGGCCAAGCTCGGCCAGCCGAAGCTTGCCGGGCCCGGCAAGGACGCCGACCCGCTGCTCGTACTCACCCAGGCCGCGTGCGAGCGCTACGGCCTTCCGGCCACCCTCGCCGAGGAGGAGCGGCTCGCTGGGCGTCTGCCGGAGGGCCACAAGGTCATCAAGCAGCTCGCCCGCGCGGAGTGGAAGCTGACCAAGCGCGGCTTCGGGCCGTGGGCTCGGATCTACCGCCCCGCCACCGGGTCGGAGCGGGCCTGCGTACAGCTGTGCATCCCTTCGTGGGACGCGCTGGACAGGCGGCACTGGGGCGACGCCGGGCAACTTCCGCCGGCCGAACTCGCCCGTGTGCTCGGCGTGTACGCCTCGCGGGTGATGACCCCGCGCGGCTCCACGGCCGTCACCGGCCTGGAGCTGATGACCGCCCTGCACCCGCCGACTCGCGCCTCCGCGCCGGACGCCGACGGCAAGCGGCACTCCGAGCACAACCCCGGCAGCCTGAGCAAGGACCCGGTCGACCCGGCACCGTGTGAGGCCCCCGACGGCCATCCCCTGCTCAAGGACCTGCCGCGCTTCCACGTCCGCGGCCCGGCGGAGAAGCTGTTCGAGGAGGCGTACGACTGGGCACGGCCGATGACCGACGCCGAGTGCATGCTTCGGCACCTGGTCGGCATCGACGTCAACATGGCCTTCGCCGCCGGCGCCAACGGCCTGA
>RBWT01000215.1 GCA_004010275.1 Streptomyces huasconensis
TGCCCACCGCCCCCACCTGCGCAGTACCGTCCGCCCATGAGCAGCAGCACGACCCACACGGACAACGCGTACGGTGCGAACGGCCCGGTCAACGGCGGCATATCGTTCTGGTACGCCGATGACGGCCTGCCCGCCGCCCGCGAACCCCTGACCTCCGACGCCACGGCGGACGTCTGCATCGTCGGCGGCGGTTACACCGGCCTGTGGACGGCGTACTACCTGAAGAAGGCCGCCCCCTTCCTCCGCATCACCGTCCTGGAGCAGAAGTTCTGCGGCTACGGCGCCTCCGGCCGCAACGGCGGCTGGCTCTACAACGGCGTCGTGGGCCGCGACCTCCCCCAAGCTCTTGAAGAGCAGGGGGGACCCCCACCGCCAAGCTGCACGGCCACGAAGCCGCGGTCCGCCTCCAGCAGGCCATGAACGACACGGTCGACGAGGTGGTCCGCACCGCGGCCGCGGAGTCGACCGAGGCGGACATCCACCAGGGCGGCGTCCTCGAAGTGGCGTACACCCCTGCCCAGTTGGCCCGCCTGAAGGCCTTCCACGAGACGGAACTCTCCTACGGCGAGAAGGACCGCACCCTGCACGGCGCCCGTCTGCACCCGGTGAAGCTGGTCAAGGGCCTGGCACGGACCGTGGAGGCGCTCGGCGTGACCATCCACGAGTCGACGCCGGTCACGGAGATCAGACCGAAGCACGCGGTCACCCCCTACGGCACCGTCCGCGCCCCCTACGTACTGCGCTGCACGGAGGGCTTCACCGCCTCCCTCAAGGGCCAGCGCCGCACCTGGCTCCCCATGAACTCCTCGATGATCGCGACCGAGCCGCTGACCCCCGCCCAGTGGGAGTCGATCGGCTGGGAGGGCCGCGAGACCCTCGGCGACATGGCCCACGCCTACATGTACGCCCAGCGCACCGCCGACGACCGCATCGCACTCGGCGGCCGCGGCGTCCCGTACCGCTACGGATCAAAGACGGACAACGACGGCCGCACCCAGCCCGCCACGATCGAGGCGCTCCACGCCATCCTCACCCGCTTCTTCCCCCAGCTCACCGGGGTCCGCGTCACCCACGCCTGGTCCGGCGTCCTCGGCGTCCCCCGCGACTGGTGCGCCACGGTCACCCTGGACCGCGCGACGGGCCTCGGCTGGGCGGGCGGCTACGTCGGCTCGGGCGTCGCCACGGCCAACCTCGCCGCCCGCACCCTGCGCGACCTGGTCCAACAAGACTCGGGCCAGGCGGGCCCCGCGGACTTCACGACCCTCCCCTGGGCCAACCACAAGGTCCGCAAATGGGAACCGGAACCGTTCCGCTGGCTGGGCGTCCACGGCATGTACGCCACATACCACGCGGCCGACCACCGCGAACGAACCACCCACACCACGACCTCCTCCCGCCTGGCCCGGTGGGCGGACGTGCTCACGGGCCGCCACTGAGTCGCCGGAATCAGCCGCCCCTCCAGTGCTGTTGTCGGACCCCTGTGCCACGATCACCCGACCATTCGTTCAGCCTGGGGGGGCTCCATGCCTGCACCACGTCCCTGTCCGAGATCCGAGAGATCCGTGGTGTCCACCGCGGTGTTCCTCGCCCTGACCGTGCTCCTGGCCTTGTTGGTGCCGGCCGCGCTGCCGACGACGGCCGCCCACGCCGCCGGACCGGAGTGCGCGCCGCTCGCGCTCGCCCCCTTCGGCGACCCGGGTACGGCGGTCGGCAAGGCAACGGTCGCACCCGACGCGACCACCTGTTACACCTTCTCCGCCACGGAACCCGGCATCCACCTGGTGTCGCTCGACGACAGCGGCGATGAGGCGCACACCGAGGTCTACAGCGGTGACACCCGACTCGACTGCTACGAGCGGGAGTACGCGGTACAGGGCTGGTGCGACCTCTCCGAGGCCGGGGCCTACACGCTGAAGGTCGTCAACGACGGCTGGCAGGACGCCGACGTCGCGGTCACCGTCGTCCCGCTCGGGAGCGACCGCGGCTGCGCACCGAAGACCGGCACCGACTGGGACCAGCCGACGCCGACGCGTACGTCCGTCAGTCCCGTCGAGGTCGACTGCCAGCCCTTCGACGCCGAACCCGGTGACCGTATCCGGCTCACCCGCGGCACCGCGGCCCACGGCGAGACCACGGCCTGGATCACCGACGCCACCGGCGCCCGGATCTGCCCCCGTTTCCCCGAGGACGGCGAGGACAGCTGCGTCCTGCCGGGCAAGGGCCCCTACCGCGCCCTCTCCCGTGTGTCGTACGCCGAGAAGGGCTTCCCCGCCGGGTACGCCGTCACGGCACGCCGCCTGAACGACCCCCGCGGATGCCCGTCCGCCCCGGTCCGCCCCTACGGCCCGCTCACCGCGCAGGACCTCACCAAGACGCCCTGCTTCACGGTCACCGCGGAGAAGGCGGGAACCTACCGGTTCGACTCCCTCGACCAGGAGGGCGCCACCGGGCCGAGCCGTGTCCACGACCGGTCGGGCAAGACCGTCTGCCGCGCCACCGGACAACCCTGCCGGCTGCCCGCCGCGGGTACCTACACCGTCACCCTCGACGGCGATTCCCCCTTCCACGACACCCCGCGCGGCCTGATCGTCCTCGACCGGGCCTCCAAAAGCGGCTGCGTGAAGACGGAAACGGGCGCCCACAAGGGCGAGTTGAGCACCGCCGGACAGTACGACTGCCTGGAGCTGGCCGCTCCCAAGGACGCCCGGATCGCCGCGCTCACCGCCCTCGACGCCTCGGGGGTCGACGCGGAGGTGGAGGTCCTCGACGGCGACGGGGCCGTCCAGTGCTCCGGGCAGGAGCTGGCCGCGGGTGACTGCGCGCTCACCGGCACCGCGCCCCTACCGCGCGCTCGTCCTCGCCGACGGCGCCCCCCGGACCGGCCCGTACACGCTCGCCGTCCACCGCACGGACGCGGGGAACGACTGCCGCGTCCTGCCCGCGGGCACCTTCGCCGCCGACGGCGCCAAGGCCTCGCTCTCCACCGGGTCCGGTGTCTTCGCCCACTGCCTGTCCATCCCGGCGGACGACCACTCGGCGGCGGAAGTGCTGCAACTCACCGCCACCGCAGGTGACATCCCGGCCAAGTTCTCCGTGCTCGACGCGGCCGGCAAGCGTGTCTGCGACCGCCACGCCACCACCAACGGCTGGACGCTCTGCCCCCTGACCCCCGGCAAGGCCCACACCGTCCTGGTCACCGGCAGCGACAAAGCCGCCGAGTACACCCTGACGCGGCGTGACGTGACGTCGACGGCGTCACGGGCGGGCTGCGCGAAGACCGCGGCCGCCAAGGTCGGCGGGCCCTCCGTGCAGGGCACGTACGGCGCGCCGGGCTCCCTGCGCTGCCACCAGGTCACCACCGAGGCCGCGGCGGACGTGGTGCACGTCGACGTACGCGACGCCCTGGGCACCGCCAACATCACCGTCCTCGACGGTGACGGCAAGAGCGAGTGCTCCTCGCGCAACCGCTCCTGCGCGGCCACCGGGAGCACCACCCACCAGGTCCTGGTCCAGGTACCAGCCCACCTCAAGGCGGCGCCCGAATACCGCCTCGACGCCCTGCGCGTCGCCACGGCCGAAGGCCCGGCGCCGGAGTGCGCCAAGGTCCCCTCGGTCGCGTACGGGTACGGCCCGGTCACCGGCACCCTCGACGAGTCCCGTACGGCGGTGTGCGCGGTCCTGCCCACCGTCGACGGCGACCAGTTCGACGCCGAGATCACCGACACCACCGGGGTGAAGGACACGGCCGTCCCCGCGCTCTACGACAACAAGTGGACCAACGGCTGCACCCTGACCATCCCGGACGGTTACGTGTGCGGCGTGCACGAGTCGGCGTCGGCTCCGACCCGGCCCTCCCTCCTGGTCCTCGGCCTCCCGGAGAAGGCCGGCACCACGTCCTACCGCGCCACGCTCTCGTGCTCGTTCGCCCGCTGCGGCGGCGAGAAGGTCACCGTCACCGGCCTGACGCCCACCACGGCGCCCAGCGGCACCAAGCCGACGCTCACGGTGACGGGCACCGCCCTCCACCCCGACTTCACGGTCCGGCTCACGCAGGCGGGCAAGACCCTCACGGCGAGGACCACGTCGGTGTCGGCCGACCACCGCACGCTGAAGGCGACCCTCGACCTGACGGGGATTCCCGCCGGCGACTGGCACGTCAGCGTCATGGCGGGCGGGGAGTACCGGCGCGGCACCTTCACCGTGACCGAGCCGGAGCTGAGCAACACCATCGCCCCCAAGGTGACCGGAACGCCCGCCGTCGGGTCCAAGCTCACCGCGTCCCCCGGCACGTGGACGGCCACGCCCTCCTCGTTCACCTACCGGTGGAAGGCCGACGGTGAGCCGATCGCGGGCGCCACGGCCGCGACGTACAAGGTTCCGGCGGCGCACCTGAACAAGAAGCTGACCGTCACCGTCACCGCCCACAAGGCGGGCGCACGCGACGCGAGTGCCGCTTCCGCACCGGTGACGATCACCAAGGGCGTCGCGCCCAAGGCGACGGAGAAGCCGTCGATCACCGGCACCGCCAAGGTCGGCAAGACCCTCAAGGCCACGAAGGGCACCTGGTCGCCCGCTCCCGGCGCGTACTCCTACCAGTGGTACGCGGGCACCACGAAGATAACCGGCGCGACCACATCCTCACTGGTCCTGAAGTCCGCCCAGCACGGCAAGAAGATCACGGTCAAGGTGACGGCACACCGCACCGGCCACCTCGACGGAAAGGCGACGAGCACGGCCTCCAAGGCCGTCACGCGCTGACCGGCCCCCCGCCGCGACACACGAAGGCCCAGGCCACCAAACCGGTGACCTGGGCCTTTCGCTGTGCCGAGCCCCCTGTCGGATTCGAACCGACGACCTACGCATTACAAGTCGAGAGGTTTCACACTGGCTGGCTCTGGCCTACTCCGGAAAACCCTGCTCAGGAGGTCGCATCCGTGAGGCTCCCCTGCCCTCAGTGTGCGCCTGGCAGGAGTGCGTCGCACAGCGGTGGCAATTCCTGGAGGCGGTCAAGGCGCCTCATTTGGGCGATCACCGCTTGTGACGAGGTGACGGGTGTCAGTCGTCGCCGTCCCTATGCCGACTCTCTGTGATGAATCCGCCAATCATGGCGGCGAGACCTGTAGCCGTCGTGGCCACTGTGGCCACTACCTCGACGTTTACTCCAAGCAGCAGCAGGGAGGTGACCATCACGCTTGCCCCGGTAAGGAGAAGGGCGGCGAGGCTCCAACGTCGGGCCTGGGGGCTCTGGTTAGGCATAGATCTTTACCCCTGTCATGACGGCGTAGGACAGAAACCCGAGGGCGAAAAGGTTGGAACCGAGCACCCACCACCAGCTCTTGAGCTCCCCATGATCGTCATACGACACAAGCCGGAAGCCGAACGGCATGATCGTCAGGCCGAGCACCAGAACGCCGATGGCACCGAAGGCAGTTTCCAGCGGGGGGACCTTGTTCTTGATGATGGCGCTGATCAGGCTGACGGCGAAAGCCACGGCGGCCGTGACGGTCCAGTCGATCCAGAACAGCAGGTCGTCCTTCTTCAGGGCGTGTTTTCTTCCGGGCGGAGGCTGTCGCGATACAAGCTTCATCCAGGTTTGTAGGAACGCGATGCCGAACGCCAACCCGAGCGTGATGAGCCAGGCCAATCGATCCCCCCGAAAACGAGCATGGAGGTGCATCGTTGCAGGACCACGGCCGCAGTACCTCAAAGACGACGCATCTTCCTGTTCGCCGAGACATGGGTTGGCCCCGACCGGATCGGCGTCCGGCCGGGGCCTTGATCCCACGCCCACCCCCCAGAGCTACGGGGTGCGGAGTGGGCGGGGGCTACTCGGCCTCGGTGGGCGGCAGCAGTCCACGGGCCTGTGCACGGGCGGTCTTCAGGGCGTCGCTCTCCTCCGCGCGCGGACAGCGGCACAGGCAGTCCATTTCTTGGGTGACGATGACGACCCGGATGCCGTCCACGGCGAGCGTGGTCACTTGGTCGCAGCCGTGCGGCTCATCGTCGCCCCCGGTCATGAGGGCGTACAGGCACGGAGCGCAGTGCACTGGCTCCAGAGTCGGGCATCCCAGGGTGTGTATGACTCCGGGCATGGGGGTGCCGGAGTGCGTCTCCCACGTTCGTGCCTCGTGAGGCTCGCCGTCGCGGACGGTGCGGCCACACAGACCACACCGAGGCGAGGATTGATAGGGCGTGAGCATGAGGCTTCCTCTCCGTGGCCGATGGGGGCGGCCCGCTCCGTGTGTGCCGTCGGACGGGCCGCCCGGTCCCGACCGGGCCCCTCCCCAGGGGCACGGCCGGGGGTCTACCGGGGGATACGGATCACGAAGGGGGGCAGCCGCGGACACTCCTTGTGGAGCCAGATCACGGCGCCGCCGGCCGAGATGCTGACCTTCACGGCGGACGTGCCGGGATGCTCCTTGGTGATCGGCTCGTCGCAGCGCCAGCAGTACCGGACGCCCTCGCTCATCGCGGCACCGGCCGGGAGGCCCGCATGGCCGCGCCGAACAGGGTCTGGCCCGTGCGGCACCACGGAAGGCTGGTGGAGCACACCTTGCAGGTTTTCCGGTGCTGCTGCGATGCCTCGGAGAGGTGGGTGTACGCGCAGGGGCGGCAGCCGCGGGGGAACCAGTGGGCTCCGCTGCCGTGGGCGTCCACCTGGCGGGCGCCGAGGTCGACGGCCTCGTTGTTGTTGAGGGAGGCCGCGCACCAGACGCAGCGGCGGCCGCACACCTGATCCTCGGCGAGCCCGGCCGGATCGGGCAGTGTGATCGGCGGTGCCTGGCGGATCGCCGCACTACTTACCGCGCCGCACGGCGGGCCCGTAATGTCGCTCATGTCGACTCCTTCGCAGTCGGCCATGCCTCGGGGCCGTTCACGCGGTCGCCGGGGCCTTCTCGATCTGACCAGCGTCCGGTGACAGCCAGTGGCGTTTCGATCCCCTAGCGGTAATCTCACCGTGAGATGACTTCCCATCCAGTTCTGGATACAGGGGGCTGCGCGATGCCGACTTCAACGGGCCCTATCGATCTGCCCGACTGGGCATGGGAGCGGGCGGAGGTCCGCGAAGCGCTCCGTGCACGGGATATGGGCACCGTCTTCCGCCACGTACAGCAGTACTCCGGGGCCAGCCAGGCCCGCATCGCCACAGCGACCGGCATGACGCAGGCTCGCGTCAACGAAGTCATCAACGGCCGCCGCGAAGTGACGCGCCTGTCGGTGTATGAGCGCATCGCTGAAGGACTGCTCATGCCGGACGATGCGCGTCATCTGCTTGGACTGGCCGCTAGCCGCGAACGGACCCGGGGCGGCGCGGCGTTCGACCTGGCAGCGTTTCCCGAAGTGGTCCGCGTCTACGAGGCCCAGTCGTCTGCGGCTGACGAGATCCAGGAGAACGCACGCCGTGCCGAAGAACTCGACATCCTCGCTGTGCGCGGCCTGGGACTGATCGGGCTGAACGACAGTCTCCTGCGCGCCACCTGCCTGCCGCGCGAGCAGGGCGGTAAGGGGCTTCGCGTGCGTGTCGCACTGCTCGACCCAGACGGTGAATCACTGAAGCAGCGCGCGGCCGAGATCGGCGAGTCCGCTGACTCGCTGGGCAGCGGAGTACGGCTCGCGGAGGCACGACTCCGAGAGCTGCAGGTAGAGGGGTGCGATGTGGCTGTGTTCCGGTACACCATGCTCCCCACATGGCGCCTGATCCGGGCCGACCACACCCTCTTCGTGGGGGCGTTCGATACGGGCTGGGAAGGGCATGAGTCGGCCACGTACAAAGTGATGGCGACACCACACGGTCCGCTCTTCCGTGGATTCCGGCGGATGTTCGAGGCGATCGTGGCCGAGGCGCAGCAAACGGTGTGAAAGGTGAGCGATAGGTGATCGAGGCCGAGCTGAAGGCGCGGGTGCAGGAGCCGGAGCAAGTCATGGCGAAGCTGGATGAGCGCGCCCGGGCACGAAGCGAGGTGTACCGGGACACGTACTTCGACCGCCCGGAGGGCACCCTCGCCGCAGCAGATGAAGAGCTACGGGTGCGGACCATTCACGGCGAGGGCAGCACTCGCACTGTGCTCACCTTCAAGGGCGCTGCGGTTGATCCCGCGTCCGGCTCGAAGCCGGAGCACGAGACAGCCGTCGAGGACGCGGAGGCGGCACACGCCATTCTGCGAGGACTCGGGTACGTCGAGGTCATCGCGTTCGAGAAGCGATGCCGCAACTACGACTTCGAGGCAGGCGGTCGGCGGATGCTGGCGACGCTCGTGCGTGTCCCCGACATCGACGGGACTTTCCTGGAAGTGGAGACACTCGTCGGCGAGGGCGAACTCGGCGAGGCCCTGGACAGCATCCGCGGCGTGCTGGCGGATCTGGGTATCGGCGAGGATGACTTGACGCGCGAGGCGTACACGGACGCCGTCGCACGGGAACGCCAGTGACCGCCAGGACATGACGAAAGGCCCCCACCGCCCGTAGGCGAAGGGGGCCGGGGTTCATCTGGTGCGCATGTGCTCGCGGACCTGGTCGTGGATGTCGGTCGGGTCTGGGGTGGTGCCGCGGTGCCGCATGCGGTGGATCAGTCGGTCGACGGTCACGAAGTAGGCGAGTACGAGGCTGCCCAGCTGGCAGCGGCTGCCTGCGCCTGGGCTCGCGTGGCCTCCACCGTGGTCCGGGCCGCCGCCCGCGTGGCCCGCGCGGCGAATAGTCCGGAGCCGAGGAACGCGGCGGCGCCGAGGGTGAAGCCGATGATGCCTGCGGTGACGCCTGGCCCGGTCATGGTGTGGACACCCGAGCAGCTGGGTGCGTTCCTCGACGCGACCGAGGGTCACCGCTCGTACGCCTTCTTCCACCTGGTCGCGCACCACGGTCTACGCCGCGGCGATGGGGTGGGGCAGGAGTGGACGAACGTGGACCGGGAGGCCCGCACCATCGCCGTTGCGAAGGAGATCGCCACTGATGGGTGGACGCCCATCGAGACGGAGCCGAAACGGACGGGGTGGCAGCAGCGGTGAAGCTGGACCGCGAGACGGTATCGGTCCTGCTCGCGCACCGGGAGCGACAGGCGGCACAGCGGGCCGCACGCCTGGAGAAGCGGCTGCCGTGGACGGACACCGGGAAGATCTTCACGCGGGAAGACGGAACGTGGCTGCATCCGGAGATGGTCAGTGACGCGTTCCGCGAGATCGTCGCCGCCGCGGACCTTCCCCCGATCAACTTGCGGGACCTGCGCCATGGTGCGGCGGCTCTCGTGAAGGCCGGCGGCGGCGACATCCACGACGCGAAGGCGAAGCTTCGGCACTCGACGATCAGCATGACGAGCGACACGTACATGGAGCTGTTCGAGGAGTACGAGGAGGCACTGACGGAGCGGGCGGCTGCGGCGGTCCCCCGGGCCCGGAGATCGGCCTCCGGCACCTCCGCTCATGCAGGCGCCTCATGGCGAAGGGCAGGCCAGAGGTGAAACCTCCCCTGACCTGCCCTCTAGTTGAGCCCCCTGTCGGATTCGAACCGACGACCTACGCATTACAAGTGCGTTGCTCTGGCCATCTGAGCTAAGGAGGCGCACGCGGGACAGCCTTGTCCGCGCCCGTGCAGTGTAACCAACGACGTCCCCCCGCTCGTCGAAAATATCCGCGAAGACCGGCGGGATCGGCCCGCCGCGACTACTGACAGACCACAGACCCCCGGGGTACGGTCACGACCAGTTCACTCACGTGGACTACACCACTCCCTCTACTCGGATCGTCCGGCACGTTCCTGCCGGTGAAGGGGGCCCTCACCATGGCCACTGTTACGTTCGACAAGGCGACCCGCATCTACCCGGGTTCCGAGAAGCCCGCCGTCGACGGCCTCGACATCGAGATCGAGGACGGCGAGTTCCTCGTGCTCGTCGGTCCGTCCGGCTGCGGCAAGTCCACCTCCCTGCGCATGCTCGCGGGCCTGGAGGACGTGAACCAGGGCGCGATCCGCATCGGGGAGCGCGACGTCACGCACCTGCCGCCCAAGGACCGGGACATCGCCATGGTGTTCCAGAACTACGCGCTCTACCCGCACATGACCGTCGCCGACAACATGGGCTTCGCGCTCAAGATCGCCGGCGTCAACAAGGCCGAGATCCGCCAGAAGGTCGAGGACGCGGCGAAGATCCTGGACCTCACCGAGTACCTGGGCCGCAAGCCCAAGGCGCTCTCCGGCGGTCAGCGCCAGCGCGTGGCCATGGGCCGCGCCATCGTGCGCGAGCCGCAGGTCTTCCTCATGGACGAGCCGCTGTCCAACCTCGACGCCAAGCTGCGCGTGTCGACGCGTACGCAGATCGCCTCGCTCCAGCGCCGCCTCGGCATCACCACCGTGTACGTCACGCACGACCAGGTCGAGGCCATGACCATGGGCGACCGGGTGGCGGTCCTCAAGGACGGGCTCCTCCAGCAGGTCGACTCGCCCCGCAACATGTACGACCGCCCGGCCAACCTCTTCGTCGCGGGCTTCATCGGCTCCCCCGCCATGAACCTCGTCGAGGTCCCGATCACCGACGGCGGCGTGAAGTTCGGCAACTCCGTCGTGCCGGTCAACCGCGAGGCCCTGAGCGCCGCCGCCGACCGCGGCGACCGCACGGTCACCGTCGGCGTGCGCCCGGAGCACTTCGACATCGTCGAGCAGGACGGCACCACCGCGAAGTCCCTCTCCAAGGAGAGCCAGGACGCCCCGGCCGGCCTCGCCGTCTCCGTGAACGTCGTCGAGGAGCTGGGCGCCGACGGCTACGTCTACGGCTCCGCCGAGGTCAACGGCGAGCACAAGGACCTCGTCGTCCGCGTGAACGGCCGCCGGGTCCCGGCGAAGGGCGCCCAGCTGCACGTCGTACCGCGCCCGGGCGAGACCCACGTCTTCTCGACGTCGACGGGCGAGCGCCTCTCCGACTGACCGGGGAGGGACAGATAGACGAGCGAGGGGCCCCGCACCGGCGTGCGGGGCCCCTCGGCGTGTCCACCGGGCCCTCACATCGCACACCTCGTTGTCGACAAATACCCCGGCACACCGGTCATTTCACCCACTCCACGTCAACACCGCACCAACAAAACCTCCTTGGGTGTCGCTCGACCGGGTGACTAAATGTCTCCAAATCATCACCGAGCGCTACGCTGCCTCGCGTGACGCACTCCGCCAACTACACCCAGAAGCCGCGCCGAGCCCACCGTGGCCCCGCCCACCGCATCGGCCGCACGCTCGCTCTCGTCCTTCCCGTGATGCTGGTGCTCTCCGGGACCCTCGCGGTCACCAGCGTCAACTGGTCGGGGAACTCCTCGGACTCGATGCTCACCGCATCCGCCGACGACCTCTCCGTACCGGCCAAGTCCCGCGCCCCGCAGGACATCCTGCGCGACCGGCTCCTCCTGGAACTCCAGGAGAAGGACCCCGGTGTCGCGCTCACCCACCTCCAGCGGGAGGTGGACCGCCACCCGTCGCTCGCCCGCCACTGCGTCGCGCTCGCCAAGGCCCTCGGCCGCGCCGCCGTGCAGAAGTACGGGCCGACCCGCGCCCAGTCCTACGCCAGGCCCGTCTGCGACACGTCCTTCGCCTCGGGCGTGGCGCCGCCCATCAGAACGGCTGAGCGGGGCGGCGGCTACCGCCGCGTAGGGTTTCCGGCATGACCACGCTGAAGCCCACGCAGGCCGTAGTCCTGGCCGGAGGCCAGGGCTCCCGCCTCCGCCCGTACACCGACGACCGGCCCAAGCCGATGGTCGAGATCCCCGGCACGGGGACCCCGATCATCGGCCATCAGCTTGCCTGGCTGGCCGCCGAGGGCGTCACCGACGCCGTCGTCTCCTGCGGCCACCTCGCCGAGGTCCTCCAGAAGTGGCTGGACTCGGCAGACCTGCCGCTGAACGTCACCACGGTCGTCGAGAAGGAACCGCTCGGCCGCGGCGGCGGCCTCAAGTACGCCGCCCGCCACCTCCCGCACGCGGACCAGCCCTGGTACGCGACGAACGGCGACATCTGGACCCGCTTCTCGCTGCGCGACATGGCGGCCTTCCACGCCGAGCGCGACGCCACCGCGACCCTCGCGCTGGCCCGCCCCCGCATCCCGTGGGGCGCCGTCGAGACGGACACCTTCGGCCACATCACGGACTTCGTCGAGGCGCCGCCGTCCCCGTACCTCATCAACGCGGGCGTGTACGTCTTCTCCGCGTCCTTCACCGCGCTCCTGCCGGACCTCGGCGACCACGAGCGCACCACGTTCCCGCGCCTGGCCCGCGAGAAGCGCCTCGCCGGCTTCCCGCTGCCGCAGGGCGCCTACTGGCGCGCGATCGACACGGCGAAGGACCTCACCGAGGCCGCCAAGGAACTGGCCGCACAGGCCCGTTGAGGCCCGCACGGCACCACCATCCCTCATCGGTACGTCGAAGGGGCCCCGCACCCATCAGGTGCGG
>RBWT01000216.1 GCA_004010275.1 Streptomyces huasconensis
TTCGCGCTCCCCGTCTGCGTGTGGCGGCGTGCGGGGCTCCTGTGGTCATGCCACAAGCCTCGCCGCGATCCCGGCGCGACGGATCACCTCCGGGGCCGGTACTCCTCCCCCTCGCGGGGGAGCCCTGCTCGGCCCAGGAGAGGAACGCGGTGGCGGTGGCGGCCGGACGGAGTCACCGCCTGGCGGCCGGGCAGGGGGCGCGGTTCAGCCGGCCTTGTCGTACGTCAACTCGCCCCTGCCGTCGGTGTTCGCCCGGCGCAGCTTGCCGTTGCCGAGGATCGTCACGACGCTGGGCTCGCCGGGGGTGCAGGCCGACATGGGCTCGCCGACCGTGATCCTGGTGGGGCCGATGTGCAGCCGCTCGTCGGACGCGGACTCCAGCTCGCCCTGGAAGACGCAGCGGTAGGTGCCGCCGGTCTCCAGCGGGCCCTCCGCCGTCAGGGACAGGGTCGTGTCGCCGGTCTCGCCCTGCTGGAGGGTGAGGCTGCGCGTGTGGTGGCCGTGCTTGTTGTCGAGGCCGCCGGACCACGTGCCCAGGAACTTGTCCGGCACGTCGCCCTCCTCGTCGTCCTCCGTGGAGGGTGACGGGTCCGGGCTGCTCCGGTCCGGTGACGGCGAGGTGGGGTCCGGGTCCTGGCTCTGGTCCTGGTTCCGGTCCGACGGGTCGCTGCTCGCGGAGTTGTTGGCGCCGTCCTGCTTGTCGCCGCTGTCGCTGTTCATGACGGCGTAGACCGTGCCGCCCGCGCCTATGGCCACTATCAACGCGACGGCGACCAGCGCGGCGGTCAGACCGTCCGCTGCGGCACGCGGCGGTTCGGGCGCGGCGCGGGCAGGGGGGTGTAGCCGCCGGGGCCGTAGGGCGGTGTGGGGCCGTAGCCGGGCGGCCGGCTGCTGCGGGTAGCCGTAGCGGCGGGCTGCGGATGCGGGTGCGGTGGATGCTGCGGGTGCTGCTGGGCGTGCTGGGGGTAGCCGTACGAGGGGGCGCCCGGCGGCGAGGGCGGCGGGGCCTGGCCGGCGACCATGGTGGGCAGGTGGTCGAGGGGCGCGGCGCCGGGCGCTCCCGGAGGCGGTGGCGTGGACGCGGCGTCCGGGGCCGCGGGACCCGCCTCGCCGGGCCGGGCCGCGGGGCGCCGTTCTGAGAGCGCGGCTGTCCTCGTGGCCGCCCGGGGCGGAACCGGCGGCGGCAGCTGCGGCCCCGGCGACGGCCCCGGCACCCTTGGCCACGGCCTCGCCCGAGCCGGGCGACTCCGAGGCGGGCGACTCTGCGGCGGGCGACTCTGCGGCGGCCGACCCCGAGGCCCCGGCCTCGTCCGGGTCCTCCGCGTCCAGCAACTGCACGGCATGCCGCCCCAGTTGCGCGACGAGCGCCCCCGGCAGCCACGGGTCCAGCGTGCGGCCGCCCGCGCTCAGGGTGTCCTGCGCGCCCGTCCGCTCCAGGAGGTCGTCGAGGGTGGGCCGGGACGCGGGGTCCTTGCGCAGGCAGAGGGCTATCAGTTCGGCCAGGTTCTCGGGGAGCCCCGACAGGTCCGGCTCCTCCTGCGCGATGCGGAACATCAGGGCGTGCACCCCGCTGTTGGCCGTACCGAACGGCAGCGCGCCCGACGCCGCGTACGCCAGCACGGAGCCGAGGCAGAACACGTCGCAGGCCGGCGTGATGCGGTCGCCGCGCACCTGCTCGGGTGCCATGAAGCCGGGCGAGCCGACCAGCGCGCCGGTGCGGGTCAGGCCGCCGTCGGTGACCGTCTCCAGGGCGCGGGCGATGCCGAAGTCGATGACGCGCGGACCGTCGATCGTCACCAGGACGTTCGACGGCTTCAGGTCGCGGTGGACGATGCCCGCCGCGTGGATGTCCTTCAGGGCGTTGGCGAGCCCGGCCGCGAGGATGCTCACGGACCGTTCGGGCAGCGGCCCGTGGTCGCGCGAGACGACGCTCTGGAGCGAGGGCCCGGCGACGTACCCCGTGGCGACCCAGGGGATCGCCGCCTCCGTGTCCGCGTCGAGGACCGGCGCCGTCCAGGCACCGCCGACCCGCCGCGCGGCCAGCACTTCCTGCCGGAAGCGGTTCCTGAACTCGTCCTGTTCGGCCAGTTCCTCGCGGACCAGCTTGACCGCGACCGTGCGGCCCCTGCCGGACCGCGCGAGATAGACCTGACCCATGCCGCCGGCGCCGAGCCGCGCCAGCAGCCGATAGGCGCCGATCCGCTGCGGATCACCGGGCCCGAGCTTTTCCATCGCCGCACCGACCTCCCCCATTGGTGTGCAACAGAGTGAGAACTCTACGGGCCGTCCAAACGGTCCATCAGACGAGGTCTCACCTACGTAGAGCCCACATCATGGGCGCTTTCTCCGCAGCCGTCGACGGAATCTGTGACACATCCGTGAGACGGCCGGCGGCCCCGCCGCGGTGATTCCACTCACCGGACGGGGCCTAGATTCGATCCCTGCATCACCAGGAGTCAGATCTATGCCAGACCGTACCGTCACCCTGCCCACCGCCGATCACGGACCGGTGACGCTTCCCGAGCCGTCGTGGTGCACCGGCCACGAGTCCGTACCCGGGGATCTGCGGGTGGACATCCTCCACCAGGGCCCCGACGTCGAACTCACCTTCCACGGCCACGTCATCGCAACGGCGAGCCTCATACAGTCCCCGTTCGCCGAGCGATTCAGCCGCAACGTTGGGGTGTCCCTCAGCCTCCTCGGCGAGACGTGCGACCCCGCGGGCGTCGACGAGTTCGCCGCGGCCCTCGTCGCCCACGCGACGGACCTACGCCACCTCGCCCGCCAGCTCGCCGTCATCCTCGGCGGTGGCCAGTGAGCAGCCGCTACCGCAACGGCCACATGCGCGGCGCGCCGGGCCGTCTCAAGCGCCTGGTCATCGCGCGCGAGCAGCGCGGCAGATGCTGCGATGATCCACAGCCTGTTGACGACCCTCCGGGCCGTGCACGAGTACTGCGCCGAGTGCGGATGGTGGGTGGAGCGCGCCGCGCGGCCCGTACTTGCCGGTTCGAGGTAGGTACGGGCCAGGCAAGCGGCAACGGGCCTCCCGGCCCCTTTAGAGCCCCCTACGGCAATTTCTTCATAGAGCCCATGATCTGCACCTGGGCCGGTACCGGGTCTTCACCCGGGGTGACCGTTTGGGGGTCACCACCGGGTTCTGGGGTCCCCGGGTGTGTACGACTCCGGGCATGGGGGTGCCAGAGTGCGTCTCCCACGTACGTTCCTCGTGGGGCTCGCCGTCGCGGACGGTGCGGCCACACAGACCGCATCGGGGCGGGGAGTGGTGAGGGCGTGGGCATGAGGCTTCCTCTCCGTGGCCGATGGGGGCGGCCCGCTCCGTGAGTGCCGTCGGGCGGGCCGCCCGGTCCGACCGCGCCCCTCCCCAGGGGCACAGCCGGGGGTCTACCGGGGAATGCGGATCACGAACGGGGGTCGCTTCGGGCACTTCTCGTGGAGCCAGAGGACGGCGCCCCCAGCGGACATAGAGATCTTCGCGGTGGCCGTGCCGGGATGCTTGGGAGTGATCGGTTCGTCGCAGCGGCAGCAGTACCGCACGCCCCCGCTCATCGCTGCACCGGTCGGGCGGCCCGCATGGCCGCGCCGAACAACGCCTGGCCCGTGCGGCACCACGGGAGCCTGGTGGAGCACACCTTGCACTCTTTGCGGTGCCTCTGAGATGCCTCGGAGAGGTGGGTGTAGGCGCAAGGGCGGCAGCTTCGCGGGAACCAGCGGGTGACGCTTCCGTGTGCGGTCACTTCGCGCTCGCCGAGGTCGACGGCCTCGCCATTGTTGACGGTCACGGCGCACCACACGCACGCCCGGCCGCACACCTGCGCTGTGGCCAAGCACGGGTCCGGCAGTTCGATCGGCACCGATGGGAGTTCACCTGGCATCACCATGGCCGGCACCGTAGGAACGAGCCGCAGTCGTTGTCAGGGCGATTGCGCGGGATTGCGTCGGACGCGACCGGGGTTGGCGCCAGTTGCTCAAGTCGCTGCAATCGCCCCTCTGGCCCGCGCGATCAGGCGGTGCGCCTGCGGTCCGCTGACGGACCCCTCGAAGAGCTGGTCCCACACCCGACCGTAGAGCGCGAGGTCGTCGGCTGAGTCGTACTGCAACTCGGTGCTGATGGTTTCGACGATGACCCGCTCCTCGTCGAAGATCCAAAATCCGTGCTTGGGGGTGAGCGGCATCAGGGCGCCGAGAGGGATGATGCCGAGTTCCACGGTGGACATGCCGATGAGGGAGACGAGGCGGTCGAGCTGGCCCGCCATGGTTTCCCGCGTACCCACCGCGACGTGGAGAGCGGCCTCCCAGACGAGTACGCGGAACAGCTTGCCCGGCTCGTACAGGACCTCTTGGCGGCGCATGCGGGCCTGTACGGCGGCCTCGGTGTCCCGAGGGGAGCGCATCAACTCGGCATTCTGTGCAAGGAGATGGCGGGCGTAGTCCGGCGTCTGGAATAGACCTGGAATGACGCTCGTCTCATAGCCGCGCACGGTCGCGGTGCGCCGGTACTCGACGACGTACCGGTCCTGCACCGGGGCGTGGCCTGCGGCGAGTTGGCGCCGCCAGTGCCGTTGCTGGGACTCCAGGCCGCGAAGCCGGGCCTTGAGATCGGCGGCCTGCTCCGGTACGCCGACGGCACCGGCCCACGCTTCCAGGTCCTCGGCGGTGGCCGTCTGGCGTCCGTTCTGGAGCCGGGACACCTTGGAGCGCTGCCAGCCGAGGCGTACGGCGAGGGACTTGCCGTCGAGGCCGGCCTCGACGCGTAGCTCGCGGAGCCGCGCGCCGAGGGCTTCTCGGCCGTGCTGAAAGTCCGTGCTCACACGGACGAACGTACCTGCGCCCACACCTCGGCAGAAGGCCGCGCGGCGGCCAGGGCGGCGTCACGGGCGCGGCAAGCGGCCAGTACCTCCGCCGGGTCGTCCACCAGCTCGACACCGATCGTGGTGTCGGTGGTGTCGATGTGCATGCGTACGAGGGTGCGGGAGTCGAAGAGCCAGAAGTCCGTGTCCGGCAGTTCGAGGCGGCCGGCCTCGGCGCGCGGCAGAACGCGAATGTCTTCGCCTGCGCTGATGTTGCCCTCCGCGGTGGCCATGAATAACCGTTGGCCGTCTGTGGGCGGCTCGTCGATGACCCGGACGCGCGAGAACTGCGCCCCCTGCTCGGCCTTCGCCCGCACGTTGACGTTCCACGGGTGACCGGGCTCCGGGACCGGGGCGGTGCCGCGCATGAACGCCTGGAAGCGGGCTCCCGCCCGGTCCGTGGCGTACCCGCGGCGGGTCTCCAGTCGGAAGGCGGTGTGCTCGAAGTCGGCGAACAGGTGGGTGATCTCCTCGAAGGGGATCAGGGGCGGCACGGGCTACTCCTTGGGGGCGAAGCGGGTCAGCAGGTCGCGGGGAATGACTACGACCGTCTCGCGCTCGCCGACGTCGCGAAGTTGAGCGAGGTTCTCAGGGTCGCTCAGCCGGTCGCCCTGGACGACGATGTCACCGGTCTCGACGACCTCGTACGGGGTCGGGCAGTTCCCGTGCTCGGACGTGGTGCCGATGAACCTGAGCGTCATGTCGTCCTCCGTCTGGGTCGGTGGAGTCCAGCTTGCTCGGGCTCGGGCGGACGTGGTGGCGGGTTGCGCCGGATTGCGCATGTGGCGGGTGCCTTGGCTGGTTGCGCGCAACGCCCGCACCCGGGTCTGTCTGGCACCTCGGCGGACTAGGCGCCGGCTCGCCGAGATGCAGGGCCATGGCTCAGCCCCCAGCCCGGTCGGCCTCGAACCGCTCCTGTCTCGTATCGCTCACGGCCCGCTCGGTGTCGGCGCCCGGGTGCATCACCTGGTGCATGCGGCCGTCGATCTGCACGTACGACGAGAGGGCACGTCCACGGGGGCGACGCCGTGATGGCGAGGCCGGAGTCCCGGCCCGCCGCCCGCAACCGGTCGATGTGCCGGCCGATGACGCGGTTGTCGTCGCGGACGTACGCGTCCAGCTCCACCAGGGCGGCCGTGGCACGCTCCCGCGACTCCGCGATGCGCGGGCCGGGGCCGTCGGGGGTCTCGGCGAGGAACGCGTCCCGCGCCTGGCGGGCGTCGGCGTCGGCCTGCTCGCGGCGGGCCCGCTCCGGTTCGGCGCTCCTTGGCCTCACGGCGCGGGACGGCGTACCGGGCGAAGCCGTGGGCCTGCTCGATGTCCTCGGGGGTGACCGACTCGTCGCCGGACCGTACGCGCTCTTCCCGCTCGGCGAGCGCGGCGTCTGCCTCGGTCATGCCGCCACCTCCTCGGCGGCGGGACCGCGGCCCTGCTGCCTCGCGCCCGGGAGCGGGCCCGGACGTCGAGAGCCCTGCCCGCAACGCGTCCGCGAGACCCGGCACGCCGGCCGGCACCGACGCCACCGCCTCGGGGGCCTCGGTCAAGAGCTGTGAGGCAGTGCTCAGGGCATCGGAGCGGTACGAATCCCGGCGACTCCCGACGGGCGCCTCCCGGCGGTTCGTTAACGTCCGCCAGGGGCGCCCTTAACCCGCCGCTCCCTACCGTCCCGGTCATGGACAGCACACTGACCCTCAGCGCTCACCTGGGACTCGACCTCGCCGCCGTCGCGCTGCTGACCTTCGGCGTCTTCTATCCGCGGCACCGCAGGCGCGAGCTGGTCCCGGCGTATCTCGCCCTGAACGTCGCCCTGTTCGCGGTCGTCGCGGGGCTCGGCACGGTCGGCGGCGACGGTGGACTCGCCCTCGGCTTCGGGCTCTTCGGGGTGCTCTCGATCGTGCGGCTGCGCTCCGACGCGTTGCAGCACCAGGAAGTCGCGTACTACTTCATCACCCTGGTGCTCGGCCTGCTCTGCGGCCTGCCCGCACTGAGCCTGCCGGTCGCCGCCGGGCTCTCGGCCGTGCTGCTCGTGGTCATGTACGGCGCCGACCACCCCCGCCTCTTCGCGTACGACCGGCGGGCCGTCGTCACGCTGGACGCGGTGCACCGCGAGGAGACCGCCCTGCGCGCGGAGCTGGCGCGGCGCCTCGGGGAGCCGCTCGGCTGGACGGTGCGGGAGATCGACTACGTACGCGATCTGATGGTCCTGGAAGTCCGCTTCCGTCAGCCGGAACCTTCGGTACGGTCCGGGGAGTGCCTCCGGAAGACGGTCCGACGTCCCCACGAGGAATCGCAACGACGACGCACGACCCGGTCCCGCACGATCGCCCCCAGCCACCCGAAGGAGACCGTGTGAACCCCGCCGTACGCGCCATCGGCCGCGCCGCGCTCGCCGCGCACCCCATCGCGCTGGACGAGGTCAACGCCCGGGCGCAGCTGCTCGCCCGCTTCGACAACAGCTATCTGGTCCCCGTCGAGATCTTCGCGGATTTCGCCTCCCTGCTGACCGACCCCCGGCGGGCCGGCGGCCCCTTCCGGGCGCTCAGCATCGGCGGGAAGCGCTGGTTCCGGTACCACTCGACGTACTACGACACCCCAGGCCTCGGCACCTTCCACGACCACCGGCAGGGCAGGCGGCTGCGCTACCGCATACGCGAGCGGGTCTACCAGGACAGCGGCGAGCGGCAGTTCGAGATCAAGCTGAAGAGCGGGCGCGGCGAGACCGTCAAGCACCGCCAGCGGCTCGACGTCGGTGACCACGCCCTCGACGAGACGCGCCAGGGGTTCCTGGCCGGGGTGCTGCGGGGTTCGTACGGGATAGCGGCCCCGGAAGGGCTCACCCCCTCGCTCGTCACCGACTACCAGCGGGCCACGTTCGTCGCCGACGGGCAGCGCATCACATGCGACGCCGGTCTCGTCGTACGGGACACGATGACGGGACGCACGGCCGCCGCCGACAGCGGACTCGTCCTCGTGGAGACCAAGACCAAGGGGCATCTGACCGACGCCGACCGGGTGCTGCACCGCTTCGGGGTGCGGGCGGCGGAGTTCACCAAGTACTGCGGGGGATACGCGGCGGTCCGGCCCGAGCTGGGGATCAACAAGTGGGCGCGGGCGGTGCGGACGGCGTTCCCCCGCCCGGCGTCCCCGTCTCCGGTGCGGGAGGGAACGTCAGCGTGACCTTGGCGCCATCTGCCGTACTCACCGCCTCGAAGCGGCCGTTCGCCTCCTGAGCCGTCCGGCGGGCGATGTCCAGGCCGAGGCCCGTGGAGCCCGCGCCGCTGGTGCCCCGGGCGGGGGAGGCCGGGCCGGGAAAGCCCGGCCCCTCGTCGGCGACGGTCAGCTCCGCCTCGCCGGAGGCGGTGCGGCGGACCGTGACGGTGAAAGGCGTGCCGTGGGGTGTGTGGTCGAGGACGTTGCCGATCAACGCGTCCAGGGCGGCGGCCAGTTCGTCGGTGGGGACCGGCACCGGGACCGCGTGCTCGGGCATCGTGGTGCCGGTCGCGCGGTTCTGGTCCTCCGCCAACGGCGCCCAGAAAGCGGCCCGTTCGCGTGCCACCGCCGCCATGCCCGCCGCGGCGCCTCGCGCAGGGGGCGCCGCGCCTTGCGGATCACGTCGTCGACGCTGTGCTCCAGCGCGGCGACGTCCGCCGCGATGCGGTGCGCCTCGTCCGGGTCGCGCAGCGTCTCGGCGTCCAGGCGCAGCGCGGCGACCGGGGTGCGCAGGCGGTGGGCGAGGTTGGCGGCGTTCTCCCGCTCGGCGGTGAGCAGTTCGTCGATGCGGGCCGCCAGGCGGTTCAGCTCGCCCTCGATCAGGCGCAGCTCGGCGGGCCCTCCGGGGTGGCCCGCGCCGTCAGGTCGCCGGCGGCGAGCCGGTCCGCCGTACCGGCGAGGCGGCGGGTGGCGCCCACCAGCCGGGCGCCGAGCCGGTCGGCCAGCAGGAGCCCGAGGAGTACGAGGCCCACGCCGATGCCCGCCAGGACGAGCCAGGAGGCGAGCGTGCCCGCGTACAGCTGGTGCTCGGTCAGCGTCACCTGGACGACGGCCGTGCCGCCCTTCGCGCCCTGCACGGGGACCAGGACCAGGCGGCCGCCGGACTCCGGCTCGTAGGTGAAGGCGCGGCCGGTGCGGGCGAGGCGGACGGGGGCGGTGGTGGCGGCGCCCTTCTCGACGCGGGGCCCGATGACCGTGTCGTCCGCCAGGATCAGCGACGTGCGCGGCAGGTCCTTGCCGTTGACGCTCTCCACCGTCTGCTCGGCGGTCTCGCGTTCACCGGCGGTGGCCAGCGCCGGACCCAGGGCGTGGGCCACCCACTGGGCCCGTGCGGTGGCCTCGGCCGTGGCGCGGTCGGCGGCGTGGGTGCGGGTCAGGAGGGTGAGGGGGACGAGGAGGGCGGTGAGGACCAGCGCCGTGGTCGCCGCCGTCAGGAGGAGGAGACTGCGGCGCATCAGCCGGTGCCCAGGGGCTCGTCCGGCGGTGTGAGCTTCACGCCCACCGTGCGGACCGTGTGCAGATAGCGCGGGCGCTGCGCCGTCTCGCCCAGCTTGCGGCGGAGCCAGGAGAGGTGCACGTCCACCGTCTTGTCGGCGCCGCCCAGCGGCTGCTGCCAGACCTCGGCGAGCAGTTCACGGCGGGAGACGACCTGGCCGGGGCGGCGGGCCAGATGGGCGAGGAGGTCGAACTCGCGGGGCGTCAGGTCGATCGACGCGCCGTCCAGGGTCACTTCGCGGGACGCCGGGTCGACGCGCAGACCGCCGACGCACAGCGGCTCCTCGGTCTCGCTCACGCCGAGGCGCCGCAGGACCGCCTTGACGCGCGCGTCCAGTTGGGCGGCGCCGAAGGGTTTGACGATGTAGTCGTCGGCGCCCTGCTCCAGGACGGCGACCATCTCCGGTTCGTCGTCGCGGGCGGTCGCCACGATGACGGGGACGTCGCTGACCGCGCGCAGCATCCGCAGGACCTGCGCCCCGTCGACGTCGGGCAGGGCCGCGGTCCAGGACGACCAGGTCGGGCCTGTTGGTGACGGCGGCGTCGAGGCCCGCCATGCCGCTGGGCGCGGTGGCCACCGCGTGCCCCTTGTCGCGCAGGGCCCGCACCAGGGCGCCGCGGAGCTGGGGGTCGTCCTCGACGACGAGCAGATCGCCATGCGATCACCGTAATCAGGGGCGGGGCAGGGGTGTTGGCGGGGGCGTTGGCGGGGTCTTAACTGGGCGTTAGGAAACGATGCGGCACAGTGGCGGGATGAGGAAGTGGCGGAGCGCCGTCGTCACGGCGGCGTGGGTGGCCGTGGGCACGGCGGCGGGAGCGCTGGGCGCCTGGCAACTGGCGGGCGCGGACAGCCGGGGCGACGCGGCGCACAGCCGCCCGCTGGACGAGGCGGCGGTACGCAGGGCCCTGGCGAAGGCGTCGGAGGGCCCGGAGCCGGGCGACGACACCACCTCCGCCACCCCCACCGCGCCCCCTCCCTCAAGAAAGCCGACGCAGAAGCCGCCCGGCGCCGCCCCCGAGCGTTCCACCGTCCGCTTCACCGGCGGCGCGGCGACCGCGGAGTGCCGCGCGGACGGCACCGTCTTCCTCGTCTCCTGGAGCCCCGCCGACGGATTCCACATCGACGACGACGTGGAACGCGGCCCCGCGGCCGTGGCCCGCCTGGAGGCGGAGCCGGGCGACGACGACGAGCGGGAGGACCTGCCCTACGAGATCCGCTGCACCCCGAACGGCACGCCGCACGCCAAGGTGACAACAGCCAGGGACGACGACTGAGCCCCCACCGCCGACGCCCTGGTCGCCTCCCCACCACCGCCACCCGGCCGCCGCCCCCCACCCCCACCATGCGACACAGTGTCGGGTTCCACCCCCCACGTCAGACAGGACGCCCATGTCGTGTCCACTGGGCGGACACTTACCCTCGGGCCCATGACCCCTCAGCCGAACCCGCAGGTCGGCGCCGCCGTGAAGGCCGCGGACCGCGCACACGTCTTTCACTCATGGTCCGCCCAGGAGCTCATCGACCCGCCGGCCGTCGCCGGCGCCGAGGGCTCGTACTTCTGGGACTACGACGGGAACCGCTACCTCGACTTCACCAGCGGCCTCGTCTTCACCAACATCGGGTACCAGCACCCGAAGGTCGTCGCCGCGATCCAGGAGCAGGCGGCGACGATGACGACGTTCGCGCCCGCCTTCGCCGTCGAGGCCCGCTCCGAGGCCGCACGCCTCATCGCCGGGCGGACCCCCGGCGACCTGGACAAGATCTTCTTCACCAACGGCGGCGCCGACGCCGTCGAGCACGCCGTCCGCATGGCCCGTCTGCACACGGGCCGCGCGAAGGTCCTCTCCGCCTACCGCTCGTACCACGGCGGCACCCACCAGGCCATCAACATCACCGGCGACCCCCGCCGCTGGGCCTCCGACACGGGCGCTGCGGGCGTGGTCCGCTTCTGGGCGCCGTTCCTCTACCGCTCCCGCTTCTACGCGGAGAACGAGCGGCAGGAGTGCGAGCGTGCCCTCCAGCACCTGGAGGACACCATCACCTTCGAGGGCCCGCAGACCGTCGCCGCGCTCATCCTGGAGACCATCCCCGGCACCGCGGGCATCATGACGCCGCCGCCCGGCTACCTCGCGGGCGTCCGCGAGATCTGCGACCGGTACGGCATCGTCTTCATCCTCGACGAGGTCATGGCGGGCTTCGGACGCACCGGCAAGTGGTTCGCCGTGGACCACTTCGAGGGCGTCGTACCGGACCTGATGACCTTCGCCAAGGGCGTCAACTCCGGCTACGTCCCGCTCGGCGGCGTCGCCATCTCCGGCGCGATCGCCGAGACCTTCGCCCGCCGCCCCTACCCGGGCGGGCTCACCTACTCCGGCCACCCGCTGGCCTGCGCCGCCGCCGTCGCCACGATGAACGTCATGGAGGACGAGGGCGTCGTCGAGAACGCGGCCCGCCTGGGCGCGGACGTGATCGGCCCCGGTCTCGCCGACCTCGCGGAGCGGCACCCGAGCGTCGGCGAGGTGCGCGGCCTCGGCATGTTCTGGGCCCTGGAGCTGGTGAAGAACAGGGAGACCCGGGAGCCGCTGGTGCCCTACAACGCCACGGGTGAGGCGAACGCCCCCATGGCGGCGTTCGCCGCCGCCGCCCAGAAGAACGGCCTGTGGCCGTTCATCAACATGAACCGCACCCACGTGGTCCCCCCGTGCACCATCACGGAGTCCGAGGCCAAGGAGGGCCTCGCGGCACTGGACGCGGCCCTGACCGCCGCGGACGAACACGTGGCGTAGAGCGGGCGACCACGGGCCGACGAACACGTGGCGTAGAGCCGCCCACCTCGGAGGCGCCCGCACCCGCCCCCGAACACCGCCGGCCTCGGGGGCCGCCCGCCGCCCGC
>RBWT01000217.1 GCA_004010275.1 Streptomyces huasconensis
GCCCCCGCCGCCTGCCTTGTCGCCGCCCCGCTGCTCCCGCGCCGTCATCGCCGTCCGACGAACACGCGGGTACGGTCAGCAGCACGACCGCACAGCACAGCGCACCACTCCAGACGCACTTCAGGGACATTCGGCTCATTGCGTCACCTCCGGTGACAGAACGTGTATCGACCGTACGTTTCGCCCCGAGTGCCCACCCGCGCAGTGACACAGCGCACTTTCGGCCACCGGATGCGCATGGTTTCTCCGGCCCTGGGCAGGGGCTCCCGGCTACCGCGTGTAACGGGCGGTGCAGATGACCAGGAACGGAAGGCATACGGGACGTGTCCGCACAACAGACCATCCATGTGGGCGGAGAGTGGCTGAGTGCCGCCTCCGGAGCCACCCGCGAGATCCTCGACCCGGCCGATGCCAAGCCGTTCGCGCTGATCGCCGAGGGCGGGACCGAGGACGCCGACGCCGCGATAGCCGCCGCGCGCAAGGCCTTCGACGAGGGGCAGTGGCCCGCCACGCCCGTCGCCGAGCGTGCCGCGCTGCTGCGCAGGGTCGCCGATCTCCTCGTACGCGACCGGGAGGAGATCGGCCTCCTGGAGAGCCGCGACGCGGGCAAGACCCTCGAAGAGGGCCGCGTCGACGTGGACTGTGTCGCCGACGCCTTCCGTTACTTCGCCGATCTGGTCATCGGTGAAGGCGCCGGGCGCGTCGTCGACGCGGGCAGCGACGACATCCACAGCGTCGTCGTGCACGAGCCCGTCGGCGTCTGCTCGATGATCACGCCCTGGAACTACCCGCTGCTCCAGGCCAGCTGGAAGATCGCCCCGGCGCTCGCCGCGGGCAACACCTTCGTCATCAAGCCCAGCGAGATCACCCCGCTGACGACGGTCGCGCTCATCGACCTCCTCGTCGAGGCCGGGCTGCCCGCCGGGGTCGCCAACATCGTGACCGGCCCGGGCCACACCGTCGGCGCCCGCCTCGCCGACCACCCCGACGTCGACCTGGTCTCCTTCACCGGTGGCCTCGTCTCCGGCACCAAGGTCGCCCAGGCCGCCGCGCTCGGCGTGAAGAAGGTCGCCCTGGAACTCGGCGGCAAGAACCCCAACGTCGTCTTCGCCGACGCCTGCGCCACCGAAGAGGGCTTCGACACTGCCGTCGACCAGGCGCTCAACGCCGCCTTCATCCACAGCGGGCAGGTCTGCTCCGCCGGTGGCCGCCTCATCATCGAGGAGTCCGTCCGCGAGCGCTTCGTCACCGAACTCGCCCGCAGGGCCGAGAAGATCAAGCTCGGCCGCGGCACCGAGGACGGCGTCGAGTGCGGCCCCCTCGTCTCGCAGCAGCAGCGCGAGAAGACCGAGATGTACGTCGCCTCCGCCCTGGAGGAGGGCGCGGTGCTCCGCTGCGGCGGCAAGCGCCCCGAGCCGAGCGATGTCCGGCCCGCCACCGGCTACTTCTACGAGCCGACCGTGCTCGACCAGTGCCACCGCGAGATGAAGGTCGTACGCGAGGAGGTCTTCGGGCCCGTCCTGACCGTCGAGACCTTCCGCACCGAGGACGAGGCCGTCACGCTCGCCAACGACACCGAGTACGGCCTCGCGGGCGCCGTGTGGACCGCCGACTCCGGCCGCGCCCGCCGCATGGCCCGCCGGATGCGCCACGGCACCATCTGGATCAACGACTTCCACCCCTACCTGCCGCAGGCGGAGTGGGGCGGCTTCGGCAAGAGCGGCGTCGGGCGCGAGCTCGGCCCCGCCGGACTCGCCGAGTACCGCGAGTCCAAGCACATCTACCAGAACCTGGCCCCGCGCCCCGTCCGCTGGTTCGCGGGCTGAGGCCACCCACCCCATTACGCGCAAGCACCTTGCACGACCTCGCAGGAAGAGGAGTAGCCACCCCATGGCTGAAACCCCCCAGTCCGCAACCGAGTTCGATTACGTCATCGTCGGCGGCGGCACCGCGGGATCGGTGATCGCATCCCGCCTCACCGAGAACCCGGACGTCACCGTCGCCGTCATCGAGGGCGGCCCGAGCGACATCGACCGTGAGGACGTCCTCACGCTCCGCCGCTGGCTCGGCCTGCTCGGCGGCGACCTCGACTACGGCTACACCACCACGGAGCAGCCGCGGGGCAACTCCCACATCCTGCACAGCCGTGCCAAGGTGCTCGGCGGCTGCTCGTCGCACAACACCCTGATCTCCTTCAAGCCGCTGCCGTCCGACTGGGACGAGTGGGAGGAGGCCGGGGCCACCGGCTGGAACGCCAAGGCCATGGACCCCTACTTCGGCAAGCTGCGCAACAACATCGTGCGCGTCGCCAAGAAGGACCAGAACCAGATCGCCACCGACTGGGTCGAGGCCACCAAGACCGCCCTCGGCGTCCCCGAGGTCGTCGGCTTCAACGACAAGCCCTTCGACGAGGGCGTCGGCTTCTTCGACCTCGCGTACCACCCGGAGAACAACAAGCGCTCCTCCGCCTCGGTCGCCTACCTCCACCCCCACATGGAGGCTGGCGACCGCCCGAACCTCCACCTGTTCCTGGAGACCTGGGCGACCAGGCTGGAGCTGGAGGGCAAGACCGCGCGCGGCGTCCACGTGCGGATGAAGGACGGCGCGGAGGCTCTGCTGACCGCCCGCCGCGAGGTGCTCGTCTGCGCCGGCGCCCGTCGACACCCCGCGCCTGCTCATGCACTCCGGCATCGGTCCGAAGAAGGACCTCGAAGCCCTCGGCATCCCGGTCGTGCACGACCTGCCGGGCGTCGGCGAGAACCTCATCGACCACCCGGAGTCGGTCATCGTCTGGGAGACCAACGGGCCGATCCCCGGCAACTCCGCGATGGACTCGGACGCCGGTCTGTTCGTGAAGCGGGACCCGGACCACAAGGGCCCGGACCTGATGTTCCACTTCTACCAGATCCCCTTCACGGACAACCCGGAGCGCCTCGGGTACGAGCGTCCGGAGCACGGCGTCTCCATGACGCCGAACATCCCCAAGTCCCGTGCCCGCGGCCGCCTCTACCTGACGTCTGCGGACCCCGAGGTCAAGCCCGCCCTCGACTTCAAGTACTTCGAGGACGAAGGCGACTACGACGGGCAGACCCTCGTCGACGGCATCAAGCTGGCGCGCAAGGTCGCGCAGGCCGAGCCGTTCAAGAAGTGGCTCAAGCGCGAGGTCTTCCCCGGCCCCGACGTCACCGACGACGCCGAGATCAGCGAACTGGTGCGCAAGGCCGCGCACACCGTCTACCACCCGGCGGGCACCTGCCGAATGGGCGCTTCCGGTGATGAACTCGCCGTGGTGGACCCGGAGCTGAAGATCCGGGGCCTGGCTGGAATCCGTATCGCGGACGCATCCGTCTTCCCGACGATGCCCGCCGTGAACCCGATGATCGGAGTGCTCATGGTCGGGGAGAAATGTGCCGAGATGCTGGCTGGTGACGGCCGATGAGCGAGGCCACCGCGGTGCTCGCGGAGACGGCGAAGGTGCCCGCCGAGCGGCCCGTCTTCGCCGTGCAGAACCTCTGGAAGGTCTTCGGCCCCAGGGCCGAGCGGATACCCGGCGACACGGAGCTGCACGGCCTGAGCCCCGCCGAGCTGCGGGAGCGGACCGGCTGCACCGCCGCCGTGCGCGATGTGTCCTTCGAGGTCAACAAGGGCGAGGTCTTCGTCGTCATGGGCCTGTCGGGCTCCGGCAAGTCCACCCTCGTACGCTGCCTGACCCGGCTCATCGAGCCCACCTCCGGCGAGCTGTCCATCGACGCGAGGACGTCCTCGCCATGGACAAGGCCCGGCTGCGCGAACTGCGCCGCCACCGCGCCGCCATGGTCTTCCAGCACTTCGGCCTGCTGCCGCACCGCTCGGTCCTCGACAACGTCGCGTACGGCCTGGAGATCCAGGGCGTCGGCAAGGCCGAGCGGCGCGCCAAGGCCCTCGAAGTCGTCGAGAAGGTCGGCCTCCAGGGGCTCGAACAGCGCAGGCCCGGCCAGCTCTCCGGTGGCCAGCAGCAGCGCGTGGGCCTGGCCCGCGCCCTCGCCGTCGACCCCGAAGTCCTCCTGTTCGACGAGCCGTTCAGCGCCCTCGACCCGCTGATCCGCCGCGACATGCAGGAGGAGGTCGTCCGCCTGCACCGTGAAGAGGGCCGCACGATGGTCTTCATCACCCACGACCTCAGCGAGGCCCTCAAGCTCGGCGACCGCATCGCCCTGATGCGCGACGGCCGCGTCGTCCAGTGCGGCACCCCCGAGGAGATCGTCGGTTCCCCGGCCGATGACTACGTCCGTGACTTCGTACGCGACGTGGTGCGCGCCGACGTGATGAGCGTCCGCAGCGCCATGCGTCCCGCCGAGGCCGCCGAGGAGACCACCCGCGCCGCCCTCGCGCCCGACGCCAAGGTCACCGAGGCCATCGAGGCCGTCGCCCGCACCGGCTCCCCGGTGCGCGTCATGGACGGCAAGCGCTGCCTCGGCGTGGTGGACCACGCCGGGCTGCTCGCCGTGGTCGCGGGTACCACCGCCGCCCCGGCGCCAAACGTCCCCGGCCAGGGCGAGGTGGTCGCCTGATGGCCTCCGCCACCGCCTCCGGTCCCGTGCGCGACACGGGAATCGGCGCCCTGCTCCGCCACCGCGCCGTCGGCAAGGTCCTGCTCCTCGCCGTCGCCGCGGCCGTGATCGTGCCGATCCTCAACGCCAAGTGGGCCTCCGGCGCCTGGCCCGACGCCCTCACCGTCGACCTGACCGAGCCGCTGGGCAAGACCACCGACTGGGTCATCGACAACCGCGACAGCCACCCGCTGTTCACCTACTTCTTCGGGCACATCAGCAACGCCATCGTGCTCTCCGTGCGCGGTGTCTACCTGCTGCTGCTCGGCGCCGGCTGGGCCGGCGTGACCGTGGCCGCCGGGCTCATCGCCTGGCGCGTGGCGGGCATCGGGCTCGCCGTCATGGCGTCCGTGTCGTTCGCCGTGTGCGGGCTGCTCGGCATGTGGGTGCCGACCATGCAGACCCTCGCCCTGATGATCGTGGCGGTCCTCGCCTCGGTCGTGGTCGGCCTGCTCCTCGGCCTCGCGGGCGGCCTCAGCGACCGCGTCTTCCGCATCCTGCGGCCGGTCCTCGACACCATGCAGGTGCTGCCCGCGTACGCCTACCTGCTGCCGTTCGCCCTCGTCTTCGGCATGGGCGTCCCGGCGGCCATCCTCGCGACGGTCGTCTACTCGGCCCCGCCCATGGCCCGGCTCACCGCGCTCGGCCTGCGGGGCGCCGACAGCGGCGTCATGGAGGCGGTCACCTCGCTCGGCGCGACCGGGCGCCAGCGCCTGCTCTCGGCGCGCCTGCCGCTCGCCCTCAAGGAACTCCTGCTCGGCGTCAACCAGACGATCATGATGGCGCTCTCCATGGCCGTCATCGCCTCGGTGATCGGCGCGGGCGGCCTCGGCGACCGCGTCTACCAGGCGCTCTCCACCGTCGACGTCGGCCAGGCGCTCGCCGCCGGCATCCCGATCGTGCTGCTCGCCGTGGTCCTGGACCGGGTGACCGGAGCCGCCGGTGAGCGGATGGGCACCCAGACCGCCGAGGCCGACGCGTCGCCGCTGCGCGGCTGGCGCGGCTGGTCCCTCGCGGCCGCCGTGACGCTGGCCGCCGCGCTCGCCGCCCGCTTCTTGGACCGCGTGGACTGGCCGACCGGCTGGGTCGTCAACATCGCCCCCTCGGTCAACACCGCCAAGGACTGGATGGTCGACCACCTCTACACCGACGTGCCCGTCGTCGGCGGCACCGCGGACTGGGCGGCCCACTTCACCACCTGGGTGCTCAACCCCGTCCGCGACGGCCTCCAGGGCCTGCCCTGGTGGTCGGTCCTGCTGATCGTCGCCGCGCTGGCCTGGCTGATCGGCACCTGGCAGACGGCGCTCACCGCCGTCGCCGCGATGGCCGCGATCGGCGTGCTCGGCGTATGGAACAAGTCCCTCGACACGCTCTCGCAGGTCCTCGCCGGTGTCGCCGTGACGCTGGTCCTCGGCTTCGCGATCGGCGTCCTCGCCTCCCGCAGCCGGCGGTTCGAACGCCTGCTCCGCCCGGTGCTCGACGTCTTCCAGACGATGCCGCAGTTCGTCTACCTCATCCCGGTCGTCGCCCTCTTCGGCATCGGCCGCGCCCCCGCGGTCGCCGCCGCCGTGGTCTACGCGCTGCCCGCCGTCGTCCGCATCACCACGCAGGGCCTGAGCCAGGTCGACGCCGCCGCGATGGAGTCCTCGCGCTCGCTCGGCGCCACCAGCTGGCAGCAGCTGCGCAAGGTCCAGCTGCCGCTGGCCCGCCCTGCGCTCCTGCTCGCCCTCAACCAGGGCGTCGTCCTGGTCCTCGCCGTCGTCGTCATCGGCGGCCTGGTCGGCGGTGGCGCGCTCGGCTACGACGTGGTGTTCGGCATTGCCCAGGGCGACCTGGCGACGGCCTGGTGGCCGGTGCCGCGATCGTCTGCCTCGGCCTGATGCTCGACCGGGTCACGCAGCCCACCGAGCGCCGCGTGAAGAAGGGAGCGTGACATGCGGGTCCGTACACATGTGATGCGTACGCGTGTCCTGAGCGCCGTCACGGCAGGCGGCGCGCTGCTCGCGCTCTCCGGCTGCGGCGCCGCCGACATGACCAAGCAGGCGTCGCCGTACGCGAACGCCGCCGGGGCCAAGACGGTGACCCTCTCGGTCCAGTCCTGGGTCGGCGCGCAGGCGGACGTCGCCGTCGCCGAGTACCTGCTCAAGAACGAGCTGGGCTACCGCGTCGACAAGGTCCAGATCGACGAGGTCCCCGCCTGGGACGCCCTCAGCCAGGGCCGCGTCGACGCGATCATGGAGGACTGGGGCCACCCCGAGCAGGAACAGCGCTACGTCAAGGAGAAGAAGACGATCGTCCGCGGCGGCGACGTCGGCGTGACGGGCCACATCGGCTGGTACGTCCCCACGTACTTCGCGAAGAAGCACCCGGACGTCACGGACTGGAAGAACCTCAACAAGTACGCCGACCAGTTCCGCACGTCCGAGAGCGGCGACAAGGGCCAGCTCATGGACGGCTCCCCGTCGTACGTGACGAACGACAAGGCCCTCGTCAAGAACCTCGGCCTGGACTACGAGGTCGTCTTCGCGGGCTCCGAGGCGGCGCAGATCACCCAGATCGAGCAGTTCGCCAAGCAGCGGAAGCCGTTCCTGACGTACTGGTACAAGCCGCAGTGGCTGTTCGAGAAGGTGCCGATGACGGAGGTGAAGCTGCCCGAGTACAAGGAGGGCTGCGACGCCGACCCGGCCAAGATCAAGTGCGCGTATCCGCACACGCCGCTCCAGAAGTACTTCAACGCGGACTTCGCCAAGAAGGGCGGCGACGCCGCGAAGTTCCTGAAGAACTTCAAGTGGTCGGAGGAGGACCAGAACGAGGTCTCCCTGATGATCGCGGATCAGAAGATGTCGCCGGACGCGGCGGCGAAGAAGTGGGTGGAGAAGAACGAGGCGAAGTGGCGGGCGTGGATTCCTGAGTAGGCGTCCACGTAGAACGTCCCCGCTGTGCCGGGCGCTTGTCGGACAAGGCGCCCGGCACAGTTGTGTTCCGGGCCGGCCCTTCGGCTCAGGGGCGGCCAGCTCGTCCGCGATGTCCCGCAGTGCCGTCAGGCTCCGGTGCAGCAGGCCGGGCCCGAACGTGACCCGCGTGGCGCCCAGCTCGCCCAGCTTCCGCGGGGACGGGCCGACCGGCTCCGCCACCATGTTGAGGGGGCCTTCGATGCCCGCCCGCAGCGCGGGGATCGCCTCGGCGGGGGCCAGGATCGGGTACACGCAGTCCGCGCCTGCGGCCACGTACAGGCGGGCCCGCTCGATCGCGGCCGCAGGGTCCGGGACGCCCCTGAGGAACGTGTCCACGCGCGCGTTGACGAAGAGCCGGTCGCCCGCGGCGGCCCGGACCTCCGCGAGGAAGTCGGCGTGCTCGGCGGGGTCCTTGAGCGTGCTCGTCCCGTCCTCCCCCTTGACGGAGTCCTCCAGGTTGCAGCCGACCGCCCCGGTCGCGAGGAGCCGCTCCACCAGCTCCTTCGGAGGCAGGCCGTAGCCGCCCTCGATGTCCGCGCTCACGGGCACGGAGACGGAGCGTACGACCCGGGCGATGGCCGCGAACATCTCGTCGGGCGGCACCTGCCCGTCCTCGTACCCGAGGGAGAGCGCGATCCCCGCGCTGGGCGTGGCGAGCGCGGGGCTGCCGGCCTCCTCGAAGACCCGGGCGCTCGCGGCGTCCCACGGACCGGGCAGGATCAGCGGGTCGCCGGGCGCGCGGTCGTGGTGCAGGGCGCGCAGCGTGTCGACAGCACTCATGAGAAGGTCCCCCCGGGTTCGATGCGGCGGCTGACCATCAGCCGGTTCCAGCTGTTGATGACGGTGATCACACCGATGAGATGGGCGAGTCCGGCCTCGTCGAAGTGCGCGGCGGCCCGCTCGTACACCTCGTCCGGCACGAAGCCCTCGGTGAGGACGGTGACGGCCTCGGTCAGGGCGAGGGCGGCACGCTCCCGCTCGCCGAACAGCTCACCGGCCTCCTCCCACGCGTTGAGGAGGGCGATGCGCTTCGGGCTCTCGCCGTTCTCGAGGGCGATCTCCGCGTGCATGTCGAGGCAGAACGCGCAGGCGTTGAGCTGCGAGGCCCGCATCATCACCAGTTCGGCGAGGGCCGGGTCGCCGAGGCCCCGCTTGGCGGCGGCGCTCAGCGCGCTCATGGCGGAGACGACGCCCTTGTCCAAGTACGTGGTACGGGCCGTCACTTGATGTCGCCCGGCTTGTAGTGGCCCGGCACCTGGCGCGTCGAGACCCCGAAGCGGTTCCACGCGTTGATGACGGTGATCGCGGCGATCAGCTGGGTCAGCTCCGCCTCGTCGAAGTGCGCGGCGGCCCGCTCGTACACCTCGTCCGGCACGAAGCCGTCGGTGAGGACGGTGACCGCCTCGGTCAGCTCGATCGCGGCGACCTCCTTGGCCGTGTAGAAGTGCTGCGACTCCTCCCACGCGCTGAGCTGGACGATCCGCTCGACGCTCTCGCCCGCCGCGAGGGCGTCCTTGGTGTGCATGTCCAGGCAGAGCGCGCAGCGGTTGATCTGCGACGCGCGGATCTTGACGAGTTCGTAGATCACCGGGTCGAGCCCCTTACGGGCCGCCGCGTCGAGCTTGATCATGGCCTTGAAGACCTCGGGCGCGTGCTGGGCCCAGGCCAGGCGGGGGGTGTGCTCGTGGACGTACTCCGTCGTGTCCTCGGTGGCGGTGGTGTGCTCGTTCGTCGTCGTCATGGCCACGACCCTACGGGCGCGGTAGCCCACCGGTATGGTCCATTTCCATGGGAGAATCGTGGGCCACTCTGGGCGTCGACCTGCACCTGGAAACGGGCGGCGACACCGCGCACGGCGGCGTGCGCAAGGGCCTGACCGACGCCCTGCGCGAGGCGGTGCGCGGCGGCCGCCTCACCCCCGGCACCCGGCTGCCCTCGTCCCGCTCCCTCGCCGTCGACCTCGGCATCGCCCGCAACAACGTCGCCGACGCCTACGCCGACCTGGTCGCCGAGGGCTGGCTCACCGCCCGCCAGGGCTCGGGGACCCGCGTCGCCGAGCGCCCGGTCGCACCCCCGGTGCGGCCCGCGCCGGCCCGCAGGCCCGCCGGGCGCCGACGACGACTCCACCCCGGCACCCCCGACCTCTCCTCCTTCCCGCGCGCGGAGTGGCTCAAGGCGGCCCGCCGCGCGCTGGCGGCGGCGCCCAACGCCGCCCTCGGGTACGGCGATCCGCGCGGCCGGACCGAACTGCGCGAGGCCCTCGCCGGCTACCTCGCACGGGCCCGGGGCGTCTCGGCGGACCCCGACCGGATCGTGATCACCTCCGGGTTCGTGCACGGCTTGTCCATCCTCGGCCGGGTCCTGCGGGCGCGCGGGCTGCGGGAGGCGGCCGTGGAGTCGTACGGCCTGGACATCCACTGGAACCTGCTGCACCGCGCGGGCCTGCGCACGGCGCCGCTCGCCCTCGACGGCCTCGGCACGGACGTCGCGGGGCTGGCGGGCGGCCCGGCGAAGGCGGTGCTGCTCACCCCCGCACACCAGTTCCCGATCGGCTCGCCGCTGCACCCCGACCGGCGTGCGGCGGTCGTGGACTGGGCGCGGCGCGAGGGCGGGGTGATCCTGGAGGACGACTACGACGGCGAGTTCCGTTACGACCGCCAGCCCGTCGGCGCGCTCCAGGGCCTCGACCCCGAACACGTGGTCTACCTCGGCACGGCCAGCAAGTCCCTCGCCCCGGGTCTGCGCCTGGGCTGGATGGTGCTGCCTTCGGGGCTGCGCGACGAGGTCGTCGGCGAGAAGGACGCCGCCGGGTGGTCGGGCAGCGCACTCGACCAGCTGACCCTCGCGGAGTTCCTCACCTCGGGTGCGTACGACCGTCATGTCCGCGGCGCCCGGCTGCGCTACCGGCGCCGCCGCGACCAGCTCGTGGCCGCCCTCGCCGAACGGTCTCCCGAGACCCGCGCCACGGGCATCGCGGCGGGCCTGCACGCGGTCCTCGAACTGCCGCCGGGCACCGAACAGACCGTCGTCCAGGCCGCCAACTGGGAGCGCCTCGCGGTCCAGGGGCTCTCCCGCTTCCGCCACCCGCACGCGGCGGTGCGGCGGCAGGTCGCGCTGGTCGTGGGGTACGGGACGCCCGCGGAGCACGCGTGGGCGGGGGCGTTGGAGGCGCTGTGCAGGGTGCTGCCGTGAGGCCGGGGGCGGGTGCTGCCGTGAGGCCAGGGGGCGGGTGCGGCCTCGGCCCGCGGGCCCGAGCCCAAAGCCCTAGTACCCCTCGGCCCTGCGGCCGATACCGCCCCTGAGGCGCCCAACTAGCGTTCCCGGCATGCGGAACGGGCTCCCGGCCCGCCGCCGGAGAAGGGGGACAGCATGTCGGAGCAGGCGGACACCATGACGAAGGCGACGTCCATGTCAGCGGCGGAAGGCGCGGGGCAGGTCACCGTGCTCGGGCTCGGCGACATGGGATCGGCGATCGCCAGGACCTTCCTGGAGCGCGGCTTCCGCACCACGGTCTGGAACCGGACCGCCGCCAAGGCCGCGCCCTTGGCCGATGCCGGGGCCACGGCCGCGGCGACGGCGGCGGAGGCGGTGGCGGCGAGCCCGCTCGTCGTGGTCTGCTGCTCGACGGCACGGCGGTCGACGAGGTACTGGCCTCCGTGGACACGGCGGTCGCGGGCAAGGCCCTGGTGAACGTCACGAGCGGCTCTCCCGCCCAGGCGCGGGCGCACGAGCGCTGGGCGGTCGAGCGCGGCGCCCAGTACATCGACGGCAAGGTCATGGGCGACCCGCCGGACGTGGGCAAGCCGCACGTCGTGTTCCCGTTCAGCGGCTCCCGCGCCGCCTACGAGGCCCACGAGCCGACACTCCGGGTCCTGGGCGGCATCGCGTACCACGGCGAGGACGCCGGCGCGGCCGCCGTGGAGTTCATGGCCCAGGTCGGTATGGGCTTCGACCTCCTCCTCGGCTTCCTGCACACGCTCAAGCTGGTCCAGCGGGAGGGCGTCGACGTGGCCGCGTTCACCGACCGCCTCGCGGCGTCGGTCGCCGCCTACCCGCCCTTGCTGAGGTCGATGGCCGAGGCGGTCAAGAGCGGCGAGTACGGCCCCGACCTCGGCTCACTCGACGTCCAGGCCGCCCTGATGGACGACCTGATCAGCCACCGGGAGTCCGTAGGCGTGGAGGCGGTACGCATGCGGGAGGTCAAGACCCTGATGGACCACCGCATCGCAGCCGGCCACGGCGCCCAGGGCTTCTCCAGCCTGTTCGAACTGCTGGGGAAGTGAGGGCGGAACATTCTCGGCCGGGCGTAGGTGAGCGCCCCTTAAGGGGCGCGGGGAACTGCGCGCTCAGCCCCGACGCACCCGCAGGAGGGGACGAACATCCCGGGCGTAGGGAGGCGGGACGTTCTCGGCCATGCGGAAGGTGAGCGCCCCTTAAGGGGCGCGGGGAACTGCGCGCTCAG
>RBWT01000218.1 GCA_004010275.1 Streptomyces huasconensis
ACCCGTGCCGCCTTGCGGCAACGCCTGCCCACAGCGGGCGGCTGGCAGCCGCGCGGACTGCGGCCGGGCGAAGCTGGCGGAGTACGGGGTGACAGTGGCGCCGGACCCGTTGGGCTGAGGGCCGGCGGTCGTGGGCACAGCGGGGGCCGCAGCCGCGCGCAGGCGTGTGGCGGAGGCCGGTGCGCGGCTAGTCGCACCGGTGGGCTGGCCCCCTCTGCTTAAGGATCTTCGTCGTGGGGCAGACTTTCTCGATTCGTCTTTCGGAGTGCGCTGACGTAGACTGACGCGTCGGCTCTCGTGCATCCGTGTGTCTCCATCCGGAGACGCGCCAGTACGCGGCCGATCAAGGTAGTCGATTCGAAGGGCGAAGCGTGGCCAAGAAGCAAGGTGCCATCGAGATCGAAGGCACTGTCGTCGAGTCTCTTCCGAACGCCATGTTCAAGGTGGAGCTCCAGAACGGCCACCAGGTCCTGGCACACATCAGCGGCAAGATGCGCATGCACTACATCCGCATCCTCCCTGACGACCGGGTCGTGGTGGAGCTGTCTCCGTACGACCTGACGCGTGGCCGGATCGTCTACCGGTACAAGTAGATCTTGCCCGCACTCCGCCGCGGCGGGGTGGTGGCACTGACCCGGAGAACCTCACCCAATGAAGGTCAAGCCGAGCGTCAAGAAGATCTGCGACAAGTGCAGGGTGATCCGCCGTCACGGCCGGGTCATGATCATCTGCGACAACCCGCGCCACAAGCAGCGCCAGGGCTGACGCACGACTGCAGTTCGCAGATTTTCGCGCGACGCACGTAAAGCACATATGCAGGACCCGTCCCTCTTCAGTTCCATCCGGTAATGGAGGGCGACACCCCCGGTCGGAGGCCGGGGACCCAGTCCGTACCAACTCTTCTCGAGCAGAAGAGGACGGCGGCTGGGAGTGGTTCTGCTGAAGACCTCCGAAGAATCAACAGGAGCCATGAATGGCACGCGTTGAAGGCGTTGACCTCCCGCGCGACAAGCGCATCGAGGTTGCCCTCACCTACGTGTTCGGCATCGGCCGCACGCTGGCCCAGCAGACGCTGGACGCCACCGAGGTGGACCGCAACACCCGCGTCCGCGACCTGACCGAGGAAGACCTCGTCAAGATCCGCGAGTACGTGGACGCCAACATCAAGACCGAGGGTGACCTCCGTCGCGAGATCCAGGCCGACATCCGTCGCAAGGTCGAGATCGGCTGCTACCAGGGTCTGCGTCACCGTCGTGGCCTGCCCGTCCGCGGTCAGCGCACCAGCACGAACGCCCGCACCCGCAAGGGCCCGCGTCGCGCCATCGCCGGTAAGAAGAAGCCGGGCAAGAAGTAGTCCTCGCTCAGCGGTCTATCGACAGCTGTCGCTGCAGGACCGACCACCTCCCGTAGGAGTTATAGATGCCCCCCAAGGGTCGTCAGGGCGCTGCCAAGAAGGTGCGCCGCAAGGAAAAGAAGAACGTTGCCCACGGGCACGCTCACATCAAGAGCACGTTCAACAACACGATCGTGTCCATCACGGACCCGACCGGCAACGTGATCTCGTGGGCCTCCGCCGGCCACGTCGGTTTCAAGGGCTCGCGCAAGTCCACGCCGTTCGCCGCGCAGATGGCCGCCGAGTCGGCTGCCCGTCGCGCGCAGGAGCACGGCATGCGCAAGGTCGACGTCTTCGTCAAGGGCCCGGGTTCCGGTCGCGAGACCGCCATCCGTTCGCTCCAGGCGACCGGCCTCGAGGTCGGCTCGATCCAGGACGTGACGCCCACGCCGCACAACGGCTGCCGTCCGCCCAAGCGCCGCCGCGTCTGACGCACGGCAGTTCTTGAGGTTCCGGGCGGTACGGCTCTTCGGAGGCGTGCCGCCCGTACCCTTGTAGTGAATTCAGGGCATCAAATAGTGGGTGCCCCTGACTGAAGGATCGCAACATGCTGATTGCTCAGCGTCCCTCGTTGACCGAAGAGGTCGTCGACGAATTCCGCTCCCGGTTCGTGATCGAGCCGCTGGAGCCGGGCTTCGGCTACACCCTCGGCAACTCCCTGCGTCGTACGCTCCTCTCCTCGATCCCGGGTGCGGCCGTCACGTCCATCCGCATCGACGGTGTCCTGCACGAGTTCACCACCGTGCCGGGCGTCAAGGAAGACGTCACCGACCTCATCCTCAACATCAAGCAGCTGGTCGTCTCCTCGGAGCACGACGAGCCCGTCGTGATGTACCTGCGCAAGCAGGGTCCGGGCCTGGTGACCGCCGCCGACATCGCCCCGCCGGCCGGTGTCGAGGTCCACAACCCCGACCTCGTCCTCGCCACGCTCAACGGCAAGGGCAAGCTGGAGATGGAGCTGACCGTCGAGCGCGGCCGCGGCTACGTCTCCGCCGTCCAGAACAAGCAGGTCGGTCAGGAGATCGGGCGCATCCCGGTCGACTCGATCTACTCGCCGGTCCTGAAGGTCACGTACAAGGTCGAGGCCACGCGTGTCGAGCAGCGCACCGACTTCGACAAGCTGATCGTCGACGTCGAGACCAAGCAGGCCATGCGTCCGCGTGACGCCATGGCGTCGGCCGGCAAGACCCTGGTCGAGCTGTTCGGTCTCGCCCGCGAGCTGAACATCGACGCCGAGGGCATCGACATGGGCCCGTCGCCGACGGACGCCGCCCTGGCCGCCGACCTGGCGCTGCCGATCGAGGAGCTGGAGCTCACCGTTCGGTCGTACAACTGCCTCAAGCGCGAGGGCATCCACTCGGTGGGCGAGCTTGTCGCCCGCTCCGAGGCCGACCTGCTCGACATCCGCAACTTCGGTGCGAAGTCGATCGACGAGGTCAAGATGAAGCTGAACGGCATGGGTCTCGCGCTGAAGGACTCGCCTCCCGGCTTCGACCCGACCGCCGCTGCGGACGCCTTCGGTGCGGACGACGACGCGGACGCCGGGTTCGTCGAGACCGAGCAGTACTAAGAGCTCGGGACTGACGGTTTGATTTTGGCTGCGCGTGCGTTGTGGTTGCTCGCGCAGTTCCCCGCGCCCCTATCGGGGCGCGGCCGCTGACCCCGGTACCTGATACGGCCGGGGCAGATCATGAGGAGAAACACCATGCCGAAGCCCGCCAAGGGTGCCCGTCTGGGCGGCAGCGCCGCGCACGAGAAGCTTCTGCTGGCGAACCTCGCCAAGCAGCTCTTCGAGTACGGCCGCATCACCACCACCGAGGCGAAGGCCCGTCGCCTGCGTCCGTACGCGGAGCGTCTGGTCACCAAGGCGAAGAAGGGTGACCTTCACAACCGCCGCCAGGTGCTGTCCGTCATCACCGACAAGAGCATCGTGCACACGCTCTTCACGGAGATCGGCCCGCGCTACGAGAACCGCCCGGGTGGCTACACCCGTATCACCAAGATCGGCAACCGTCGTGGCGACAACGCGCCCATGGCTGTCATCGAGCTGGTGGAGGCCCTGACCGTGGCCCAGGAGGCCACCGGTGAGGCCGAGGCCGCCACGAAGCGCGCGGTCAAGGAAGACAGCCTGAAGAAGGACGAGGCCGTCGAGGCCAAGTCCGACGAGGCTGCCGAGGCTCCGGCCGAGGAGTCGAAGGACGCGTAAGCGTTCTGCCGGGGGCTGCGCGTCTTCGGCGGCGGGCTCGTCGTGGCTGGTCGCGCAGTTCCCCGCGCCCCTTCGGGGGCGATGCGGGTCCGTCCCTTGCCAGGGGCGGGCCCGCTTTTTGTTGCCTGAGAGGATTTGATCCACGAGTGAGTGACGAAGTAGAGCCCGGGTTCGTGCGGGTGCGGCTTGACCTGTCGTACGACGGCAAGGGCTTCTCCGGGTGGGCCAAGCAGCGGGACGGGCAGCGGACCGTCCAGGGGGAGATCGAGGCCGCGCTGCGGACCGTGACGCGCTCCCAGGAGACGTACGAGCTGACCGTCGCGGGGCGGACCGACAGCGGGGTGCACGCACGGGGGCAGGTCGCCCACGTCGACCTGCCCGAAGGCGTGTGGGAGGAGCACCGCGAGAAGCTGCTGCGGCGGCTCGCGCGGCGGCTGCCGCACGACGTACGGGTGTGGAAGGTGGCCGAGGCGCCCGCCGGGTTCAACGCGCGGTTCTCCGCGGTGTGGCGGCGGTACGCCTACCGTGTCACCGACCACCCCGGCGGTGTCGACCCGTTGCTGCGCGGTCATGTGCTGTGGCACGACTGGGAGTTGGACCTCGACGCCATGAACGCCGCCGCCGAGCACCTGATCGGCGAGCACGACTTCGCCGCCTACTGCAAGCGGCGTGAGGGGGCCACCACCATCCGTACGCTCCAGGAGCTGCGGTGGGAGCGGCGCCCCGACGGCATCCTCGAGGCGACCGTCCGCGCCGACGCCTTCTGCCACAACATGGTGCGCTCGCTCGTCGGCGCCATGCTGTTCGTGGGGGACGGGCACCGGCCCGTGGAGTGGCCCGGGAAGGTGCTTGAGGCGCGCGTGCGGGACTCGGCGGTGCACGTCGTGCGGCCGCACGGGCTCACGCTGGAGGAGGTCGGCTACCCCGCCGACGAGCTGCTCGCCGCGCGCAGCAAGGAAGCGCGCAACAAGCGGACGCTGCCCGGCGCCGGCTGCTGCTGAACCGGCCGTCGCCTTACTGCGGGGCGGCGGCCGCGGCCGACGCCTGGGCCTCGCCCCGCTGGTTGATCCGCTGGAAGGCGAAGCGGGCGAGGGTGTCACCGGCGGCGTAGGCCTTGCTGTCGCCCGTCGTGACGTTCTTGCCGTTGGTGTAGCCGGTGGTGGTGAAGTACGCGTAGCGGCCGTACGCGTTGTACGTGCCGCGGCACACCCCGGTCCGGCAGAAGCTGGGCACGCCCTTGCCGGGCAACGCGGTGACCAGGCCCTTCTGCACCTCGTCCTTGACCTTCTTGGCCTCGGCCGAGGTGTCGAAGACGGCGACGCCGATGGTGACCGCGATGCCGCCCTTGAGGTAACTGGCGCGGATCAGGCGTGTGCAGTCGTGCCGGGCGAGGATCGCGCCGAGGGCGGGCTGGGTGACGGACGCGCAGCTCTTGGTGCTGTCCGTCGCGCCCTTCTTGTAGACCGTCTCGCCCGAGGTGAACGTCCTGCCGGGGAAGAGGCCCTCCGGCGTGAGGGGCGCCTTGTCCTTCTTGGCGCTGGAGATGAAGTCCTTGGGGTCCGGCGGGGGCGGCGGCGTGGTCTCCTTGAAGGTCGGGCCCGGCTCGTCGCTCTCCCCGGGGATGTCCGCCGTCGCCGGCAGCTCACTGGCCGGCTTGTTCGAGGCGGTGGCGTCGCCGCTGTTCGCGGAGACGACGGTGATCGCCACGGCCGCCGCGATACCGATCGTGGCGAACGCTCCGCCGCCGATCATCAGCCACTTGCGGCGCCGTGCGCGCGCCTCGGAGGCTTCGGCGAGCGCCGCCCAGTCGGGCGTGGGCCCGCCGCCGGGGCCGCCCGTTCCCCCCGGACCCCACTGAGGTCCCCCTTGCCCAAAGCTCATGGGGCGCATCTTAGACGGGGAGTTGGGGATGTTGAGCGGAGGTCGCGCGGGGTTCCCGGCCTAGCCTGAACCGTATGAACACGGGCAAATCGGCGGTAAGTGGATGGTTGTTGCGGCCTTCCGGGTGGCATGTCCGGGCCGTGCTCGGTCTCGTGCTGCTCGCCGGGGCCGTCCGGGTGGGGCTGCGGGCGCCCGACGGCGGCATGGACAACGCCATCGTGGTGCGGGCCGCCGAGGCCTGGCTGCACGGACGCTCGCCCTACGCCGACCGGCACTTCCTCTACCTGCCCGCGGCCGTCCTCGCGGCGGTGCCGCAGGCCCTGCTCCCCACCGGGGTGGTGCGCTTCCTGGTGCCCGCGGGCGTCACCGCGGGACTCGTCGCGGGCTGGCTGTGCGCGCTGCGGCTGTACGGGGTGCCATGGCGCAGCCGGTTCGCCGCGTACGGCCTGCTGGGGCTCGCGCTCGGCTTCACGCCCTTCGGGCACCTCGTCCGGCTCGGCAACTGGACGGTGGCCTCCGCGGCGGCGCTGCCCTTCGCCCTGCTGCTGGTGTGCCGCGGGCGGTGGACCGCGGCCGGGCTCGTCATCGGCGCCGCCGTGGCCGTGAAGCCGCTGCTCGTGCCCGTCGCGCTCCTCTTCGTCTTCGCGGGGCGGTGGCGGGCGCTCGGGGCGGCGGTCGCGGTCCCCGCGGTCGCCTCGCTGGGGGCGGCGCTGGTGATGCCGGACCCCGCCGGGTTCTTCACGCGGACGCTGCCCTTCCTGCTGCGCGGCGACGACGCCTTCGTACGGCTCTACGAGGCGTCGCCCTCGGCGGTGCTCGCGCGGGTCGGGGTGCCGCATCGGCGCGACGCTGCTCGCGGGGTGTGCCGCCGCGGCCGGGGTGTGGTGTGCCTGGCGGCGGTGGGGGAGGGGGGACGAGGGGCCGTCCAGGGTGGTGGAGCGCGGCACGATGCTGATGCTGTCGGCCTTCCTCGTCTCGCGGCCCTCGTACGACCACTACCTCCTGGTCGTGCTGCCGCTGCTGCTCGCGGCGGGCGCTGACGGCGGGGGCGCCGGCGCGCGGCCCGTGGTTCTGGGTGGCGCTGGTGCCGCAGGTGCCCGGCTTCGCCTGGCCCTGGCTGGAGCCGATGACGCGGCGGGCCTTCAAGGACGCGGCCACGCTGTGTCTGCTGCGGCACGGTCGGGTGGGCGTGTGCGGCGGGGGCGCTGCGCGGTCGGTGCGGGGTGGAGCGGGCGGGCCCTTACCCTGATGAGTGCGGTCCTGTCCGTGATGAGTGCAGTCCTGTCCGCGGTGTGTGAGTCGCCGGGGTGTGAGTCGCCGGTTCCGGTCTTCGGGGCCGCGTTTTGACCGGTACGGGGCGGCGCGGGTACTCTCGGGGATTGATACGTATTGGTGTCCTCGATCTCACGCGAAAGGGCCTTTACGTAGGTTCCCTGGAGCAGTTACCAGTGGCTCGCATACGGGCAGCGTCCCCGGCATTGTGGGCCTCAGCTGCATGATCGCTTCCTGGGTGCCGTGTGTCTGGACCCCATCCACTGAAGAAGCGAAGGCTACTAAGTGCGTACGTACAGCCCCAAGCCCGGCGATGTGACCCGCCAGTGGCACGTCATCGACGCCCGGGACATCGTCCTGGGCCGTCTGGCGACCACCGCCGCCACCCTCCTGCGCGGCAAGCACAAGCCGATCTACGCCCCCCACGTCGACACCGGTGACTTCGTCATCATCATCAACGCGGACAAGGTGCACCTCTCCGGCAACAAGAAGACCCAGAAGATGGCGTACCGCCACTCCGGTTACCCGGGTGGTCTGCGGTCCGTCCGTTACGACGAGCTGCTCGAGAAGAACCCCGAGAAGGCCGTTGAGAAGGCCGTCAAGGGCATGCTCCCCAAGAACACCCTGGGCCGTCAGATGCTCTCGAAGCTGAAGGTCTACGCGGGCGACCAGCACCCGCACGGCGCTCAGCAGCCGGTCCCGTTCGAGATCACCCAGGTCGCGCAGTAGTTCCGGCCACCCCCAAAGACGTAAAGAAATCTGAGGAGAATCGTGGCCGAGACCACCGTTGAGCAGCCGGTCGAAGAGACCGAGATCGCTGACGTCGAGCAGTACACCACCGAGTCCGAGGCCCCCCTTGAGGGCGAGTACACCTCGGAGTCGAACCCCGCGCGCTTCGGCGACCCGCAGCCGGCCGCCGGCCTGGGCCGTCGCAAGAACGCCATCGCCCGCGTCCGGATCGTCCCGGGCACCGGCAAGTGGAAGATCAACGGGCGTACGCTCGAGGACTACTTCCCGAACAAGGTCCACCAGCAGGAAGTCAACGAGCCCTTCAAGGTGCTCGAGCTCGACGACCGCTACGACGTCATCGCCCGCATCGCGGGTGGCGGCGTCTCCGGCCAGGCCGGTGCGCTCCGTCTCGGTGTCGCCCGCGCCCTGAACGAGGCCGACGTCGAGAACAACCGCGGCGCCCTCAAGAAGGCCGGCTTCCTCAAGCGCGACGACCGTGCGGTCGAGCGCAAGAAGGCCGGTCTCAAGAAGGCCCGCAAGGCCCCGCAGTACAGCAAGCGCTAATCGCTGCCTGCTTGGCCTGCTTGTACTTTTCGTTCGCCCCGGCGGCACATCCGTGCTCGCCGGGGCGTTCGTCTATCAAGAACGAACGTTCGGAGGACAGCAGTGGGACGACTCTTCGGCACGGACGGCGTGCGTGGTGTCGCCAACGCGGATCTGACGGCCGAGCTGGCGCTCGGACTCTCCGTGGCGGCGGCGCACGTACTGGCCGAGGTGGGCACCTTTGAAGGCCATCGCCCGGTGGCGGTGGTCGGGCGGGACCCGCGCGCGTCCGGGGAGTTCCTGGAAGCCGCGGTGGTCGCAGGTCTGGCGAGCGCGGGCGTGGACGTCCTGCGCGTCGGTGTGCTGCCCACCCCCGCGGTGGCCCATCTCACCGGTGCGCTGGGCGCCGACCTCGGCGTGATGCTCTCCGCCAGCCACAACGCCATGCCCGACAACGGCATCAAGTTCTTCGCGCGCGGCGGCCACAAGCTCGCCGACGAGCTGGAGGACCGCATCGAGGCCGAGTACGACGAGCAGTTCGTGCACCGCACCGCCGCCCCATGGCAGCGGCCCACGGGCGCGGGCGTCGGCCGCGTGAAGTCGTACGACCAGGGGCTCGACCAGTACATCGCGCATCTGCTCGGTGTCCTCCCCAACCGCCTCGACGGACTGAAGATCGTCCTGGACGAGGCGCACGGCGCCGCCGCCCGTGTCTCGCCCGAGGCGTTCACGCGCGCCGGTGCCGAGATCATCACCATCGGCGCCCAGCCCGACGGTCTGAACATCAACGACGGCTGCGGCTCCACCCACCTGGACCTGCTCAAGGCCGCCGTCGTCGAGCACGGCGCCGACCTCGGCATCGCGCACGACGGGGACGCGGACCGCTGCCTGGCCGTGGACCACACCGGCGCGGAGGTCGACGGCGACCAGATCCTCGCCGTCCTCGCCCTCGCCATGCGCGAGCACGGCACGCTGCGTCACGACACCGTTGTCGCCACCGTCATGTCGAACCTCGGCTTCAAGCTCGCCATGGAGGCCCAGGGCCTCTCCCTGGTGCAGACCGCCGTCGGCGACCGGTACGTCCTGGAGTCGATGAAGGAGCACGGCTTCGCCCTCGGCGGCGAGCAGTCCGGGCACGTCATCGTCCTCGACCACGCGACCACCGGTGACGGCACGCTGACCGGGCTGCTGCTCGCGGCGCGGGTCGCCGAGACCGGGCGTACGCTGGCCGACCTCGCGGGCGTCATGGAGCGGCTGCCGCAGGTCCTCATCAACGTCCCCGACGTCGACAAGTCGCGCGTCAAGACCTCCGCCGACCTGGCCACCGCCGTCGCCGACGCCGAGCGCGAGCTGGGCTCCACCGGGCGGGTGCTGCTGCGGCCCTCCGGGACCGAGCCGCTGGTGCGGGTCATGGTCGAGGCCGCCGACATCGAGCAGGCGCGGTCCGTGGCCGAGCGGCTCGCGGACTCGGTGAAGTCCGCGCTGGGCTAGGCGCGCCGCGGCTTGGCGGTACGGTCGCGCTGCGTGGCCCAGAGAGCCTTCTGGGCCAGCAGCGTGAGCGTGCCGGCGAGGACGATGCCGAGCAGGTTCAGCAGGAGCTGTTCGGTGGAGCCCCACGCCTGCTTGTACTCGCTGTAGCTGAAGGCGACCGCGGCGTTGGCCGCCGCCGGGACCGTCGTCACGGAGATCGCCACGCCCACCAGGGCGCCCGACTTCGCCGACGTCAGGGAGAGCGTGCCCGCCGCGCCCGCGAGGACCGCGACGACGAACGAGAACCAGTCCGGGCGGTAGATGAAGTTCGTGTTCGGCCGCTCCGCCTTGAGAGCCTCGTGGGTGAACAGCTCCGTGGCGTCCATGAAGTAGCTGAACCCGACCGTCACCGCCATCGCCACCAGGAAGCCCACCAGCAGCGCGATCAGTGAGCGCAGGGCCAGTCGGGGCGCTCGCCGCACCAGGGCCGTGCAGAACCCGGCCAGCGGGCCGAACTCCGGTCCGACCGCCATCGCGCCCACGATCAGGATCGCGTTGTCGAGCACGACACCGCAGGCCGCGATCATCGTGGCGAGCGTGATGAACGCGACGTACGTGACCGAGAGCGTCGACTCCTCGTGGGTCGCGTCGGACAACTGCTCCCACAGGACCGCGTCCGCCGCCTCACCGGGAGCGTCGTGTTCCGCCTTGTCGGCGCGGTCGGAGAGGGACAGATCGATGTTCTCCACCGCGATCGAGCCGCACCGGTCGAGGTCCAGCGCGCGCAGGCCGCCGATCAGCTCGTCGCCCGCCTCGCGCGCGACGTCGCACATGATGACGTCGCCCGTGGGGTTGCGGGCGGCGCCGGGCACCACGGCCAGGTGCGTGGTGCCCGTGGTCCCCTCGATCAGGCGCAGCACGTCGTCGGTCTTGTCCGCGGGGGAGATCAGGCGTAGGTGCAGCATGTGCGCAGGGTAGTCGGGTGGTGGAGGGGGCGGCGCCTCAGAGTTTGCGCAGGCTCAGGCGCTGCACCTTGTGGTCCGGGCCCTTGCGGACCACCAGGGCCGCGCGGCCCCGGGTGGGCGCCACGTTCTCCAGCAGGTTCGGCTTGTTGATCGTGCGCCAGGTCGTGCGGGCGTAGTCCAGGGCCTCTTCCTCCGACACCTGCGTGTACTTGCGGAAGTACGAGGACGGGTCCTGGAAGGCCGTGTCGCGCAGCTTCTTGAAGCGGTTCAGGTACCAGCGCTCGATGTCCTCGGTGCGGGCGTCGACGTACACGCTGAAGTCGAAGTAGTCCGCGAGGCCCACGCGGGTGCGGCCGTCCTTGCCGGGCAGGGCGGGCTGCAGGACGTTCAGGCCCTCGACGATGAGGATGTCGGGGCGGCGGACGGTCAGGCGCCGGCCCGGCACGATGTCGTAGATCAGGTGGGAGTAGACCGGCGCCGTCACCTCCTTCTTCCCCGCCTTGATGTCCGCCACGAAACGGGTCAGGGCGCGGCGGTCGTACGACTCGGGGAAGCCCTTGCGGGACATCAGGCCGCGGGCTTCCAGCTCCTTGGTGGGCAGCAGGAAGCCGTCGGTCGTGACCAGCTCCACGCGGGGGTGTTCCGGCCAGCGGGAGAGGAGGGCCTGGAGGAGGCGGGCGACGGTCGACTTGCCGACGGCCACGGAGCCGGCGACCCCTATGACGAAGGGGGTCCCGGACTGGGATCTCTTCTCGCCCAGGAAGGTGTTGAGGGCGCCGCGCAGGCCGTCCGTCGCTCCTACGTAGAGGTTCAGGAGGCGGGAGAGCGGCAGGTAGATGTCGCGGACCTCGTCCAGGTCGATGACGTCCCCGAGGCCGCGCAGCTTCTCCACCTCCTCCGCCGTCAGGGGCAGGGGCGTCTTCTCCCGCAGAGCGCTCCACTCGGCGCGGGTGAGGTCGAGGTAGGGAGTCGCCTCCGGCTTGTGCCGGTGGGCGCTCCGCGGCGCCTTGTCTGGCGCGGAGACCGAAGAGATCACAGTCCATTGTTACGGCTGTTTGAACGGCCATGGGGTGGCGTGTGTGGTGGGGTGTGTCACGCTGACCCGGTATTTTCGGGCGATTTCTGGGGTGAGTGAGCCGGTGATTATCGGGGTCGGCATCGACGTGGCCGAGATCGAGCGGTTCGGGGCCGCGTTGGCGCGGACGCCGGGGATGGCCGAACGGCTGTTCCTGGAGAGCGAGTTGCTGCTGCGGAGCGGGGAGCGGCGTGGGGTGGCCTCGCTGGCGGCGCGGTTCGCGGCGAAGGAGGCCCTGGCGAAGGCGTTGGGGGCGCCGGGGGGGCTTCGGTGGACCGATGCGGAGGTGTATGTCGAGGGGAGTGGGCAGCCTCGGGTGCGGGTGCGGGGGACTGTGGCGGCTCGGGCTGCGGAGTTGGGGGTTCGGGCTTGGCATGTGTCGCTCAGCCATGATGCGGGGGTTGCTTCTGCGGTGGTGATCGCTGAGGGGTAGGGCGGGTGCGCTCGCGGGTGCGGGGCGTGCGGGTGTG
>RBWT01000219.1 GCA_004010275.1 Streptomyces huasconensis
GCCGCCAAGAAGGGCGCCGCCAAGAAGGGCGCCGCCAAGAAGGGCGCCGCCAAGAAGGGCGCCGCCAAGAGGAGCGCCGCCAAGAAGGGCGTCGCTAAGGAGGGCACCGCCGAGAAGGGCGCCGCCAAGAAGGGCGTCGCTAAGGAGGGTGCCGCCACTGAGGGTGCCGCCACGGAGGGTGCTGCTAAGGAGGGCGCCGCTCAGAAGAGCGCCGCTCAGAAGAGCACCGCCGAGAAGAGCACCGCTCAGAAGAGCGCCGCCGAGAAGGGCACCGCCAAGGAGGACGCTGCCGGGAAGGGCGCCGCCAAGGATGGCGCCGCCAAGAGGAGCGCCGCCAAGAGGAGCGCCGCCAAGAAGCCCCCTGGTAAGAAGCCCCCTGCCGCGACGGCTGCCGGCAAGGCGGACGCCGCCGGGAAGGCTGTCGCGAAGAATGCTTCCCCCAAGGAGGCTTCCGTCGAGAAGGCGGTGGGCAAGAAAGCCTCTGCCAAGGGGGCGGGAGCCGCGGAGGCGTCCGCTCCGGGGATGGGGGCGGACGAGGCCTCTGAGAGCGTCGCCACGACGGCCGAGCAGGCAGGAAGGGCGGCGATGGAGGAGACGACCCCTCTGCGGAAAGCACCCACCGCGGGGGGCGCGGACCTTGCGGGGGAGGCGGATCTCGTGGGCGACGGGGGCGCTGCGGAAGGTGCGGCCCCGGTGGCGGAAGCACCCGCCGAGAAGAGCCCCGAGAGGAGCCCCGGGAAGAGCCCGGGGAAGAGCCCCGCGAAGAAGAGCACGGCGAAGAAGACGGTCGCGTCCGCGGCCGAAGGTGCGGCTGAGGCCGCGGAGACGACGGGAGCCACGACAGTGGTTGCGAAGAAGACTCCGGGCACGGCGACCGCGGCGGCCGAGCCGACGGCGGTGCCCAAGGCGCGTGCCGCCGCGGTCGAGCCCGGTGAGCTGGCGGTCCGGCCGGGCGAGGACCCCTGGACGCCGGACGAGGTCGCGGAGGCCCGTACAGGACTCGAGAGCGAGGCGCTGAGGCTGACCACCGAGATCTCGGCGTCCGAGCAGGCCCTCGCCGGGCTGATGCGCGACTCCGGGGACGGCGCGGGCGACGACGAGGCGGACACCGGCACGAAGAACATCACGCGTGAGCACGAGATGGCCCTGGCAGCCAACGCGCGCGAGATGCTCGTGCAGACCGAGCGCGCCCTGGAACGGCTCGACGCGGGGACGTACGGGCTCTGCGAGAACTGCGGCAAAGCCATCGGCAAGGCGCGCATGCAGGCCTTCCCGCGCGCGACGCTGTGCGTGGAGTGCAAGCAGAAGCAGGAACGGCGCTCCTGAGCACGGCCTGAACGCCGGGGCCCGTACGTGTGTGCCGTACCCTCGTCCCCTAGTCAGGTACCTAGGTCGAGGGACTCACGTGGCAGAGGCGGAGCGCATCATCGGTACGCCGGACAACCCTGAGGCGGACGGGGGCGAGCCGGAGCGGTCCGGGTCGGTCCCCGGTGACGTCACGGGCGAGGACGAGCAGCAGCCCAAGGGCAGGCGCAAGATCGCCGTGCTGTTCGTCGTCGCCGCCATCGCGTACGCCTTCGACCTGATCAGCAAGATGATCGTGGTCGCGAAGCTGGAGCATCACGAGCCGATCGACGTCATCGGCGACTGGCTGCGCTTCAACGCGATCCGGAACGCGGGCGCGGCCTTCGGGTTCGGCGAGGCCTTCACGATCATCTTCACGTGCATCGCGGCCGCCGTCATCGTGGTGATCGCCCGCCTCGCCCGCAAGCTCTACAGCCTGCCGTGGGCGATCGCGCTCGGTCTGCTGCTCGGCGGTGCGCTGGGCAATCTCACCGACCGGATCTTCCGCACGCCGGGCGTCTTCGAGGGCGCGGTGGTCGACTTCATCGCCCCCAAGGGCTTCGCGGTCTTCAACCTCGCGGACTCGGCGATCGTCTGCGGCGGCATCCTGATCGTGCTGCTGTCCTTCCGCGGACTCGACCCGGACGGCACCGTCCACAAGGACTGAGGCCGGGCCGGCGGCGAGACCTGTGGTCGGGGAGTGTCAGTGGGCTCCTGCATACTCAATGGGTGAGTACGATTCCCGAGATCCGCACCCTGCCCGTGCCGGACGGCCTGGAGGGCGAGCGCGTAGACGCCGCCATCTCCCGCATGTTCGGTTTCTCCCGCACGAAGGCCGCCGAGCTCGCCGCGGCGGGGAAGGTCGCGGTCGACGGCTCGGTGGTCGGCAAGTCCGAGCGGGTGCACGGCGGCGCCTGGCTGGAAGTGGAGATGCCGCAGGCACCCGCTCCGGTGCAGGTCGTGGCCGAGCCCGTCGAGGGCATGGAGATCGTGCATGACGACGACGACATCGTCGACATCGTCAAGCCGGTCGGCGTGGCCGCGCACCCGAGCCCCGGCTGGACCGGGACGACCGTGATCGGCGGCCTCGCGGCGGCCGGTTTCCGCGTCTCCACGTCCGGCGCCGCCGAGCGCCAGGGCATCGTCCACCGCCTGGACGTGGGCACCTCCGGCCTCATGGTGGTCGCCAAGTCGGAGCGCGCGTACACGTCGCTGAAGCGCCAGTTCAAGGAGCGCACGGTCGACAAGCGCTACAACGCGCTGGTGCAGGGCCACCCCGACCCGATGAGCGGCACGATCGACGCGCCCATCGGCCGGCACCCCAACCACGACTACAAGTGGGCGGTCACGGCCGAGGGCAAGCCCTCCGTGACGCACTACGACCTCATCGAGGCCTTCCGGGCCGCCTCCCTGCTCGACATCAAGCTGGAGACGGGGCGCACCCACCAGATCCGCGTCCACATGGCGGCGCACCGGCACCCCTGCGTGGGCGACCTGACGTACGGCGCGGACCCGACGCTCGGCAAGCGGCTCGGCCTCACGCGACAGTGGCTGCACGCGGTCCGGCTCGGCTTCGAGCACCCGGGCGACGGCCAGTGGGTGGAGTTCGAGAGCCACTACCCCGACGACCTCCAGCAGGCGCTCGACCGGGTGCGGGCGGAGAGTTCGTGAGCGATGTGACGATCCGGGTCGCTCGGGACCCGGACGACCTGGCGGCCTGCTTCGCGGTCCGCAAGGACGTCTTCGTGGCCGAGCAGCAGGTCCCCGAAGAGGTTGAGTACGACGAGTACGACGCCGGGGCGACGCACGTGCTGGCGATGCGCGAGGACGGCGTTCCGCTGGGCACCGGCCGGCTCCTGACCGGCACCGCGGCCGCCGCGAAGAACGGCGGGGACGCCACGGTGGGCGCGCTCGGCCGGCTCGCGGTGACGCGGGCCGCGCGCGGGCTCGGCGTCGGGGCGGCCCTGGTCGGGGCCATAGACGCGGCACGCGCGCGTGGCCTGACAGCGGTGGACCTGCACGCCCAGACGCATGCCCTCGGGTTCTACGAGCGCCTGGGGTACGAGGCGTACGGACCGGAGTTCCCGGACGCCGGAATCCCACACCAAGCCATGCGGAAAACGCTGCGCTAGCTTCCGGGTGCCTTCGTGCCCCGCCGGGGGACGCGCCTCGCCTGCTCTCGTGCCCCCCGCCGGGGCACGTGCCCGCGTGCGCTCGTCCTCGCCTCCCTGGGTACGCGCCCGCACGCCTCCGCCCCCGCACGCTTCCCCCTCCAACACCGCCCACCCCCACCCGCCGCGTCCGGCGAAACAGGGTCTGGTCGTCCGGTTCGCAACGGGCGCGTGGCAGGGTTGAGGTCTTGATCGTGGAGTTTCGACCGTCGGAGGGCGCACCGTGGAGCAGCTGGCGCTGCTGATCGTCTTGCTGCTGGGAGCCGTTGTCACGGTGCCGCTGGGGGACCGGCTCGGGCTGCCCGCGCCGGTGCTGATGACGCTGGCCGGTATCGGCATGGCCCTCCTGCCGTTCGTGCCCAATGTGGAGATCCCGCCGGACTACATCCTGCCGCTGGTCCTGCCGCCCCTGCTCTACGCCTCCGTGCAGCGCACGTCGTGGCGGCAGTTCGCGGCCAACCGGCGCCCCATCTTCCTGCTCGCCGTGGCCCTGGTGTTCGTCACCACGGCCGCGGTCGCCGCCATGGCCAACGCCCTGGTCCCCGGGCTGCCGATCGCCGCCGCCGTCGCGCTCGGAGCGCTCGCCGCGCCGCCCGACCCCGTCGCCGCGACCGCCGTCGCCGGTTCGCTCGGGCTGCCCCGCAGGCTCGTGTCGATCCTGGAGGGGGAGGGGCTCTTCAACGACGTCACGGCGATCGTGCTCTACCACGTGGCGATCGCGGCGGCGGTGAGCGGGACGTTCTCCTGGCCCTCCGCCGCGGGCCGGCTGGTGCTGTCCGCCGTGGTGGCCGTGCTCGTCGGGCTGGTCCTCGGCTGGCTTACCAACAAGCTCATGGTGCTGCTCGGCGATGCCACGCTCCAGACCGGCCTGACGCTGCTCGTGCCCTTCGTCAGCTACGTGCTGGCCGAGGAGATGCTCGGCTCCGGCGTGCTCGCCGTCCTCACCACCGCGCTCTTCCTCGCGGAGAACGCCGTCGACGCCGACGACGTGCTCGGACGCATCACCGGACAGACGTTCTGGCAGATCGTCGACACCCTGGTGACCGGCGCCGCGTTCGGGCTCATCGGGCTCGAACTGCACAACGTCTTCGGCATCGCGAGCGGCCGCGAGTGGGAGATGTTCGGCTGGGGCGCGGCGGTCGTCGGGGTCGTCATCGGCGTACGGCTGCTGTGGCTGCTGCCCGCGACGTGGCTGGCCAAGCGGCTGCACAAGCGCCGGGACTACGACGAGGACATCCCGACCAGCTGGCGCGAGACCGTCGTCATGTGGTGGGCCGGTATGCGCGGCGTGGCGTCCGTGGCGCTCGCGCTCGCCATCCCGCTCAAAACGGACGACGGGTCGCCGTTCCCGGCCCGTGACGAGATCATCTTCATCGCCTTCTGCGTCATCATGGCGACCCTCGTCGTGCAGGGGCTCACGCTGCCCTGGCTGGTGAGGAAGTTGCGGGTGCAGGCCGATGCCGGCGCGGAGCGGGAGCTGGAGCGCGATCTCGCGATGCGCGCCACCAAGGCCGCCAAGCGCCGCCTCAAGGAGATCGAGGAGGTCGAGGAGCTGCCGGAGGAGGTCTCCGAGCGGCTGCAGCGCGGCGCCTTCGACATCGGGGCCAGGATCAGCCCCGACATCGTCGACGCGGAGCGGCGCGAGCGGTACGCCAAGCGCGTGGACCGCCTGAAGGCCGTCCAGCGCATCCAGCGGGAGATGATGTCGGCCGCCCGCCACGAGGTCCTCGCGGCGCGCAGCGAGCCCGGCGCCGATCCGGAGATCGTCGACCGGGTGCTGCACCACCTCGACGTACGCAGTCTGCGCTGAGACGGCGGGCGGCCCGGGGGCTCAGCCGCGTCCGGTGCGCGGCATCTCCTGCACCAGGGGGCGCGGGCCGTGGCCGTTCGGTGACGGCTCCGCCCAGGCCGTGGTGATCCGCGGCAGCGCGTACGGATGGTGTTCCGTCAGCCACTGGACCATCTGTTCGCGCACCGTCACCCGGACCGTCCAGATGTCGTCCGCGTCCTTGGCGGTGACCAGGGCGCGGACCTGCAGCGTGCTCGGCGTCGTGTCCGTGACGGCGAGGCCCCAGTCCCTGCCGTCCCACGCAGCGCAGTCGCGCAGGATGTCCCGGAGCTTGTCGCGCATCTGGTGGACCGGCGCGGAGTGGTCCAGGTGGAAGAAGACCGTGCCGGTCATCTGCGCGCCGCCACGGGACCAGTTCTCGAAGGGCCGGGACGTGAAATACGACACGGGCATCGTGATCCGGCGCTCGTCCCAGGTGCGGACGGCCAGGAATGTGAGGGTGATCTCCTCCACGGTGCCCCACTCGCCGTCCACGACGACGGTGTCCCCTATCCGCACCATGTCGCCGAAGGCGATCTGCAGCCCCGCGAAGAGGTTGCCGAGGGTGGACTGGGCCGCGACACCGGCGACGATGCCGAGGATGCCGGCCGAGGCCAGCAGCGAGGTCCCTGCGGCCTGCATGGCGGGGAAGGTCAGCAGCATCGCCGCGACCGCCACGACACCCACGATCGCGCTGACCACCCGCTGGATGAGCGTCACCTGCGTACGGACCCTGCGCACCCGGGCCGGATCGCGGTGGACCGCGGCGTAGCGGGCGTACGAGGACTCCACTATCGCCGCGGCGATCCGTACCACCAGCCAGGCCGTGGACCCTATGAGCACCAGGGACAGGATGCGCCCGATGGCCTGTGAGTTGTCCTTGGCCAGCTCCGCCTCTCCGTAGGAGGCTCTCAGCAGGGCGGCACACAGCACGACGTGGAAGGGCACGCGGCAGCGGCGCAGCAGACCCCACAGCGGGGTCTCGTGATGCTGTTCGTCGGCCCGGCGCATGGCGAAGTCGACCAGCCAGCCGATCACCACCGTGAGCACGACCGAGCCGCCGATCACGATCAACGGACGCAGTACGTTCTCCATGGCTCCGAGGGTAGGGGTACCGCCTCCGTGCCTCCGCAGGCAGGGGGTGCCAGGTTCATGACAGAAAAATCGGGGTACCCGGCCCGGATGGCACGATGAACCCATGAACATCATGCTTTTCCACTCGACGTACGGGCTGCGGCCCGCGGTGCACGAGGCCGCCGACCGGCTGCGTGCCGCGGGGCACACGGTGTGGACCCCCGACCTCTTCGAGGGGCGCACCTTCGACACCGTCGAGGAAGGCATGGCCTTTCAGGACGAGCTGGGCAAGGACGAACTCCTGAAGAGGGCGGTCCTGGCCGCCGCCCCCTACTCCGAGCGAGGTCTCGTCTACGCGGGCTTCTCCCTCGGCGCCGCGACCGCGCAGACCCTCGCGCTCGGCGACGAGAAGGCGCGCGGCCTGCTGCTCCTGCACGGCACCTCCGACATCGCGGAGAACGCGTCCGTGGACGAGCTGCCGGTGCAGCTGCACGTGGCCGAGCCCGACCCGTTCGAGTCCGACGACTGGCTGAGCGCCTGGTACCTCCAGATGGGGCGCGCCGGGGCCGACGTCGAGGTCTACCGCTACGCGGGCGCCGGGCACATCTTCACCGACCCGGGCCTCGACGACTACGACGCCGAGGCCGCGGAGTCGGCGTGGCGCACGGCGCTCGGGTTCCTGGAGACGCTCTGACGGCCTCCGGCGCACCCCCCGCGCGCTCAGCGCACCGGTTCGTGCACCCGCTCGACCTTCTGCGTGCCGCTGAGCGTGCGGTAGGAACGGACCCAGGACGAGGTCGCCTCGGGGTCGGTCCGGTCGGAGAGGGTGTAGTAGTCCATCTGCGCGCGCTCGGCGGTGACGTCGAGGACGCCGTAGCCGTGCGAGTCCATGTCCAGCCACTTCACATGGCGGTTGGCCGTCTTGAGGGCCGCCACGGCCGCGAGCGAGACGGTGTGCGGGGCGACGTCGAGCATGTCGTCGAGGTTGTCCGAACTCACCGAGGTGACCACGAACTCCGTGGCGACCGAGGGCGAGAGGGGATACGTCGCCGCCCTGGCCGGCACGTTGTTCGCCCATGCCATGTGGATGTCACCGGTCAGGAAGACGGTGTCCTGGATCTTGTTGTCCCGCAGGTGGGCGAGGAGTTCCTTGCGGTCGTCGGTGTAGCCGTCCCACTGGTCGGTGTTGATGGCGAGACCCTCCTTGGGCAGGCCGACCAACTCCGCGAGAGGCGCGAGGAGATGGGCGGGGAGGGAACCGAAGGCGACCGGCGAGATCATCACCGAGGTGCCGACCAGCTTCCAGGCGGCGCCCGAGGACGTGAGGCCCGACTTCAGCCAGTCGAGCTGCGCGCGGCCGGTCAGCGTACGGTCCGGGTCGTCCACCGCGCCGCTGCCGGTGCCCGCCTGCTGGGAGCGGAAGGACCGCAGGTCGAGCAGGTGCAGATCGGCCAGCCCGCCGAAGCGGATACGCCGGTGGACCGTGCCCTCGGTCGAGGGGCGCACCGGCATCCACTCGAAGTACGCCTGCTTGGCCGCGGCCATGCGCCCCGCCCAAGGACCCTCGGTCGCGCTGTGGTTGCCCGCCCCGCCCGACCACGTGTTGTCCGCGAACTCGTGGTCGTCCCAGATCGCGATGACCGGGTGCGCGGCGTGCATCGCCTGCGCGTCGGGGTCGGTCTTGTGCACACCGTGCCGGATGCGGTAGTCGGAGAGCGTGACGATCTCGTGCCGGGGCTCGTGCTGACGTACGACGTTCGCGGCGGCCGGGTACTCGCCGCTGCGGTACTCGCCGCTGCGGTACTCGTATATGTAATCCCCGAGGTGCAGCACCGCGTCGAGTTCGGTGCGGTCCGCGAGATGGCGGTACGCCGAGAAGTACCCCGCCTCCCAGTTGGCGCAGGAGACCACGCCGAACCGGACGCCGTGCGCGGTGGCGTCGTACGCGGGGGCGGTGCGGGTGCGGCCCACGGGGGAGTGCGCCGGGGAGGCGCCCTCCACGGAGAAGCGGAAGTAATAGGTGGTCGCAGGGCGCAAGCCCCTTACGTCGGCCTTGACGGTGTGGTCGGAGGCGGCACGCGCGGTGGTGCTCCCGCTGCTGACGGTCCGGGAGAACCCCCTGTCCTCGGCCACCTCCCAACGCACCGTCACATCGGGGCCCTTGCCCGAACCGGGCACGGCGTCGGGCGTCGGGGTCACGCGGGTCCACAGCAGGACGCCGTCGGGCAGCGGAGCCGGACCGCGACACCGTGCCAGGAAGGCGGGGCCCTCGGCGGCGTGGGCGAGGGGTGCGGCGGCGAGCGGGGCCGCCAGTGCGGCAGTGGCGGCGGCGGCCTTGACGACCGTGCGGCGACTGGGAGTTGAGGCACCTATGGGTGCGGCAGGGAGACGACTGGTCACGAGTGATCACATTACTGACCAGTACCGCCGAAGAGCGGGCCAACCGGGAAAGCCGGCCCGCTCTTCGGTGAGAAACGGCTGATGTGCCGCTGAGAACAGCTGGTGGGCTACTTCGTGACGCCCGCCGTCTTCAGCGCCGCCTTCCAGGCCTCCGGGGTCTTCGGCGTCTCGATCACCTTGCCGTTGACCTTGATCGTCGGGGTCGACTCGACGCCCTCGGCCGACTGGAAGGAGTCACTCATCTTCACGGCCCAGGCGTCGTAGGTGCCCTTCTTGACGGCCCTCTCGAACTTCTTGTTGTCCTTGAGCGCGTCGACCGTGTCGGCCACCTTGAGCAGTTCGTCGTCCTCGGCGAACGTGTCGCTGGACTCCGCCGGGTGGAACTTCGCGGAGTACAGGGCGGTCTTGTACTCCAGGAAGGCGTCCGGGCTGACGTTCAGGGCGGCGCCGAGCGCGCTCAGCGCGTTCTTCGAGCCTTCGCCGCCGAGGTTGTTGTCGAGGAACGTGCCGATGGTGAAGGACAGCTTGTAGTCGCCGTCCTTCATGCCCTTGTTGACCGTCTCGCCGATGGACTGCTCCATGACCGCGCAGCCGGGGCAGCGCGGGTCCTCGTAGAGGTGCACGGTGTTCTTGAGGGAGGACTTGCCGAGGGTGAGCGTGGTGCCGTTCTTGCCCGAGGTGTTGGCCGGGGCGACCACCTTCGCGTCGGCGGCCTTCTCCCACTTCGTGGGGTCGCTCGGCTTGTTGGCCTGCATCACGGCGTAGCCGACGCCGCCCGCGATCGCGATGACGCCGACGATCGAGACGCGACGATCGCCGCGCGCCTGCGCTTCTCGCGCTTGCGCTCGGCCTCCTGCTGGAGGCGAATCCGCTCGCGGGCGGCGGACTTGGCGGCCTGGCTGTTGCGCTTGCTCATGGTCTCTTCTTCTCCGTGTGGGTGACTGCGTGGGGGTGTCGTGCTCAGGCGAAGGCAGCCGAGCGCGGTGGTCCACGCCGTCCCACGAAGTGCACCAGCAGGCGCGTGCGCGTGACGCGCGCCCGGCGCTCGGGGCGCGGCAGGCGGCGTACGGGTGTGTGCGCGGCGGTCACCGCAGGGCGACCGCGATGAGCAGCGGACGGGAACGTCGCCGCTCCCGACCGCGCGCAGCAGCTGGGCCAGGGCCCGTTCCCCGCGCCGCAGCCAGGCCGCCGCCAGGAGCCCGACGCCCACGTGCGCCCCGAGCAGCAGCCAGGCGGCGCCCGGGTCGGCGTCGGCGAGCAGCGCCGCGGCGCCGCCGTGGCCGTCGGCGGTCATGCGGGCCAGCGGAGTGCCGACCGGCGTACCGCCGCACAGCATGTCGAAGCCGACGGAGCGCAGCGGTCCCGCGACCGGGCCCCCCGCCTCGCCGTAACAGACGTGCTGACCGGCGGTGAACACCGTGTCGGCCGCCAGCTCCAGCGGGATCAGCAGGGCGGCGATCCGGCCGTAACCGCGCTCGCGGCCCGCCAGCGCGTACGCCAGGACGAAGACGGCGGTGGCGATCGCCGCGACGGTGGTCAGCGGCAGGGGGACCCGGGACAGCAGCACGTGCGACGCGGCGGAGAGCGTCACGACGAGTGCCGTGAACAGCGCCGCGCGCACGGCTCTGAGCTGGGTCCCGGATATGTCCATCGCGGAGGAGTGTGCCATGGGTTCCTGTAGGAGACCCCTAAAGGGTGCCCAAGAGTTCCCCTTCGGCCCTCCGGGGCGCCTACAGGCCCGGGATGCGGCCGTTGCGGAACAGGTCGACGAAGATCTGGTGGTCGGCACGCGCGCGTGCGCCGTAGGTGTGCGCGAAGTCCACGAGCAGCTCCCCGAAGCCGGCCTCGTCGCCCGCGATCGCGGCGTCGATGGCGCGCTCCGTGGAGAACGGCACCAGGTCCGAGTGGCCGCTCTCGTCGTCCGCCGCGGCGTGCATCGTCGCGGTGGCCCGGCCGAGGTCCGCGACGACCGCCGAGATCTCCTCTAGGTCGTCGATGTCCGACCAGTCCAGGTCCACCGCGTACGGCGAGACCTCGGCGACCAGCTGGCCCGCGCCGTCCAGCTCGGTCCAGCCCAGCCACGGGTCGGCGTGCGCCTGGAGGGCACGCTGCGAGATGACCGTGCGGTGCCCCTCGTGCTGGAAGTAGCCGCGCACCGCGGGGTCCGTGATGTGCCGCGAGACCGCCGGGGTCTGCGCCTGCTTGAGGTAGATCACGACGTCGTTCTCCAGGGCGTCGCTGTTGCCCTCCAGGAGGATGTTGTACGACGGCAGGCCCGCCGAGCCGATGCCGATGCCGCGCCGGCCCACCACGTCCTTCACGCGGTAGGAATCGGGGCGGGTGAGCGAGGACTCCGGCAGCGTCTCCAGATAGCCGTCGAAGGCCGCGAGGACCTTGTAGCGCGTGGCGGCGTCCAGCTCGATGGAGCCGCCGCCCGGCGCGAAGCGGCGCTCGAAGTCGCGGATCTCGGTCATCGAGTCCAGCAGCCCGAAGCGGGTCAGGGAGCGCGCGTCGCGCAGCGCGTCCAGGAGGGGGCCCTCGGCGGTGTCCAGCGTGAAGGGCGGCACCTCGTCGCTCTTGGCGCCGGTCGCGAGGTCGTGGACGCGCTCGCGGTACGCCGCGGCGTAGGTCCGCACGAGGTCGGAGATCTGCCCGTCGCTCAGCGCCTTCGAGTAGCCGATCAGGGCCACGGAGGCGGCGAAGCGCTTCAGGTCCCAGGTGAAGGGGCCGACGTAGGCCTCGTCGAAGTCGTTCACGTTGAAGATCAGGCGGCCCTGGGCGTCCATGTACGTGCCGAAGTTCTCGGCGTGGAGGTCGCCGTGAATCCACACCCGGCCCGTGCGGTCGTCCAGGTACGGCCCGCCGTGCTGCTCGCGCGCCAGGTCGGCGTAGAACAGGCAGGCCGTGCCGCGGTAGAACGCGAAGGCGGAGGAGGCCATCTTGCGGAACTTCACCCGGAACGCGGCGGGGTCCGCGGCAAGCAGCTCGCCGAACGCGGTGCCGAAGACGGCGAGGATCTCCTCGCCGCGCTGATCGGCGTGGGCTGCGGGACGGACATCGCTGGGTGCCTCCTGGTTACAGGGTCGTACGGGACAGGGGTGGGCGGGT
>RBWT01000021.1 GCA_004010275.1 Streptomyces huasconensis
GTGGGTGGGAGACATCCGGCGCGGAGCGGCGGGATGGGGGATGCCGCCGGGTCACAGGTACAGGCAAGGCCCCCGCCAGCGAGCGGGGGCCTTTTCCTACGTGCGGGTCACGCGGACAGGTGGCGTTCCACCGTCTCGACCTTGGACGTCAGTCCATCCGTCACGCCGGGACGGATGTCGGCCTTCAGGACGACCGAGACACGCGGCGCCCGCGCCTCCACCGCGGCGACGGCACGCTTGACGACGTCCATCACCTCGTCCCACTCGCCCTCGACGGAGGTGAACATCGCATCGGTCCTGTTCGGCAGCCCCGACTCACGTACGACACGGACGGCCTCGGCCACGTACTCGCCGACATCCTCACCGACGCCGAGCGGGGTCACGGAGAAAGCGACGATCATGCGTTGACGATCCCTTCCTTGCGGGCGCGCGACGCGATCACCGCGGCCTCGGCCTCCCGCTTCAGCTTGCGCTCGGCGAAGAACCCGCCGGTCGGCAGGACGGAGAGGACGAAGTACAGGGCGGCGGTCTTGAGGTCCCACTTCGTGCGGTTCCAGGCGTCCAGCCAGAACAGCACGTAGAGGACGAAGAGCACGCCGTGGATCATGCCCATCGCCGGCACGGCATTGAACTCCGTGGTCCGCTTGAGCACCGAGCAGACGAGCAGCAGCAGGAAGGAGACGGCCTCGGGGGCCGAGACCAGGCGGAGGCGGCGGAGTGCGGAAGCGGTCTTGATGTCCACGGGTCACCTTCGGTGAGTGGGGCGGGGCGGGAAGGGGGGCGGCACACGCTCGGCGGGCCGATCTTGTGAACGCGCGCACAAGCGACCCCATTGTGACATCGGGGTGTTCTCCGGGTTCGCTCAGGGGCCTTCACCCTGGTCTGGGTGGGTACGCGACGGCTACCGTCGATTCGTGGCTACGTTCCGGCTCCAAGGGAGCAGAGTGCTCGCCGTCGACATGACCGGCGACGCCGTGAAGGCGAAGAACGGCTCGATGGTCGCCTACGACGGCCAGATGGCCTTCAAGAAGATGTCCGGCGGCGGTGAGGGCATACGCGGCATGGTGACCCGCCGCGTCACCGGCGAGCAGATGACGGTGATGGAGGTGAAGGGGCACGGCACCTGCTGGTTCGCCGACCGCGCCACCGAGATCAATCTGGTGCGGCTGAGCGGCGAGAAGCTGTACGTCGAGGCGGGCAACCTGCTGTGCACGGACGCCGCCCTGCGCACCGGCACCAGCTTCACGGGCCTGCGGGGCGCGACGCAGGGCAACGGCCTGTTCACGACCACCGTCGAGGGCACGGGCCAGGCAGCGATCGTCTCCGACGGACCCGCGGTCGTGCTGCGCGTCTCACCGCAGTATCCGCTGACGGTCGACCCGGGGGCGTACATCGCCCATCAGGGGGACGTCCGCCAGAGCTTCCAGTCCGGCGTCACCTTCCGCACCTTCCTGGGCGAGGGCGGCGGCGAGGCCTTCCAGATCCGCTTCGAGGGCGACGGCCTCGTCTACGTACAGCCCAGTGAGCGCACGACGATCGCGGGGGACGTCTGACATGCCCTTCCGAGAGATCAACGCGAAGATGGTCGAGGCGACGGTCCAGCCGGGCGTCAAGATCTTCAGCCAGCGCGGCGCCATGCTCGCCTACAAGGGAGACGTCTCGTTCACGCCCAACCTCCAGGGCGGGCAGGGCGGCCTCGCGTCCATGATCGGCCGCCGGGTGGCGGGCGAGGCGACGCCGCTGATGACCGTCGAGGGCAGCGGCACGGTCCTCTTCGGGCACGGCGGGCACCACATCCAGGTGATCGGCCTCTCCGGAGACACGCTGTACGTGGAGGCGGACCGCCTGCTGGCCTTCGACGGCACACTCCAGCAGGGCACGATGTTCATGGGCGCGCAGGGCGGCGTCATGGGCATGGTGCGCGGCCAGGTCACCGGCCAGGGCCTGTTCACCACGACCCTCAAGGGGCACGGCGCGGTCGCCGTCATGGCGCACGGCGGCGTCATCGAGGTCCCGATCACCCCGCAGCGCCCGGTCCACGTCGACCCCCAGGCGTATGTGGCGCACCACGGCGACGTGCGCAACAAGCTGTCCACGGCCCTCGGCTGGCGCGACATGGTGGGCCGCGGCTCCGGCGAGGCGTTCCAGCTGGAGCTGTCGGGCAGCGGCGCGGTCTATGTCCAGGCCTCGGAGGAGAAGCTGTGAACCCCAACGTCTCGACCCCGGCGGGCGCGCCGCGTCTTCGACCCCATGACGCTGCCGAGCGACGACAACGTCAACGCGTACACCTTCTGTGTGGAACTCGCGGGAAGCCAGTGGTTCCTCCAGAAGGGAAAGATGATCGCCTACTACGGGCGGATCGACTTCAACGGCATCGGGCACGGCCGGCTCGACCGGCTGTCCGGACCAGTTTTCATTCGCCGTTGCACGCAAGTGAGTGGGTGGTGGCGGAGGGCCAGGGCAAGATGCTCCTGGCCGACCGGGCCTTCGACGTGAATTCGTATGACTTGAATGAGGGCAACCTGACCATTCGCTCGGGCAACCTCCTCGCTTTTCAGCCAACTCTCGCGTTGAAGCAGTCGATCGTTCCGGGGTTTCTGACGCTGATCGGGACGGGGAAGTTCGTGGCCGCTTCGAACGGTCCGGTGGTGTTCATGGAGCCGCCGATCCGCGTTGATCCACAGGCGCTCGTGGGGTGGGCGGACTGCCCTTCACCGTGCCATCACTACGACCACGGTTACCTCACAGGGGTGATCGGAGGCCTGCGGGCACTGACCGGCGTCGGCGGCACCTCCGGAGAGGAGCATCAGTTCGAGTTCGTGGGCGCCAGCACGGTGCTGCTCCAGTCGACCGAGACGCTCATGTCCGAGCAGGCGACGGGAGGGGTGCCGGACGAGGCTGGAGTGCCCGGAGGGAGGAGCGCTCCCACTCATTCGGGTCAGCAGCCGGGGGTACCGCGCCTTCCCGGACAACTGGGGGACCTCCAGCGTCGCTTCGGGCTGTGAGCGGTAGTCTGCGGAGTGTGACGGCGAACGCCTGTGCCCCTCCCCCTTGACCAGGGGGTGCGAGGCGTGTCACAGCCCACCATTCGTTCACCTTTCAACTTCTTAGGTAGAATCGATTCCATGGAGACCGAGACGGCCCCGCAGTGGCTGACCGACGAGGAACAGTGCGCTTGGCGCACCCACGTGGAGGTCAACCGGATGCTGACATATCAGCTCGAAAAGGACCTTCAGCCGTTCAACCTGACCATGAACGACTATGACATTCTCGTGCATCTCTCCGAATCGGAAGACCTGCGGATGCGCATGAGCGATCTCGCCGCGGCCACGCTGCAGTCCAAGAGCCGCCTGTCCCACCAGATCACCCGCATGGAGAACGCGGGCCTGGTACGCCGGGAGAACTGCGAGTCCGACCGGCGCGGCCTCTACACCGTCCTCACCGAGGACGGCATGGAGACCATGCAGAAGGTGGCCCCGCACCACGTCGCCTCCGTGCGGCGGCACTTCGTCGACCTCGTCTCCCCCGAGGCGCTCTGCGAACTGCACAAGGCCCTGACCCCGATCGCGGAACACCTGCGCTCCCAGCGCGGCAAGCCCTGACCGCTCCGCGGCGACCGGCCGTGCCATCCCTCATTCCGCCGACGACTGAGGGCCGGGCAGCCGCAGCTCGAAGAGCGCACCCCCCGACGGCGCCTCCTTGACCACGAGCGTGCCGCCGTGCCGCGCCGCCACGTCCGCGCCGATCGCGAGACCGAGACCGGCCCCGCCCTCGTCGCGGGTCCGCGCGTCATCCAGCCGGACGAACCGCTCGAAGATCCGCTCCCGCTCGGCCGGGGGCACCCCGCTCCCGTCATCGGACACCTCAAGGACCGCCCACATGCCATCGGTCCGCGTGGTGACCGTGACGCGGGAGCGGGCGTGCCGCTGCGCGTTGTTCAGCAGATTGCCGAGCACCCGCGCCAACTGACCGCGGGAGCCCACCACTTCGACGCTCCTGAGGTCGGTGTGCACGTCCACCCGGTCCCGGGTGCGCTGCGAGAGCTCCTCCCGGACGAAGGCCGCGAGATCCACGCGCGCCCCGCCGGGCTTCTCGCCGGCGTCGAGGCGGGCGAGCAGGAGCAGGTCGGCGGCGAGTTCCTGGAGTCGCACGGTGTCCTCCACGGCCCCGTCGACGTCCAGCAACTCCGGGTGCGCCGCGCCCACTTCGAGCTGCGTGCGCAGCGAGGCGATGGGGCTGCGCAGCTCATGCGAGGCGTCCGCCACGAAGCGCCGCTGACGCTCCACGGAGGTCTCCAGCGCGGTGAGCGTCTCGTTCGTGGTGCGGGCAGGCGGGCGATCTCGTCGTGCGTGTCCGGCTCGGGCACGCGGCGCGCGAGGTCCTCCGACGCCGTGATCGCGGACATCTCCGCGGTGATGGCGGCCACCGGGCGCAGCGCCCTGCGCGTCACCAGCCAGGTGACGCCCGCGACGACACCGAGGAGCAGGGGGAAGCCGATCAGCATGGACGTCAACGCCGTGGAGACGGCGCTCTGTTCGTCGGCCAGGGAGCCGCCGGCATGGACGGTGAGGTCGCCCCTGTCCCGCGTGCTCACCTCGACGGCGGCGAAGCGGTAGTCGCCGCTCTCGCCGTCGACGGTGGCGGAGCCGTCGGTGTACTCGGCCTCGTCGTCGATCTCGCCGGTCTCCCCCGGCTCCGGCTTCTCCCCGTCGCCGTCGCCGTCACCCTGGGGCGGGCGGCTCGCGGGGCGGGGCTTGACCGCGTCGGTGCCGGTGCCGCTGATGCGCTCCAGGTCCTCGCTGGCCGCGACCAGCCTGCCGTTCTCGTCGACCACTTGGACGGGGGCCTCGTCGCCGTCCGGCAGGTCGAGATCCGCGTACGGGCGGTTGGCCGCCAGTTGCGAGGCGACCTCGCGGGCGGCGGCGTTCGCCCGGCCGTCGGCCTGGCCGGTGAGGTTGGCGCGCAGCGAGAACAGCACGGCGGCGCCGGCCGCCACCAGGGCGAGGGCGACGACCAGGCTCGCGCCGAGCGTGGCGCGGGCGCGCACGGAACCGAAGAGCCGCCTCATCGCGGGGCCTCCAGGCGGTAACCGGCGCCGCGCACCGTCTTGATGAGGCTCGCGCCCAGCTTGCGGCGCAGGGTGCTCACGTACACCTCGACGATGTTCGGGTCCCCCTCGTACGCGAAGTCCCAGACGTGCTCCAGGATGTCGCCCTTGGAGACGACCTCCCCGGCCCGCAGCACCAGCTGTTCCAGGACCGCGAACTCCTTGGCGGTGAGGGTGACTTCGTCCTCGCCGCGGAAGACGCGGCGCGCGGCCGTGTCGACCTTGAGGTCGCCCAGGGTGTGGACCGGTGACGGGCCGCCGTTGCCGCGGCGGCGCAGCAGCGCCTTCACCCGGGCCACGAGCACCACGTACGAGAACGGCTTGGTGAGGTAGTCGTCGGCGCCCGTGTCCAGGCCCTCCGCCTCGTCGTACTCGCCGTCCTTGGCGGTGAGCATCAGGATGGGCACGTCGTTGCCCGCTGCGCGCAGGGTCGAGCAGATGCGGTAGCCGTTCATGCCGGGCAGCATGATGTCGAGGACGATCAAGTCGTACGTGCCCTCGCTCGCGCGGTGCATGCCGTCGATGCCGTCATGGACGACGTCGACGGCGTAGCCCTCGGCGGTCAGGCCCTTGGCGAGCGACAGGGCCAGCCGTTTTTCGTCCTCGACGATCAACAAACGCATGTGTTCAGGGTGGCAGAGCGAAGCTGAAGAGTTCTTCAGGAGGCCGAACCTGAAGAAGTCTTCAGGTGGCTTCAGCTTCTGTTCAGGGTCGTTCGGCCAGATTGGTCCTCATCGAAAGCGAACGGCAGCGGCCCACCGGTCGCGGCCACCCTCGCCCACCGTCTCGGGAGGAACACCTCATGAAGCGCAACATCGTCATCGCCACCGTCGCCGCCGCGGCCCTGATCACGGGAGGCACCGCCACCGCCCTCGCGACCACCGGCGACGACGACAGCGCCGCCAAGAAGTCGAGCGTCCAGCTCAAGGACCACGACCGCAAGGACGACGACCGCAGGAGTGACGACGACGGCAAGGACGACGACCGCGACGACGCCGCCGAGAACACCGCGGAGGCCAAGGCCGCCAAGGTGACGGCCGCGGACGCGATCAAGGCGGCCCTCGCGAAGACCCCCGGCACCGCCGTCTCCGCCGAGCTGGACGAGGAGGACGGCGGCCTGGTCTGGGGCGTCGACATCCTGAAGGGCAACACCTGGCACAACGTCGAGGTGGACCCGGGCACCGGCAAGGTGCTCGGCACCTGGGTCGACAAGGACGACGACGGTGACGACGCCGCCGACGCCGCCCGGGTGAACTCCGCGCTGAAGGGCTCCGCCACCACCGCCGGTGACGCCGCGCGCACCGCCGCCGCCAAGGGCACGGTGACCTCCGTGGACCTGGACGACGACGGCAAGGCCGGCGCCTGGGGCGTGGAGACGACCGGGGCCAAGGGCGCCGAGTCCGAGTGGCACGTCGACCTGAAGACCGGCAAGGTCACCGCGGACCGCACCGACCACGCGGACGACCAGGACGGCCAGGACGACCGTGACGACCAGAACGACGACGGCTCCGACGACTGACCCGCGGGCACACGCTCACCCGGTCACCCGGTCACCCGGTCACCCGGTCACCCGGTCCACCGCCGAGGGCGCGTCCACGGACGCCGCCCTCGGCGCGTTCACGCCGTGGTGACCCCCGCGACCAGCTCGTCCGCCGCCGCGTAGGGGTCCAGCTCCCCCGCCACGATGCGCTCGGCCAGCGCCGACAGCCGCCGGTCGCCGTGCACGGAGCCGATCCGCTCCCGCAGCGCCGTGACCGCGATCGTCTCGACCTCCCGGGCGGCACGGGCGACGCGCCGCTCGGCGAGGACGCCCCGTTCCTCCATCCACGCCCGGTGCTTCTCCAGCGCCTCGACGACCTCGTCGATGCCCGCGCCCCGCGCCGCGACCGTCTTCACGATGGGCGGCCGCCAGTCGCCGGGGCCGCGGGACTCGCCGAGGCCGAGCATGTGGTTCAGCTCCCGGGCGGTGGCGTCCGCGCCGTCGCGGTCCGCCTTGTTGACCACGTACACGTCACCGATCTCCAGGATTCCGGCCTTGGCCGCCTGGATGCCGTCGCCCATGCCGGGTGCGAGCAGGACCACCGAGGTGTCCGCCTGGGAGGCGATGTCGACCTCCGACTGGCCGACGCCGACGGTCTCCACGAGCACCACGTCGCAGCCCGCCGCGTCCAGGACGCGGATCGCCTGCGGGGCGGCCCAGGCGAGCCCGCCGAGGTGCCCGCGCGTGGCCATCGAGCGGATGTAGACCCCGGGGTCGGAGGCGTGGTCGGACATGCGGACCCGGTCGCCGAGGAGCGCGCCCCCGGAGAACGGGGACGACGGGTCGACCGCGAGCACGCCGACCCGTTTGCCGGCCCGCCGGTAGGCGCTCACGAGCGCGGACGTCGATGTCGACTTGCCGACACCGGGTGATCCGGTGAGCCCGACCACGTACGCGTGTCCCGCCAGGGGGGCGAGCGCCGCCATCACCTCGCGCAGCTGCGGTGACGCCCCCTCGACCAGTGAGATCAGCCGGGCCACGGCCCGCGGCCTGCCCTCGCGGGCCTGCGCCACCAGGGAGGGGACGTCCTGCATGAACAGCTCCGTTCGCTACGTACGGGACACCGCAGGCCGCGGGGTCGTCAGCCCTTGGCCACCTTGAGGATCAGGGCGTCGCCCTGGCCGCCGCCACCGCAGAGCGCGGCCGCGCCGACGCCGCCGCCGCCGCGCCGCTTCAGCTCCAGGGCCAGGTGGAGCACGAGGCGCGCGCCGGACATCCCGATCGGGTGACCGAGGGCGATGGCGCCGCCGTTGACATTCACCTTTTCCGGCGAAACCCCGAGGTCCTTCATTGACTGCACCGCGACGGCCGCGAAGGCTTCGTTGATCTCGATGAGGTCGAGGTCGGAGACGTCCAGGCCCTCCTTCTTCAGGGCGTGCCGGATGGCGTTGGACGCTGGGACTGGAGGGAGTTGTCCGGCCCCGCCACGTTGCCGTGGGCGCCGATCTCGGCGATCCAGTGCAGGCCCAGCTCCTCGGCCTTGGCCTTGGACATGACGACCACGGCGGCGGCGCCGTCGGAGATCTGCGAGGCGGAGCCCGCGGTGATCGTGCCGTCCTTGGCGAAGGCGGGGCGCAGCTTGCCGAGGGACTCGGCGGTGGTCTCGGGGCGGATGCCCTCGTCCTTGGCGAAGAGGACCGGGTCGCCCTTGCGCTGCGGGATCTCGACCGGGGTGATCTCCGCCTCGAACAGGCCGTTCTTCTGGGCGGCGGCGGCGCGCTGGTGGGAGAGGGCGGCGATCTCGTCCTGCTCGGGGCGGGCGATGCCGAGGCGGCCGTTGTGCTTCTCCGTCGACTCGCCCATGGCGACGCCCTCGAAGGAGTCGGTCAGGCCGTCGTACGCCATGGAGTCGAGCATCTCGATGGCGCCGTACTTGTACCCCTCGCGGGACTTGGGGAGCAGGTGCGGGGCGTTGGTCATCGACTCCTGGCCGCCCGCCACGACGATGTCGAACTCGCCCGCACGGATCAGCTGGTCGGCCAGCGCGATGGCGTCGAGGCCGGAGAGGCAGACCTTGTTCACGGTGAGTGCCGGGACGTTCATGGGGATGCCCGCCTTGACGGCGGCCTGGCGCGCCGGGATCTGCCCCGCCCCGGCCTGGAGCACCTGACCCATGATCACGTACTGGACCTGGTCGCCGCCGATGCCGGCCCGGTCGAGCGCGGCCTTGATCGCGAAGCCTCCCAGGTCCGCACCCGAGAAGGACTTCAGGGAGCCGAGGAGGCGGCCCATGGGCGTGCGCGCGCCCGCGACGATCACTGAGGTGGTACCGGACGTTCGAGACATGTGCCACGGCCCCTTGGGAGGAGAAGTTAACGAGGGTTTATCTGAATGTACTGAGCGGTACCCCGCCCGTCATCGGGCGGCGAGTGTGATCGCGCGCACGTTGCGTAATCACCGCGGGAAGCGCTGCACTTGAACCATGCTGACGCGAATCGACCACATCGGGATCGCCTGTTTCGACCTCGACAAGACCGTCGAGTTCTACCGGGAGACATACGGCTTCACGGTCTTCCACACGGAGGTGAACGAAGAGCAGGGCGTGCGGGAGGCCATGCTCAAGATCAATGATACGAGCGACGGAGGGGCTTCGTACCTCCAGCTCCTGGAGCCGACGCGGGACGACTCCGCGGTCGGCAAGTGGCTGGCCAAGAACGGCGAGGGCGTGCACCACATCGCCTTCGGCACCGCGGACGTGGACGGCGACGCCGCGGCCATCAAGGACAAGGGCGTGCGGGTCCTGTACGAAGAGCCGCGGATCGGCTCCATGGGGTCACGCATCACGTTCCTCCACCCCAAGGACTGCCACGGTGTCCTGACCGAACTCGTCACTTCGGCGCCCTCCCCGTCACCGGAGCACTGACCTCCGTATATCTGGGCCGGTAGGGTGAGGGGCGGCCGTCCGAAGTCGGGGCGGCAGGTCGCCCGCATGCCGGGCGGCCGCGTGCCGGGGTCCGGGTTTCGGGGGACGAGCGTCGGGGCAGCAACCCATGCTCCGCCGTTGATCTGACACCATTCCCCCGGGGGCACCGTTCGGCGGATGGACGGTGCTCGTTGGAGAGACTTGCGACCAGGAGTGGGGCGTCCCCTGCTCGAGCGCAGCCGAGAGCTCGGGGAAGGATGGGACCGCGCAGTGCGGGGCTACGAACGCCAAGAGAACTCGCGGGCTGAGACGGACAGTCTTTCGCGGTTCGAGGCCGAGATGGACCGGCTGAAGACCGAGCGGGAGAAGGCCGTCCAGCACGCCGAGGACCTCGGCTATCAGGTCGAGGTGTTGCGCGCCAAGCTGCATGAGGCGCGCCGCAACCTCGCGAACCGTCCTGCCTACGACAGCGCGGACATCGGTTACCAGGCCGAGCAGATGCTGCGTAACGCGCAGATCCAGGCCGAGCAGTTGCGGGCCGACGCGGAGCGGGAGCTGCGCGAGGCCCGCGCGCAGACGCAGCGCATCCTTCAGGAGCACGCGGAGCAGCAGGCCCGGCTCCAGGCGGAGCTGCACGCCGAGGCCGTGGCACGCCGTCAGCAGCTGGACCAGGAGCTGGCGGAGCGCCGCCAGACCGTCGAGTCGCACGTCAACGAGAACGTGGCGTGGGCCGAGCAGTTGCGGGCCCGCACCGAGCAGCAGGCGCGCCGTCTCCTCGACGACTCGCGCGCGAGGCGGAGCAGGCGCTGGCCGCCGCCCGCGCGGAGGCGGAGCGGATCGCGGCGCAGGCGCGGCAGCGTCTGACGAGCGACGCCGAGGCGGCGCGCGCCCGAGGCCGAGGCGCTTTTGCGCCGGGCCCGTTCGGACGCCGAGCGGCTGTTGAACGCGGCCTCCACGCAGGCCCAGGAGGCCACCGACCACGCCGAGCAGCTGCGCTCGACGACGGCGACCGAGTCGGAGCAGGCGCGCCGGCGGGCCGCGGAGGCGAGCCGGGCCGCCGAGCAGCGCATGGCCGAGGCCGACGCGGCGCTGCGTGCGGCGCGGGCCGAGGCCGAGAAGGTGCTCAGCGAGGCCAAGGAGACGGCGGGCAAGCAGCTCGCGGCCGCCGAGGCCGCGGGCGAGCAGCGCACGCGTACCGCCAAGGAGCAGGTGGCGCGCCTCGTCGGCGAGGCCACCAAGGAGGCGGAGTCCGCCAAGTCCGAGGCGGAGCAGCTGATCGCCGACGCCCGGGCCGAGGCCGAGAAGCTCATCGCGGAGGCCGCCGAGAAGGCGCGCACGATCACCGCCGAGGAGACCGCCGGCCAGCTCGCGAAGGCGGCGCGGACGGCGGAGGAGGTCCTCGACAAGGCGTCGAAGAACGCCAAGGAGACCACGAAGGCCGCCACCGAGGAGGCCGAGCGCATCCGCTCGGAGGCCGAGGCCGAGGCCGACCGGCTGCGCGCCCAGGCGCACGACATCGCCGAGGAGCTGAAGGGCGCGGCGAAGGACGACACCAAGGAGTACCGCGCCAAGACCGTCGAGCTTCAGGAGGAGGCGCGCAGGCTGCGCGGCGAGGCCGAGCAGCAGCGGGCCGACGCCGTCTCCGAGGGCGAGCGCATCCGGGGCGAGGCGCGGCGCGAGGCCGTCAAGGAGATCGAGGCGGCGGCCAAGTCCGCCGAGGAGCTGCTCGCCAAGGCGAAGGCCGACGCCGAGGAGCTGCGCATCCGCGGCCACGGAGAGCGAGCGGCTGCGTGCCGAGGCGGTCGAGCGGGCCACGACCCTGCGCAAGCAGGCCGAGGAGACCCTCGAGCGCACCCGCGCGGAGGCCGAGCGGCACCGCGAGGAGAGCGCCGAGCAGGCCGAGCCACCAGGTCGGAGGCCGAGGAAGCGGCGCGGGCGCTGCGCGAGGAGACCGAGCGGGCCATGGCGGCCCGGCAGGCGGAGGCCGCCGAGGAGCTGGCGCGGCTGCACGCGGAGGCCGAGGAGCGCCTCACCACCGCCGAGCAGGCGTTGAGCGACGCCCGCGCGGAAGCGGCGCGGATGCGCAAGGAGGCCACGGAGGAGACCGACCGGCTGCGGGCGGAGTCCGCCGAGCGCATCCGTACGCTCCAGGCGCAGGCCGAGGAGGAGGCCGAGCGGCTGCGCGACGAGGCACGCCGCCGACGCCTCGCAGGCCCGCGCGGAGGCCGAGACCCTCGCGGTGCGTCTGCGTTCGGAGGCCGCGGCCGAGGCCGAGCGGCTCAAGACCGAGGCGCAGGAGTCCGCGGACCGGGTGCGCGCGGAGGCCGCCGCCGCGGCCGAGCGGGTCGGCACGGAGGCCGCCGAGGCCCTGGCCGCCGCCCAGGAGGAGGCCGCCCGGCGCCTCCGCAAGGCCGAGGAGACCCTCGGCTCGGCGCGCGCGGAGGCCGACCAGGAGCGGGAGCGGGCCCGCGAGCAGAGCGAGGAGCTGCTCGCCTCGGCGCGCAAGCGGGTCGAGGAGGCGCAGGCCGAGGCCACGCGTCTGGTCGAGGAGGCCGACCGCCGCGCCACGGAGATGGTGTCGGCCGCCGAGCAGACCGCCCAGTCCGTACGGGATTCCGTCGCCGGCCTGCACGAGGCGGCGCAGGAAGAGGTGGCGGGCCTGCGCTCGGCCGCCGAGCACGCCGCGGAGCGCACGCGCACCGAGGCGCAGGAGGAGGCGACCGCGTCCGTGCCGACGCGCACGCCGAGCGGGAGCGCGCCGCCGAGGACGCCAGCCGTACGCGGCGCGAGGCGGCGGAGGCCTCGGAGGCCGCCAAGGCCCTTGCGGAGCGCACGGTTTCGGACGCGATGGTGGAGGCCGAGCGGATGCGTTCGGACGCCTCGGAGCACGCCCAGCGGGTGCGCACGGAGGCGTCGGACACCATCGCGCAGGCCGAGCAGGACGCCGCCCGTACGCGGGCCGACGCCCGTGAGGACGCCAACCGCATCCGCGGTGACGCGGCGGGTCAGGCCGACACCCTGATCGGCGAGGCCCGCAAGGAGGCCGAGCGGCTGCAGAACGAGACCATCGCGGAGGCCGAGCGCCTGCGCGCCGAGTCGACGGAGCAGGCGGACCGTCTCAAGGCGGAGTCGACCGCCGAGGCGGAGCGGGTGCGCGCGGAGGCCACGGCCGAGGCGGAGCGGCTGCACGCCGAGACGGCCGCGGAGGCCGAGCGGGTGCGCGCGGAGTCCGTGGCCAAGGCCGAGAAGCTCATCTCGGACGCCTCCGGTGACGCGGAGCGGCTGCGCGCGGAGGTGCCGAGGCGGTCAACTCCGCCCAGCAGCACGCCGAGCGCATCCGCGCCGAGTCCGAGCGCGTCAAGGCGGAGGCGGCCAAGGAGGCCGAGCGGCTCACGTCCCAGGCGCGCGAGGAGGCCGAACGCACCCTGGACGAAGCGCGTCAGGCCGCCAACAAGAAGCGTCAGGAGGCGGCCGAGCAGGTCGACACGCTCATCACGGAAGCCGCCGCCGAGGCCGAGAAGCTGACGGCGGACGCCCAGGAGAAGGCCCTGAAGGCGACCACGGAGGCCGAGGCGCAGGCCGACACGATGGTCGGCGCCGCCCGCAAGGAGGCCGAGCGGGTGGTCACCGAGGCGACGATCGAGGGCAACACCCTGGTGGAGAAGGCCCGTACGGACGCGGACGAGCTGCTCATCGGCGCCCGGCGCGACGCGACGGCCATAAGGGAGCGCTCGGAGGAGCAGCGTGACCGGGTGACCGCCGAGATCGAGGAACTGCACGAGCGTGCGCGCCATGAGTCCGCGGAGGCGATGAAGACCGCGGGCGAACGTTGTGACGCGTTGGTGAAGGCCGCGGAGGAGCAGCTCGCCGAGGCTCAGGCGAAGGCGAAGAAGCTGGTCTCGGACGCCGATTCGGAGGCGGGCAAGGTCCGCATCGCCGCCGTGAAGAAGGCGGAGGGGCTCCTGAAGGAGGCCGAGACGAAGAAGGCGTCGCTGGTCGCCGAGGCCGAGCGCATCAAGGCCGAAGCCGAGGCCGAGGCGACGCGCATGGTCGAGGAGGGCAAGCGCGAGCTGGAGGTCCTGGTGCGGCGCCGGGCGGACATCAACGCGGAGATCTCCCGTGTCCAGGACGTGCTGGAGGCGTTGGAGTCCTTCGAGGCTCCGACGGGCGGCGGGAAGTCGGCGTCCGGCGGGGGTTCCGGCGCGAGCGGTGTCAAGGCCGGCGCGGCGGCCGGATCTACTCGATCGGGTGGCAAGACGTCAGAGGGGTAGCGAAAGAGGGCTTACCGTGCTGAGTGAGGACCTTCGGCCCTGTCCCTGGCAAGGCCTCTGACGTCTTGCCACTCAAAAGGGGTGTCATTCTCCAGATCAAACGGGCATCTGCTCGATGACACGCCGCCTGGACCCCTAGGATTCCCTCTATCACCTCACCGGTCTCATTCGACAGGAACCCCATGAGCGACACTTCCCCCAACGGCTTCGAGCTTGTGCGGCGTGGGTACGACCGCGCTCAGGTGGACGAACGTATCTCCAAGCTCGTCTCCGACCGTGACAGCGCTCTTGCCCGCATCACTGCTCTGGAAAAGCGCATCGAGGAGCTGCACCTCGAGACGCAGAACGCCCAGGCCCAGGTCGCCGACGCCGAACCGTCGTACGCCGGGCTCGGCGCCCGCGTCGAGAAGATCCTCCGCCTCGCCGAGGAGGAGGCGAAGGACCTGCGCGAGGAGGCCCGCCGCGCGGCCGAACAGCACCGCGAGCTGGCCGAGTCCGCCGCGCAGCAGGTGCGCAACGACGCCGAGTCGTTCGCGTCCGAGCGCAAGGCGAAGGCCGAGGACGAGGGCGTTCGGATCGTCGAGAAGGCCAAGGGCGAGGCGAACGCCCTGCGTGCCGAGGCGCAGAAGGACGCGCAGTCCAAGCGTGAGGAGGCGGACGCCCTCTTCGAGGAGACGCGCGCCAAGGCCGCCCAGGCCGCCGCCGACTTCGAGACGAACCTCGCCAAGCGGCGCGAGCAGTCCGAGCGTGACCTGGCGTCGCGTCAGGCCAAGGCGGAGAAGCGCCTCGCGGAGATCGAGCACCGCGCGGAGCAGCTGCGTCTGGAGGCGGAGAAGCTGCGCACGGACGCGGAGAGCGCCGCGCGCGCCAGACGGTGGAGACGGCGCAGCGTCAGGCCGAGGACATCGTGGCGGACGCGAACGCCAAGGCCGACCGCATCCGCAGCGAGTCGGAGCGGGAGCTGGCGGCGCTCACCAACCGCCGGGACAGCATCAACGCGCAGCTCACCAATGTGCGCGAGATGCTGGCGACGCTCACCGGTGCGGCGGTCGCGGCCGCGGGAACGCCCGCCGACGACGAGCCGGTCTCCCGAGGCGTGCCGGCGCAGCAGACCCGGTAAGGCACAGCTCCGCGGCCCTTCGGGGCACACCTGAGTCCCCTGCTCTCCAGTGGCAGGGGGCTTTGTCCCGTTTTAGCGTTGCCGCATGATCGAGCTCGAGGGGCTGACCAAGCGGTACGGCGAGAAGGTGGCGGTCAACAACCTCACCTTCACCGTCCGCCCCGGCATGGTCACCGGCTTCCTCGGGCCGAACGGCGCGGGCAAGTCGACCACCATGCGCATGATGCTGGGGCTCGACAACCCGTCGGCCGGCGCCGTCCGCATCGACGGCAAGCACTACGCCCAGCTGCGCGACCCCCTCACGTACATCGGCGCCCTCCTCGACGCCAAGGCCACGCACGGCGGGCGCAGTGCCTTCAACCACCTGCTCTGCCTCGCGCAGAGCAACGGCATCCCGCGCGCCCGCGTCGGCGAGGTCCTCGACACCGTCGGGCTGACCGCCGTCGCCCGGAAGAAGGCCAAGGGGTTCTCGCTCGGCATGGGCCAGCGCCTCGGCATCGCGGGCGCGCTGCTCGGCGACCCCGAGATCCTGATGTTCGACGAGCCGGTCAACGGCCTCGACCCCGAGGGCATCCACTGGATTCGCAACCTCATGAAGTCCCTTGCCGGCCAGGGGCGTACGGTCTTCGTCTCCTCGCACCTGATGAGCGAGATGGCGCTCACCGCCGACCATCTCGTGGTCATCGGCCAGGGCCGTCTCCTCGCCGACACGTCGATGTCCGACTTCATCCGGCGCAACTCACGCTCGTACGTCCGGCTGCGTTCCCCGGAGCGCGAGCGTCTCCTCGACGTGCTGCACCGGGCGGAGGTCACCGTCACCGAAGCGGGCGATGGTGTCCTCGAAGTGGACGGCACGACGGCCGAGCACCTCGGGGAACTGGCCGCGAGCCACCGGATCGTCCTGCATGAGCTGAGCCCCCAGCAGCCTCCCTGGAGGAGGCGTTCATGCGGCTCACCGCCGAGTCGGTGGAGTATCACGCGCACTCCGACCACACCGGCCCGCCGCCGGGCCTTGCCCCCGGGCGGGCCCCCGGCTGGGGCGAGTCCTGGGCCGAGGGCCGGCAGCGGCGGAAGGGGAACTGAGCGATGGCCACGGGGCAGGTGCTGCGATCGGAGTGGACCAAGATCCGCTCGGTCTCCTCGACGGTGTGGACGCTCGGCCTCGCCGGTGTCGTCACCATCGCGCTCGGGGCGCTGATCAGCATCCTGTCGAGGAACGACTACGACGGCCTCGACGCCGAGGACCGGTTCGCCTTCGACCCCACGTTCATCAGCTTCGCCGGGATGTCCCTCGGCCAGCTCGCGATGATCGTCTTCGGGGTGCTCGTCGTCTCCAACGAGTACAGCACCGGGATGATCCGCACCTCCCTGGCGGCGGTCCCGCAGCGCGGCACGTTCCTCTTCGGCAAGGTCGTCGTGGCCACGCTGCTCGCCCTCGCCGTGGGCCTGGCCACCAGCTTCGTCACGTTCTTCGTGGGGCAGGCGATGCTGGGCCCGTACCAGGCGCGGCTCGGCGACCCCGGTGTGCTGCGGGCCGTCATCGGCGGCGGGCTCTACATGACGCTCATCGCGATGTTCTCGATGGGCGTGGCGGCGATGCTGCGCAGCCCGATGCTGTCGCTGGGCATCTTGATGCCGTTCTTCTTCCTGATCTCCAGCATCCTCGGCAACGTGTCGGCGACGGAGAAGGTCGGCCGCTTCCTGCCCGACCAGGCCGGCAGCAAGATCATGCAGGTCAAGACACCACTCGACGACGACACCCCGTACGGGCCCTGGGGCGGTCTGGCGATCATGGTGGCGTGGGTCGTGGTGGCGCTGGCCGGCGGATACGCGGTGCTGAAGAAGCGGGACGCGTAGGCCGCACCCCCGCTCCGCACGTTCGGTTCTCTTTACTCGCTCTTGGCTGGAACCGTCAGCTCCCCGATATCCTCCTAACCCTTACGGGGGCGTGTGCCCCGACGTCCTGAACCATTCGATGGGTGCGGAGAATGATCGAGGCAGTCGGCCTGACGAAGCGCTATGGCGCCAAGACAGCCGTGTACAACCTTTCCTTCCAGGTGCGGCCCGGTACCGTCACCGGCTTCCTCGGGCCCAACGGCTCCGGCAAGTCGACGACGATGCGCATGATCCTCGGGCTCGACACACCCACCACGGGGCAGGTGACGATCGGCGGTTACCCGTACCGCAAGCTCCCCAACGCCCCCCGCCAGGTCGGCGCGCTCCTCGACGCCAAGGCGGTGCACGGCGGCCGGCACGCCCGCAACCACCTGCTCTGCCTCGCGCAGCTCTCCGGCATCCCGGCCCGCCGGGTCGACGAGGTGCTCGGCGTCGTCGGCCTCCAGGACGTGGCGAAGAAGCGCTCCAAGGGCTTCTCGCTCGGCATGGGCCAGCGCCTCGGCATCGCGGCGGCGCTCCTCGGCGACCCGCAGGTGCTGCTCTTCGACGAGCCGGTCAACGGCCTCGACCCCGAGGGCATCCTCTGGGTCCGCAACCTCATGAAGTCGCTCGCGGCCGAGGGACGCACGGTCTTCGTCTCGTCCCACCTCATGAGCGAGATGGCCCTCACCGCCGAACACCTGATCGTGATCGGCCGCGGCCAGCTGCTCGCCGACATGAGCGTCAGGGACTTCATCTCGCACAACTCCGCCGACTTCGCGCGGGTGCGTACGCCGGACACCGAGCCGCAGCAGCGCGAGAAGCTGACGGCCGCGCTGACCGAGGCGGGCGGCCAGGTCCTGCCCGAGCCGGACGGCGCGCTGCGCGTGACCGGTCTGCCGCTGCCCCGCATCAGCGACCTCGCGCACGGCGCGGACGTCCGCCTGTGGGAGCTGTCCCCGCACCAGGCCTCGCTGGAGGAGGCGTACATGCGGATGACGCAGGGCGCCGTCGACTACCGCTCCACGGTCGACCAGCGCACGGCCTCCAGCAGCTGATGCAGCCCGGCGCCATGCCGCCCGGCATGATGCCGGGCGGCCGGCTGCCGGTGCCCGGCCAGGATCAGCCCGGCTGGTACGCGCCCCCGCCGCCCCAGCAGGGCGGTCAGCCCTTCGCGATGCCGCAGCCGCACGGCGCCCCCGGGACGCGAACCCGTACGCCGCGCCGCGCCGCAGCCGCAGCTCCCCCGCACCCGCTCCCGCGCCCGACCTTGCCAAGCGCGCCACCGACAACGAGGATGCTCCCCGATGACCACGCCTGAGTCTCCGCAGCAGCAGCCGCAGGCGCTGCAGGCCCCCCAGCCCCAGCAGGCGTACGCCCAGGCCGGCGCGCCCGTGGGTGCCCCCATGGGTGCTCCGATGGCTCCCCCGCCCGCCGCCCCGGCGCCGCCCTCCGCCTGGGAGCAGGCGATGGCCAACGCCTACACCTCGCCGATCCCGGTCAGGAAGACCCACCTCGGCAACGCGCTCGCCTCCGAGTGGACGAAGATCAAGTCGGTCCGCTCCACCATGTGGACGCTCGGCATCTTCCTCGCCCTGGTGATCGGCATCGGCCTGCTCGCCGCCGCGAACACCACGCCCGAGAACTACTCGGACATGCCGTTCACCGTGCCGGCCTTCTTCGGTCTGATGCTGGGCCAGATCTGCCTGATCACGCTCGGCGTCCTCGTGACCTCGTCGGAGTACGGCACTGGCATGATCCGTACGACGTTCACGGCGTCCCCGCAGCGCTACCGCGTCCTGACCGCGAAGATCGTGGTCTTCTTCGTCACGGCCTTCGTCGTCTCCGCGGGCTCCATCCTGCTGGTGGGCCTCGTGACCTCGTCGATGAACAGCGGCCCCGGGTCGGGCGACGTCCCGTGGGCGGGCACGGTCCTCAAGGGCGGCCTGTACGTGTCGCTGCTCGGCGTCCTCGCGCTCGCCGTCGGCTCCATGCTGCGGCACTCCGCGGGCGCCATCACCGCGATGCTCGGCGTGGTGCTCGTACCGGCGATCCTGCCCGCGTTCCTGATGATCTGGGAGAGCACGCAGTCACTCGCCGAGAAGATGTCCGACTACAACGCCATCAACTCGCTCGCCAAGATCTTCGGGGCGGACGGCATCGACGGCTCCGGCGGCACGTCGCAGCTGGTCGTGCTCGTCGTCGTGACGCTCGTCGCGATCGCCGGCGCCTACGCCCTCCTGGAGAAGCGCGACGTCTGACGTGTGACGGAGCCGCTAGGGCCTGTCTGACAATTCCCGTCGTCGCCCGGAGGGCGGCCTCGCGGCGTCAGGTGCGTGCTCTCGGCGTGCCGGGCGTAGGGCCTCGTACTGGATGTACTTGGCTCTGCGCCCGGTGCGGCGAGAGTGCGTGCATGGCGTCGCGAGGCAGACGGGAATTGTCAGACAGGCCCTAGTACCGCGGCGCGTTACGGGACCGCTGCACCCGCGTGGTGCGGCGGTCCTTCGCGTTCCAGCACGCCTTGTGCCAGTGCCGGCGCTCGTCGACCCCGGAGTGCTCGGGCCAGGCCACCACGTGCGCGAGCGCCGAGGGGATCTCCTGGTCGCAGCCGGGGCAGCGGTACCACTTGCCCGTCGCACTCGCGCCCGCCACATGGCGTACGCTCCACTGCTCGCCCTGCCAGGTCTCGACGCTCTGGAATCCGCCGTAGCGTCCCGGCGGCTCCGCGTCCGCGGACGCCCTCGGCTCTCCGACGCCCTTGGGGCGGTTGCGACGCGGGGACACAGGACACCTCACTGGCTGTACGACGGTCAGAGGGGTGACCAGCCTACGCGCCGCGCCACGGGGTACTCGTCGCCTGCCCACTCCCGCGGCACACGCGGCAGCGCACGGAAAATCCAACAATCTTCCTGCCAGGCCGTGCCTTTGGCACGTGTCATGCGTTGTTGCCCGTGGGGGGAGTGCCTGCGTCGGTGCCAAGGAGGCAGGAGTGCGATGCGTGTAGGTAGTTTTGTTCTGGCCGCCCAGTTCCCCGGACAGGGGCAGGGTGAGGCACTGCACCGGGCGGTGCGTTCCGCCGAGGTGGCCGAGGAGGCGGGGCTGGACTCGGTCTGGCTCGCCGAGCACCACTTCGTGCCGTACGGCACCTGCCCCTCGGCGGTGACCCTGGCGGCGCTGCTCCTCGGACGGACCCGCAGGCTCCGGGTCGGCACGGCCGTGAGCGTCCTGCCCACCGCGCACCCCGTCGCGCTCGGCGAGCAGGCGGCCCTGCTCCACATCACCTCCGGCGGCAGGTTCTCGCTCGGCGTCGGCCGAGGCGGGCCCTGGGTGGACCTGGAGGTCTTCGGCGCGGGCCTGGAGGCGTACGAGAAGGGGTTCCCCGACTCACTCGACCTGCTGCTCAGGTGGCTGACCGAGCCGCGTGTCGAGAGTTCGGGCGAGCGCTTCGCCTTCCGTGAGGTCGCCGTCGTGCCGCGCCCGCAGGAGGCCCTGAGCGGGCAGGACGACAGCGGCCCCGAGGTGATCCTCGCCTGCACCTCGCCGACCAGTGTGCGGCTCGCCGCGCAGCGCGGGCTGCCGATGCTGCTCGGCATGCACGCGGGCGACGACGAGAAGGCCGAAATGGTGGCCTTGTGGCAGCGGCACGCACGTGCCGCCGGGCATACGCCGGAGGTAATCGCCACCGCTCCGCATGTCTCCGCCGGGGTGGTGCAGATCGGGGACCGCCCCCTGGAGGCCGCCGAGACGTTACAGAAAGCGATGCCGGGCTGGCTCAAGCAGGGTCTGGACGCCCATGTGACGGTCGACGGCCGCCGCCGCGCCATGCGGGACCCGCTGGCGTACACCGAACTGCTCTGCGGGCTGCACCCGGTGGGGACCCCACAGGTGTGCGCGGACCGTCTCGCGGCCACGGCGGAGCGCACCGGCATCACACGCTTCGCGCTGCTCGTGGAGGGCTCCGGCGACCTCGCGGCCACGGAGGAGAACGTACGACGGCTGGGGGCCGAGGTGCTGCCCCAGCTCGGGTGACCCCCCGGCCCCAGAGCGGGCCGGGACGGGAGCTGCCGCTCCGGACTGATACACCTCCCGCGTACGGAGCGGCAGCAACAAGCGTCAGCAGTCCCGCAGTTCGGGCGACTGGTTGAGCAGCTGGCCCCGGATCGAGGTGAAGCGGGCAAGCCTGTCGTCCACCGAGGAATCCAGCGGGAACACCGCCACACGGTGGCAGTTCTGGAATGCCAGACGCACTCCGAAGTGCCGCTGCAGAGCGCCGCGAATCGCGTCACTCGCGAGCGCGCGCAGCAGCTGTCCACGTGCCTGCTCGTCCGGGGGCGGCGTCTGGTTGTCGGCGAACTCTCCGCCGTCGACCTTCAGCTGGGCCACCAGGGAGCTGATCATCTCCCATGCGTAAGGCAGGGAGGTCCGGACGCAGTCGACGAAAGCTGCTTCGTCCACCTCGCCTCGCTCGGCCTGTTCCAACAGTGCCGGTGAGACGTCGAGCGACATGGGTTCTCCTCTCGCACCCCCGTCGAGCGAGGGCTTACGGACAGGGATGGAGTCCGCATACGCAGCGTGCACGGATGGCGACCTCCCGCTTCTACGGTAGGCAACGGGCGGTGGCGGCACCAGGAGATTGGGCGCATAACCGGCCAGGATCGAACGGGTCCATCGGCGGACAAGTCGCACGATCCCCACAGGGCCCACCGGTCGCCGACGGGCGAATCGCGTGCACCGCCCCGAGTCGAGTAGCGTTGCGCCCCATGCGTCTCGTCATTGCCCGATGCTCCGTGGACTACGCGGGCCGGCTCACCGCCCACCTCCCGTCGGCCCCCCGTCTGATCCTTGTGAAGGCGGACGGCAGCGTCTCCATCCACGCGGACGACAGGGCCTACAAACCCCTCAACTGGATGTCCCCGCCCTGCACGCTGAAGGAGGGATCAGGGGACGACGCCGGTGTGTGGACCGTCGTGAACAAGGCGGGCGAGAAACTCATCATCACGATGGAGGAAGTCCTGCACGACTCCTCGCACGAACTGGGCGTGGACCCCGGCCTCATCAAGGACGGCGTGGAAGCACACCTTCAGGAGCTTCTCGCCGACCGGATCGAGACACTCGGTGAGGGATACTCGCTCATCCGCCGCGAGTACATGACGGCGATCGGTCCGGTCGACATCCTCTGCCGGGACGCCGACGGGCAGACGGTCGCCGTGGAGATCAAGCGGCGCGGTGAGATCGACGGCGTCGAGCAACTGACCCGCTATCTCGAGCTGTTGAACCGCGACCCGCACCTGGCGCCCGTCAAGGGCATCTTCGCCGCCCAGGAGATCAAGCCGCAGGCCCGCGTCCTCGCCACGGACCGCGGCATCGGCTGCACCATCCTGGACTACAACGCGCTGCGCGGCATCGAGGACGACAAGCTGCGGCTGTTCTGAGAGACGTCACACCTACGCGAGAGACGTCACACGTACGAGCGCCTCAGGCGGCCGGCGGCGAGCCGGCCGGGCCGCTCGCCGAGGTCGACGTGTTGGGCGAGGAGGGCGGGGCCTCGGTCGTCGGCGGGTTCGTCGGCGGCGTGGTCGGCGGGTCCGTCGGCTTGTCCGTGGGCTTGTCCGTCGGTTTGTCGGTCGGCTTGTCCGTCGGTTTGTCGGTCGGTTCGCCGGTGGGCTTGCCGGTCGGCTTGTCCGTCGGTTCGCCGGTGGGCTCGTCCGTGGGCTTCCCCGAGGGGTCGCCGCTCGCGCTCGGCCTGCTGGAGGGGGCGCCGCTCGCGGACGGCTTCGGGTCGTCGGCGGTGCCGACGTCGCCGTCCTTGCCGGGGTCGCGGGGGCGGCTCGTGGAGTCCTCCGGGGGCTCGTCGGCGCTGAGGCCGCCGTCGTCGCGGTCCTCCCGCGCGGACTGCTCCGTCTTGACCCGGTCGTGCTCGGGGCGGTCGTTGTCGGAGGTGGCGCCGAGCGTGACGACGGTGCCGAGGACGGCGGCGAGCAGGGCGCCCGCGCCCGCGGCGACGAGGTTGCGCCGGGTGCCGCTGAGGATGGAGCGGCGGCTCGGCGCCGGACCCGCGCCGGGCACGGCCGCCGTGCCCGCGACCAGAGTGACCGGCTCGGGCGGGCGCTGCGGGCGGCGCAGAAGGACGGGCCGGGGCGCGCCGGAGGGCGAAGCGGACTCCTCGTGGCGCGCGTCGGGAACCTCCTCGCCCGCGGCCGTGCGCCCGCCGGGCGGTGTGCCGCCCGAACGGTCCGCGACCAGGGCCAGGGCCCGGCGCCCGGAGATCATGCCGCGCTTGTCGGCGAGGGCGCCGCGCAGCCCGATGGAGGCCTCCAGCTCGGCGCGGGCCCGGTCCAACAGGCCGCCGCAAGAAGCGCGAGGATGCCCAACTCGTGGTGGAAGTACGCCTCTTCGGCGACCTCCCCGGCGTTGCGCGCCGCTTCCTGGCCGGACCGCAGGGCGCGTTCCCAGGCGCCCCAGTGGAGCCCTCCGGCGAAGGCGGGGCGCCGCGGTGCGGGCCAGCAGCACGGCGGCGCCGCTCTCGGAGGTGACCAGGGCGGCCAGGGCGGCCTGCACGGCGTCCGCCTCGGCCGCCACCCGCTCCGGGGTGACCGAGGGGTGCCCGGCCCACCAGGCGTAGTGCCGGCCGGCGGTCCGGGCGTGCTCGCCGGCCTCGTCGGCGTACCCGGAAGCCTCCAGCTGGGGCCGCACCCCGGCGGCGAGGCGGTAGCGGGAGCCGACGGCGGTGACCAGGGCGCAGCCGACCAGCTCGGCGAGGGCCGCGTCGGCGTGGGTGTCGCCGACCAGGGCGGGCAGGTGGGCCTGGTGCGGCAGTTCGCCGCCGAGGGCGACGGCGAACTTCAGGGTGTCGCGGGCGGAGGGGCTGAGCGCGAAGGCGAGCAGAGCGGCGGGCGCGGCTCCGTCGGCGAGCGAGGGCAGCGGGATGTCGGCGTCGCCGTCGTCCGAGGGCGCGTCGAAGGGCGCGTCGGTGGCGGCCTGGGTGGGGGTCTGGGTGGAGGTCTGGAGCGAGTAGCCGTTCTCCTCGAAGGCGTGCGGGTCGGCGCGGAGCTGGTCGCGCTGGCGCAGCAGGGCGACCCGCCTGGACGAAGCGCAGGGGCAGGCCCTCCGACTCGAACCACAGGTCGCCCGCCCAGTTGGCCTCCTCGTCGTCGAGGACGCGGCCGACGGCGCGCTCCAGCAGCTCCAGGGTGCTGCCGCGGCCGAGGCCAGCGAGGAAGACCTCTTCCAGGCGGGAGTCGGGGGACGGGGCGGCGACGTCGGGCGTCGTGGAGAGGAGGAAGGCGCACTCGGGTGTCGCGTCGAGCAGTTCGTCGAGGCCGGCGCCGCCGAACTCCAGGTCGTCGAGGATGACGACCGCGCCGATGTCGTGGACGAGTTCGAGCAGCTGGGAGCGCTCGGGGCGGTACAGGGGCGCGCTGTGAACGGCGGCGAAGAGGTCGTGCAGCAGTTCGCCGGGCGTCTTGCGGTAGCCGCAGAGCCGGACGACCCCGTCGGGCGCGAGGCCCGCGCAGTCGTCCGCCACGGCGTCGAGCAGCGCTGTGCGGCCCGATCCGGCGGGGCCGGTGAGCCGGACCGAGCGGCCGCGCGCGAGGAGCCGTACGAGGCGCTCACGCTCTTCCTGGCGCTCCAGGAGAGGGAGTCTCGGCAGGGCGGGGCCCGGCGGGACGGGCGGCGCGGCGGCGCGGCGCAGGTCGGCGAGTTCGTCGGCCGTGCGCTTGGCGGGCCGGGCCGGCCGCTCCCCGGGCGGGCAGGGCTCGATCTCGCTGCCGTCGACGGGGTTGACGGTGAGCAGGAAGTCGCCCGAGACAAGCCGGACGGTGCGGGCCAGCGCGGGCGCGGGCTGGCCGAAGTCGGGCGTCAGCGGGTCGCGCGGCCGCGGCGGGCGCGCCGTGCCGTCGTGGCCGGTGCCGCCGTGGTCGTACTCCTCGGGCCTGTGGTTCGTCGGGTCCATCGGGTCCATGGTCAAGCCCCCCAGATGCGTGGTGTGCAGAGCCCCCTCCGGCCTTCGTGCACACTGCGCTGTCGCTTCTGGTCCGGTGCCCCCGTGCGGGTTCGTCTATCGGTGGGCGACCGAACCCTAGACCTTCGCACAGTATCTACGAGAGGGCGGGGTGCCGTCCCGCCCGAGACGTCACGGTCTCGTGAGGATTGCGCGCGCGGTTCCGGTTCAGGCCCTGGGGAGCGATTCGACGCCGATGCCGCCCTCGATGGCGAGGATGCGGTGCAGCCTCGTCGCCACCAGCAGGCGCTGCATCTGCGGCGGCACGTGGCGCAGGACGAGCCTGCGCCCGCACCGCCCGGCGCGGCGGTGGGCGCCCATGATGACGCCGAGTCCCGTGGCGTCCCACGAGTCGAGTTCGGACAGGTCCAGCACCAGGTCGCCGGCGCGTCGTCGACGGCCGAGTGCAGGACCGTACGGGCGTCCGCCGCGCTGCGTACGTCGAGGCGGCCCCCGACGACCAGCTGGGCCTGGTCGCCCTTGATGTGCATATACGCTCCCCGAGAGTGCCGTGTCCGCTGTGCCGTCTGATCCGTGAGTCGTCTGCGTATGTCACAGCAACTGACTGCCGCATGGGCAAGGAAGTTGCCGTCTGTAAGCGAACCGATACCGAATTCACTCCGAGGGGTGACCCAGGAGGGCGACGAATCGTCGGACGAGGCGTCAGCAGGCGTAAGCGGCACGCGTGGGGTGGGACTCAGTGCTTGTAGAAGCCCTGCCCGCTCTTGCGCCCGATGTCACCGGCGTCAACCATCCGGCGCATCAGCTCCGGCGGGGCGAACTTCTCGTCCTGGGACTCCGTGTAGATGTTGCTGGTGGCGTGGAGCAGGATGTCGACGCCGGTGAGGTCGGCGGTCGCGAGGGGGCCCATGGCGTGGCCGAAGCCGAGCTTGCAGGCGATGTCGATGTCCTCGGCGGTGGCGACACCCGACTCGTAGAGCTTGGCGGCCTCGACGACGAGCGCGGAGATCAGACGGGTCGTCACGAACCCGGCGACGTCGCGGTTGACGACGATGCAGGTCTTGCCGACGGACTCGGCGAACTCGCGGGTCCGGGCGAGGGTCTCGTCGCTGGTCTTGTAGCCGCGCACCAGTTCGCACAGCTGCATCATCGGGACCGGCGAGAAGAAGTGGGCGCCCACGACGCGCTCCGGGCGCTCCGTCACGGCCGCGATCTTGGTGATCGGGATGGCGGAGGTGTTGGAGGCAAGCACCGCGTCGTCGCGCACGAGCTTGTCCAGCGTGCGGAAGATCTCGTGCTTGACCTCGAGCTTCTCGAAGACGGCCTCGACGACGATGTCCGCGTCGGCGACGGCGTCCAGGTCGGTGGTGGTCGTGATCCGCGCGAGCGCGGCCTCGGCGTCGTCGGCGGCGAGCTTGCCCTTGCCGACGAACTTGTCGTACGACGCCTTGATCCCGTCGGTGCCACGGGTCAGGGCCTCATCGGTGACGTCGCGCAGGACGACGTCCCAGCCCGCCTGGGCGGAGACCTGTGCGATGCCGGACCCCATGAGTCCGGCTCCGATGACGGCGAGCTTCCGTGCCACTGTTCCGACTCCCCTACCGCTTGTCACGCTTGGCTTGCACGCTGTTTACGTATGCCTCTGGAGCGGACATTAGCGGCCACGAGGGCGCCTGTGGCCGCGAAGAGATGCGCGTCACGTCTCAACTGACGGACATCACACCGGCGCGCCCCCTCACGCGTCACTTGGCGGCGCGCACCGCGTAGTTGAGCACCTTCTCGCCGAGGAGGGACTCCATCTGGTCGAGCAGGGCGAGCGCCTCCCGGGAGACCTCGGCGGCCTCGCGGCCCTTGGTCATCTCTCGCGATCCAGCTCATGAGCGTGCCGTGAATCCAGGAGAGCTGGCCGGCGACGAGCGCGGGCAGCGGGTCGCCCTCGGCCGCGTCCGTCTCCTCGGCGAGGGTCCTGGTGAGGTGGTCGAGGGCTTCCTGCTGGATGGCCCAGAGGCGGGAGCGCAGCGGCTGCGCCTCGGTGATGACCTTCATGAAGTCGGCCCAGCCGGGGAAGAGCCCGACGCCCGGCGAGAGCCCTTCGACGTCGGCGCGCAGTTCGCGCAGGACCGCGTCGGCGGCGGACTCGCCGTCGCGGCGGCCGCGCACGTAGCGGGAGAGCCGGTCGACGGCGTCCGCGCCCCGGTCGAGGAAGAGGTCCTCCTTGGCCGGGAAGTAGTTGTAGACCGTGTTGACGGAGACGTCGGCGGCCTCGGCGATGTCGGCGATCGTCACCGTGACGAAGCCGCGCTCCAAGAAGAGCCCGGTCGCGATATCCGAGATGCGCTGCTTTGTCTGCCTCTTCTTGCGCTCCCTGAGCCCCTCAGTCATGCCGCCATCTTAGACCCCTTGAAAACTTGGTGGGATTGCAAAATTTCATGGACTCTGTTTTTGTGGTCACCATGGCAATCATCAGCACCGCCGGGCTCGCCCGGACCTTCGCGACGAAGAACGGCGCCGTCGAGGCCGTGCGCGGCATCGACCTCACCGTCCAGCCGGGCGAGATCCTCGGCTTCCTCGGGCCCAACGGCGCGGGCAAGACCACCACGCTGCGCATGCTCACCACCCTGCTCGCGCGACCGGCGGCGCCGCCACGCGTCGCGGGCCACGACCTGCTCCGGGACCCCGCCGGCGTACGGGAGAAGATCGGTTACGTCGCCCAGTCCGGAGGCGTCGACCCCAACATCTCCGTACGCGAGGAACTGGTCACCCAGGGGCGCCTCTACCGCCTGACGAAAGAACAGGCCGCCGCCCGCGCCGACGAACTGGCGCGGGACCTCGGGCTCACGGAGCTGATGGAACGGGCCTGCGCCACCCTCTCCGGCGGTCAGCGGCGGCGGCTCGACATCGCCATGGGGCTCACCCACCGGCCCCAGGTGCTCTTCCTCGACGAGCCGACCACCGGGCTCGACCCGGGCAGCCGCGCCGACCTGTGGGCGCTGGTGCGGCGGCTGCGCGACGAGCACGGCACGACGGTCTTCCTCACCACGCACTACCTCGACGAGGCCGACGCGCTCTCCGACCGCCTGGTCGTCGTCGACAAGGGCGTCGTGGCCGCCGAGGGCACGCCGAGCGCGCTCAAGCTCCGGTACGGCGGCTCGATCGACGCCACGCTCCAGGACACCTTCCTCGCCATCACCGGGCGCGACCTCGCCCCCAAGGACACGGCTCCCCTCGCCGTCTGACACCCCAGGACCCCACCGATGCCCGCACTGCTCTCCGACACCGCGCTGATCTTCGGGCGGTACGCCCGGCAGACCCTGCGCTCCAAGTTCCAGATCCTCTTCGGCGTCCTGACGCCCCTGCTCTACCTGCTCTTCTTCGGACCGCTCCTGACCGATCTGCCGCTCGGCTCGAAGGGCGACTCCTGGCAGGTGCTCGTCCCCGGGCTGCTGCTCCAACTCGGCCTGTTCGGCGCGACGTTCAGCGGCTTCGCGCTCATCATCGAGAAGCAGTTCGGCGTGGTGGAGCGGATGCGGGTGACGCCCGTCAGCCGCCTCGCGCTGCTGCTCGGCCGCATCCTGCGCGACGCCGCGCTCTTCGTCTTCCAGGCGGTGCTGCTGGTGCTCGCCGCGCTGGTGATGGGGCTCAGGGCGCCGCTCGGCGGTGTGCTCATCGGGTTCGCGTTCGTGGCGCTGCTCAGCGCGTCGCTCGCCTCGCTCTCGTACGCGCTGGGCATGAAGGTCGCCAGGGCCCACGAGTTCGGGCCCGCCGTGAACGCCATCAGCCTGCCCTCGGTGCTGCTGTCGGGCCTGATGCTGCCGATGGCGCTCGCGCCCACCTGGCTGGACGTCCTGTCGCACTTCATGCCGTTCCGCTACCTCGTGGACGCGGTGCGGGCCGGTTACGTGGGCGACTACGCCTCCACGACCATGCTGTACGGCGTGCTGATGGCGCTCGCCTTCGTGCTGCTGTCCGTGGCGGTGGGCACCCGCGTCTACAAGAAGGCAGGGGCGTGACGAGAACGCGTCACGTCCGGCACGCGGCCACGGCGCTGTGGGCGCGTCAGTGTGGGCGCGTCACAGGAAGCGGCGCAGGGGCTGGACGCTCATCTCACGGGCCCGCTGGACGAGGGAGCGTCTCTTCCACCGGCCCCGCCGGATCAGTTCACTGGCCCTGACGTCCTCGTCGTAGTGCGCGTCCAGGGTCGCGGTGAACTCCTGGTCCAGGACGGCGAGCATGACCTCCTCGTCGTGATCGAGGGAGCGCCGGTTGAAGTTGGTCGAGCCGATCAGCGCGGCGACGCCGTCGACGGTGATGACCTTGGCGTGCATCATCGTCGGCTGGTATTCGTAGATCCGCACCCCGCAGCGGATGAGGTCCTCGTAGTGGTGCTGCCCGGCCAGCCGGCAGACCCGCTTGTCGGTGTGCGGGCCGGGCAGCAGGATCTCCACCTCGACGCCGCGCCGCGCGGTGGCGCAGAGCAGCTCGACGAAGTACGCGTCCGGCGAGAAGTAGGCCGTGGCCAGCCGGAAGCGGTCCTCGGCGGACTCGAGCATGACGCGGATCAGGGTCTGCATGTCCTGCCAGCCGAAGCTGGCCGAACCGCGCACCACCTGCACGACGGCGTCGCCCTGCGGGCGGTGCCCGATGAACCGGTCCCGGCCGTCGAAGAGTTCGCCGTGGCACTCGGCCCAGTTCTGCGCGAACGCCGCGGCGATGCCGTCCACCGCGGGGCCCCGCACCTCGACGTGGGTGTCGCGCCACTCGTCGGGGTTACGGGCGTCGCCGCACCACTCCTCGGCGATGCCCACCCCGCCGGTGAAGGCGGTCTCCTCGTCGACGACGAGGACCTTGCGGTGGCAGCGGTGGTTCTGCTTGAGGGGCGACAGATGCAGCGGCTTGCGGAACCACGCCACCTGCACCCCGGCCCGCTCCATCACCCGCAGCTGCTCGGCCTCGATCAGCCGGCTGCCGAAGCCGTCGAGCAGCAGCCGCACCCGCAGCCCGGCGCGGGCCCGCTCCGCGAGGGCGTCGGCGAACCGGCGGGCGATGTCGCCCTTCCAGTAGACGAAGGTCATCATGTCGACCGTGTGCTCGGCGGACCCGATGGCGGCCAGCATGGCGGCGAATATCTCGTCGCCGTTGCGCAGGACGGTCAGCGCGTTGCCCTCGGTCGCCGCGATGCCGATCAGCCGCTCCAGACGCCGGCGTATCCGCGCGAGGCGGTCCGTCGCGGACGGGCTCCCCGGCCCTCCGGTGGCGTCCGAGGTCAGCTCGGGGGACTCCTGCGTACCGGTCATGGCATTCCCTGGCCGGAACACCACGAGGCAACGTCGGGCCGCGGCGCCCGGTCCGGCACGGGCTGAGCGGCGAGCCGACTGTACCCCCGCCCCCACGGGCGCCGGCGGTCGGCGCATGGGCCGGGGCCGCGGGGGCAGACGGAAGGCGTACCCCACCTCAGGGAGCCCCTCATGATGGTTGTCGGTATCGTCGCCGTCTGCGTCGTCCTGGCCGTCCTCGCCTTCTTCGTCCCCCGCCTGTCCCGCCACCCCGAACGCGGCACCCAGCGCACCCTGGGAGCCGGTTCGCGCGCCGGCGGCAAGGCCCCCGGAATCCTGGGCCGCCTCTTCAGCAAGCCCTTCCGCAGCAGTTCCAAGGCGGTGGGCCGCAGCGGGTCCGCCGGCCGCCGCGCCCGGGGGCGCATGCCCTTCTGACCCCCCGGGCGGCGACGCCTCGGCTCACCTCGTCGGCGTCCCCCTCTACGCTGGCCCGCATGGTCAATCTGACGCGCATCTACACCAGGACCGGCGACCAGGGCACGACCGCCCTCGGGGACATGAGCCGCACCGCCAAGACCGACCCGCGGATCGCGGCGTACGCCGACGCCAACGAGGCCAACGCGGCCATCGGCACGGCGATCGCGCTCGGCGGGCTCGACGAGGAGGTCGTGAAGGTTCTCGTCCGGGTCCAGAACGACCTCTTCGACGTGGGCGCCGACCTGTCCACGCCGGTCGTCGAGGACCCGAAGTATCCGCCGCTGCGCGTCGAGCAGTCGTACATCGACAAGCTGGAGGCCGACTGCGACCGCTTCCTCGAAGAGCTGGAGAAGCTGCGCAGCTTCATCCTGCCGGGCGGCACGCCGGGCGCGGCACTGCTGCACCAGGCGTGCACGGTGGTGCGGCGGGCCGAGCGGTCCACTTGGGCGGCGTTCGAGACCCACGGCGAGACCATGAACCCGCTGACGGCCACCTACCTCAACCGCCTCTCCGACCTCCTGTTCATCCTGGCCCGTACGGCCAACAAGGAGGTCGGGGACGTGCTGTGGGTGCCGGGCGGCGAGCGGTAGGCGCCGTCAGACCTTGGTGAGGGGCCGGTCCTCGTCCCGCTCCCGCGGGGCCGGGGCGCGCTTCGGGAACAGCGCGTAGGTGAGCGCGACCACGCCGTGGATGGTGGCCGCCCGCCAGGCGGTGTGCAGCCAGTCCTTCAGCGACGTGGTGCGGCCCGGGTCGTCGACGTACCACATGGCGAGCAGCAGCAGTGCGCTCGCGACGGCCGCCGCGACCAGGGTGCCGAGCCAGACCTTCGCCTCGTGCAGGGCCCGGGCCCGGCCGTAGCGGGGCGGGCGCGGGAGCGGCGCGCCGTCGAAGCGGTGCGCCGCGTGGCCGTCCAGCCACTTGACCGTGCGGTGGCCGTGGCCCACGGTGTAGCCGATGTAGACGGCGGCCAGGCCGTGCTTCCAGCTCGGGTCGGCGCCGTTCTTCAGGTCGACGGCGGTCACGACGAGCAGCAGGACCTCGAGGAGCGGCTCGCACAGCAGGATGGCGAGGCCGAGGCGCGGTTTGCGCAGCAGATAGCGGGCGGCGAGGCCCGCGGCCAGCAGCACCCAGAAGCCGACCTCGCAGATGATGATCAGTGTGACGATCACGGCTCGCTCCTCTCGGTCACCCCTCCAGGCTCCCGCCGGACCGGGCGCGGATCATCGTCGCCAGTGACGAAGTGGCACTGCATCCTTCGATGTAGCGGGCGGTTCCTCCCTCAGGATCAGGCGGGCGGCCCCCGCTGCGTGTTGGATGGAGGGCATGGCCCCGCCCCTGCCCCGCCCGCAGCCGCATCGACGTACAGATCGCCGTCGTCAGCCTGGCCAGCGGGCTCGCCCTGTGGGCGCTCGGCGCTGCACATGCAGACGGACCGGCTGCTCGGCGCCGCGTGGGCGCTGCTCCCGCTCTTCGCTCTGGCGGCGCTCGAACTGCTGCGCAGCACCATGCCCCAGACCGCCCTGGTCCTCGCCACGTGCGCGCTGGTGTTCGACCAGTTCACATCCGGCAACCTCGCCTCGGTGATGATGTTCACGGACATCATGTACGCCGCCGTCGTCTACGGCACCCCGGCCGCAGCCCGCCGCATCCCGCTGACCACCGGCGCCATCACGGTCGCGGTGACGCTCGGCTTCCTCGCGTGGTGGCGCGAGCCCGAGGCGGTGCTCGCCGGTGTGCTGACCGGCATCGTCTCGTTCGGGCCCGCCGCCACCGGTGTCCTGGTGCGCAACCACCGCGAGGCCGCCGCCGCGGCCAAGCTGCGGGCCGAACAGACCGCGCTGCTCGCCGAGATGGACCGCGTCCAGGCCGTCACGGCGGAGCGCGCCCGGATGGCCCGCGAACTGCACGACATGGTCGCCAACCACCTCTCGGCGATCGCCATCCACTCCACGGCCGCGCTCTCCCTGGACGACCCGGCGACCAGCAAGGACGCCCTCGCCGTGATCCGGGAGAACAGCGTCCAGGGCCTCGCCGAGATGCGCCGCCTCATCGGCATCCTGCGCGACGACAGCGGCGACCTGGAGCCGGCCGCCTCCCCCACCCTGGACGGGCTGGCCGCCCTGCTCGACACCGCCCGTACCAACGGCCTCGACGTCACGCTCGACGACGCCCGCGCCGCGGACGGCCCGAAGCTGCCCGCGCCGGTCGAGCTCGCGGCGTACCGCATCGTGCAGGAGTCCCTGACGAACGCCCTCAAGCACGCCTCCCCCGGCCGGGTCACCGTCACCCTCACCCAGGAGCCGCGCGCCCTGCGGGTCCGCGTCACCAGCCCGTACGACGATCCCGCCGGGCCCCGCGCCCCCGGCTCGGGAGCCGGCCTCGTCGGCATGCGCGAGCGCACCGAACTGCTCGGCGGCACCTTCGAGTCGGGCCCCGAGACCAGCCCACAGAGCGAGGGCGGCGGCAAGGTCTGGACCGTCTCCGTGACCCTGCCCGTCGACCCCGCGGACGAAGGAGCCAAGGAATGATCCGAGTGCTGGTCGCCGAGGACCAGTCCGCCGTACGCGCGGGACTGGTCCTGATCCTGCGCAGCGCCCCCGACATCGAGGTGGTCGGCGAGGCGGCGGACGGCGAGCAGGCCGTGGCCCTCGCCCGCGAGCTGCGCCCCGACCTGGTCCTGATGGACATACAGATGCCACGCCTGGACGGGGTGTCGGCGACGCGCCAGGTCGTCGCCGAGGAACTCGCGGACGTCCTTGTGCTGACCACCTTCGACCTCGACGAGTACGTCTTCGGGGCGCTGCGCGCGGGTGCCTGCGGCTTCCTTTTGAAGAACACCGAGGCGAAGGACCTCATCGAGGGCGTCCGTACGGTCGCGCGCGGCGAGGGGCTGATCGCCCCGGCCGTCACCCGCCGCCTGATCGCCGAGTTCGCCCCCCCGCGGCAGGCCGCGCGCAGGGAGAACGCGCCGGACCCGGCCATCCTGGAGAGCCTCACGCGGCGCGAGCGCGAGGTGCTGGCCTGCATCGGGGAGGGGCTGTCGAACGCGGAGATCGCCGACCGCCTCAGCATGGCGGAGGCGACGGTGAAGACGCACGTGAGCCGGATGCTCGGCAAGCTGGAGCTGCGCAGCCGGGTCCAAGCGGCCGTGCTCGCGCAGGAGTTGGGGGTTTGATCGGGGGCGGGATCGCGCCGGACCGTAACATTTCGGCCATTGGTACAGACCTCTTGACCGCTGGTCCAGACCTTTCTATTCTCGCCGCACTGCGGTGAGCACTCCCCCACGTGTCCACGTGCTCACGGGCGGCGCAGGGTCCCACCCCTCAGACCCCCGGATCTCACCCGAGGAGCACCTCGTGCGCTTCACACAGAGCGACACCCGCTCAGGACTCAGCATCAGACATCGAGCCGTGGCCGGACTGACCACGCTGCTGCTCCCGCTCGCCACCCTGGTCGCCCTCGGCGCCCCCGCCGAGGCGGCCCCCCAAACCGCCTCCCAGGCCGCCTCCGAGGCCACCGCCACGTACGCCAAGACCCAGGACTGGGGCAGCGGCTTCGAGGGCAAGTGGACCATCAAGAACACCGGCACCACGACGCTCAGCTCGTGGAACGTCCAGTGGGACTTCCCCGCCGACACCAAGGTGACCTCCGCCTGGGACGCCACCGTCACCAACTCCGGCACCCGCTGGAGTGCCAAGAACCTCGGCTGGAACGGGACGCTCGCCCCCGGCGCCTCGGTCTCCTTCGGCTTCAACGGCACCGGCTCCGGCGCCCCCGTCCAAATGTTCGCTCAACGGCGGCAGCTGCGACGGCGGCAGCGTCCCCGGCGACAACCCGCCGAGCGCGCCCGGCGCCCCGACCGCCTCCGACGTCACCAACACGTCCGTGAAGCTGTCCTGGAAGGCCGCCACCGACGACAAGGGCGTCAAGAACTACGACGTCCTGCGCGACGGCGCCAAGGTCGCCACGGTCACGGACACCGCGTACACCGACAAGGACCTGACCGCCGGCACCGACTACTCGTACACCGTGCAGGCCCGTGACACCGCCGACCAGACCGGCCCGGTCAGCGGCGCCGTCAAGGTGCGCACCACGGGAGGCGGCGGCGACCCGGGTCCCGGCCCCGGTGACAAGGTCAAGCTCGGCTACTTCACCGAGTGGGGCGTCTACGGACGCAACTACCACGCGAAGAACATCGCGACCTCCGGCTCGGCCGGGAAGATCACCCACATCAACTACAGCTTCGGGAACGTCCAGAACGGCAAGTGCACCATGGGCGACTCCTACGCGGCGATCGACAAGGCGTACACCGCCGACCAGTCGGTGGACGGCGTCGCCGACACCTGGGACCAGCCCCTGCGCGGCAACTTCAACCAGCTGCGCAAGCTGAAGGCCAAGTACCCGAACATCAAGATCCTCTGGTCCTTCGGCGGCTGGACCTGGTCCGGCGGCTTCACCGACGCCATGAAGAACCCGGCGGCCTTCGCCAAGTCCTGCCACGACCTCGTGGAGGACCCGCGCTGGGCCGACGTCTTCGACGGCATCGACCTGGACTGGGAGTACCCGAACGCCTGCGGCCTGTCCTGCGACACCTCGGGCCCGGCCGTCTTCAAGACGATGATGCAGGCCTTCCGCAACGAGTTCGGCACCAAGAACCTCGTCACCGCGGCCATCACCGCGGACGGCTCCGACGGCGGCAAGATCGACGCCGCGGACTACGGCGGCGCGGCCCCGTACGCCGACTGGTACAACGTCATGACGTACGACTTCTTCGGCGCGTGGGCGGCCAAGGGCCCGACGGCCCCGCACTCCCCGCTCACCTCCTACGCCGGCATCCCGCAGGAGGGCTTCAACTCCGCGGCCGCGATCTCCAAGCTGAAGGCCAAGGGTGTGCCGTCCGCCAAGCTGCTGCTCGGCATCGGCTTCTACGGACGTGGCTGGACCGGCGTCACCCAGAAGGAGCCGGGCGGCACCGCGACCGGCGCGGCGCCGGGCACCTACGAGGCGGGCATCGAGGACTACAAGGTCCTGAAGAACTCCTGCCCCGCGAACGGGACGATCGCCGGCACCGCGTACGCCCACTGCGGTACGAACTGGTGGTCGTACGACACCCCGGAGACGATCCGCTCCAAGATGGCCTGGGCCAAGCAGCAGGGTCTGGGCGGGGCGTTCTTCTGGGAGTTCAGCGGGGACACCAGCAACGGTGAGCTGGTGAGCGCCATCAATGACGGCCTGAAGTAAGCGCCGTCCACGGAACGAAGCCGGGAAGATGGGATCGCCCCCCATCTTCCCGGCTTCTTCATATCCGCGGGCCGTGCATGACCGGTCAGGCCACATTCACCCGTTGCCCGGGAGGCGCCGCCTCCAGCCAGGCCAGGAAACCCGTCAGCGCGTCCTCGCTCATCGCCAGCTCCAGGCGGACGCCACGGTGCAGGCAGCCGAGGACGATGGCGTCGGAGAGCAGGGCCAGCTCCTCCTCGCCGTCCGGGGCGCGGCGGTCGACGACCTCGATGGATGAACGCTCAAGGACCCGGCGCGGCCGGGGAGCGTAGGAGAAGACGCGGTACCACTCGACGCGGTCGCCGTTGTAGCGGGCGACTCCATACCCCCAGCCCTTGCCGGAGGTGTCGCCCTTCTCGGGCGCGTCCCAGCGCAGGGAGCAGTCGAAGGTGCCGCCGGAACGCTGGATCAGCCGGCGCCGCAACCCGAAGACGAAGAGCCCCACCAACACCAGCGCGATCAACGCAAGTCCGCACACGAGCAGAGTGAGGATCATCGGCACCGACCTCCTCGCCTCTACTGTCGGCCAACCGACCGACAACGGACCAATACATTGCACCCGCATTGCCTCAGCCGCGACCCGGTCCGGAATGTTCCCGGACCTGGCCGCGCTGAGTCACGTTACGCCGCGCGCTGGGGTCAGCGCGCCGCCACCGCACGCAGTCGGACGTCGGCGCGCCGCTCGGCGGAGGCGTCGTCGGCCTCCGACTTCGCGCGCTCCAGCGCCCGCTCCGCACGCTGGACGTCGATCTCGTCGGACAGCTCCGCGATCTCGGCCAGCAGCGACAGCTTGTCGTCCGCGAAGGAGATGAAACCTCCGTGGACGGCGGCGACGACGGTGCCGCCGCCACTCGTACGAATGGTCACCGGGCCCGACTCCAGCACACCGAGCAGCGGCTGGTGACCGGGCATGACGCCGATGTCGCCGGACGTGGTGCGCGCGACGACCAGGGTGGCCTCGCCGGACCAGACGCTGCGGTCCGCGGCGACCAGCTCGACATGCAGCTCAGCAGCCAAGGGTGGCTCCTCGGGTCACCACCCGGCGGCTTCGCCGGGTGTTGGGTCAAATTCTAGTGGGCGTACGCGGAGGGGCGGGACACGGCCCCTGCGGGGTGCAACCCGCCCCTTCGCGCGGATGAGCTACGCGGCTCAGGAGACGCCGAGCTCCTTGGCGTTCTTCTTGAGGTCCTCGAGACCACCGCACATGAAGAACGCCTGCTCCGGGAAGTGGTCGTACTCGCCGTCGCAGATCGCGTTGAAGGCCGCGATCGACTCGTCGAGGGACACGTCCGAACCATCCACACCGGTGAACTGCTTGGCGGCGTGGGTGTTCTGGGACAGGAAGCGCTCCACGCGACGGGCACGGGCGACGACGAGCTTGTCTTCCTCGCTGAGCTCGTCGATGCCGAGGATCGCGATGATGTCCTGGAGGTCCTTGTACTTCTGCAGGATTCCCTTGACGCGCATGGCGGCGTCGTAGTGGTCCTGCGCGATGTAGCGCGGGTCCAGGATGCGGGACGTGGAGTCCAGCGGGTCCACGGCCGGGTAGATGCCCTTCTCGGAGATCGGACGGGAGAGAACCGTCGTCGCGTCGAGGTGGGCGAAGGTGGTGGCCGGGGCCGGGTCGGTCAGGTCGTCCGCGGGGACGTAGATCGCCTGCATCGAGGTGATCGAGTGACCGCGGGTCGAGGTGATGCGCTCCTGGAGGAGACCCATCTCGTCGGCCAGGTTCGGCTGGTAACCCACCGCGGAGGGCATGCGGCCGAGCAGGGTCGAGACCTCGGAACCGGCCTGCGTGAAGCGGAAGATGTTGTCGATGAAGAACAGCACGTCCTGCTTCTGCACATCGCGGAAGTACTCCGCCATGGTCAGACCGGCCAGGGCGACGCGCAGACGCGTGCCCGGCGGCTCGTCCATCTGGCCGAAGACCAGCGCGGTCTTGTCCAGAACGCCGGCTTCCTCCATCTCGACCATGAGGTCGTTGCCCTCACGGGTGCGCTCGCCGACACCGGCGAAGACGGAGACACCGTCGTGCAGCTTGGCCACACGGACGATCATTTCCTGGATCAGCACGGTCTTGCCGACACCGGCACCACCGAACAGACCGATCTTTCCACCCTTGACGTACGGGGTGAGAAGGTCGACGACCTTCAGGCCGGTCTCGAACATCTCGGTCTTGGACTCGAGCTGGTCGAAGGCCGGGGCCTTGCGGTGGATCGTCCAGCGCTCGGCGTCGGCGACCGTGGACGGGTCGTCGTTCAGCACCTCACCGAGGGTGTTGAACACCCGGCCCTTGGTGACGTCACCGACGGGCACCGAGATGCCCTTGCCGGTGTCCTTGACCGGGGCCTGGCGGACCAGGCCGTCGGTGGGCTGCATCGAGATCGCGCGGACCACGCCGTCACCCAGGTGCTGGGCGACCTCGAGGGTCAGCGTCTTGCGGCCGCCCGCGGTCTCCGGGTCGTCGACCTCGACATGCAGGGCGTTGTAGATCTCCGGCATCGCGTCGACGGGGAACTCCACGTCGACGACCGGGCCGATCACCCGGGCGACGCGGCCCGTGGCAACGGCCGTCTCAACAGTGGTCGTCATTACTTGTCACTCCCCGCGGTCGCGTCGGCCAGCGCTGCTGTGCCGCCGACGATCTCGCTGATTTCCTGGGTGATTTCGGCCTGGCGGGCCGCGTTGGCAAGCCGGGAGAGGCTGTTGATCAGGTCCCCGGCGTTGTCGGTCGCCGACTTCATCGCGCGGCGCGTGGCGGCGTGCTTGGAGGCAGCCGACTGGAGCAGCGCGTTGTAGATACGGCTCTCGACGTAGCGCGGCAGCAGGGCGTCGAGGACGTCCTCCGCCGACGGCTCGAAGTCGTACAGCGGAAGGATCTCGCCCTTGGCGGGCTTCTCCTCCGCGACCTCTTCGAGACTGAGCGGCAGCAGGCGGCCGTCGATGGCCGTCTGCGTCATCATCGAGACGAACTCGGTGTAGACGATGTGGAGCTCGTCCACGCCGCCCTCCGCCGTCTCCTTCTCGATCGCCTCGATCAACGGCGCCGCGACCTTCTTGGCATCCGCGTACGTGGGCTCGTCGGTGAAGCCCGACCACGATTCCACGACCTTGCGCTCGCGGAAGTTGTAGTGGGCCAGACCACGGCGGCCGACGATGTACGTGTCGACCTCCTTGCCCTCGGCCTCCAGGCGCGCGGTCAGCTGCTCCGCTGCCTTGATGGCGTTCGAGTTGAAGGCGCCGGCCAGACCACGGTCGCTCGTGAGGAGCAGAACCGCGGTACGGGTCGCCGTCTCCGCCTCGGTCGTCAGCGGGTGCTTCGTGTTCGAGCCGGTGCCGACCGCCGTGACCGCGCGGGTGAGCTCGGTCGCGTACGGCGTGGAGGCCGCCACCTTGCGCTGCGCCTTGACGACACGCGAGGCGGCGATCATCTCCATCGCCTTGGTGATCTTCTTGGTCGCGGTGACGGATTTGATGCGACGCTTATAGACCCGGAGCTGGGCTCCCATGAGTCAGGTCCCTTCCGTCGTCACTTGCCGGCGGCGGCCGGAGCGTCCTCGCCGAGAAGCTTCCCGTCCGAGGTCTCGAACTGCTTCTTGAACTCCACGATGGCGTCGCCGACGGCCTGGAGGGTGTCGTCCGACATCTTGCCGCCCTCCTTGATGGAGGTCATGAGGCCCTGCTCCTTGCGGTGCAGGTACTCCAGGAGCTCCTTCTCGAAGCGGCGGATGTCACCCACCGGCACGTCGTCCATGCGACCGGTGGTACCGGCCCACACGGAGACGACCTGGTCCTCGGTGGCCATCGGCTCGTACTGCGGCTGCTTGAGCAGTTCGACCATGCGCTGGCCGCGCTCGAGCTGCGCCTTCGACGCGGCGTCCAGGTCGGAACCGAAGGCGGCGAACGCCTCCAGCTCACGGAACTGGGCGAGGTCCACGCGCAGGCGGCCGGAGACCTGCTTCATCGCCTTGTGCTGCGCGGAACCACCGACTCGGGAGACGGAGATACCGACGTTCAGCGCGGGGCGCTGACCGGCGTTGAAGAGGTCCGACTCCAGGAAGCACTGGCCGTCGGTGATGGAGATGACGTTGGTCGGGATGAACGCCGACACGTCGTTCGCCTTGGTCTCGACGATGGGCAGACCCGTCATCGATCCCTTGCCCAGCTCGTCGGAGAGCTTCGCGCAGCGCTCGAGGAGACGCGAGTGCAGGTAGAAGACGTCACCCGGGTAGGCCTCGCGCCCCGGCGGGCGGCGGAGCAGCAGGGACACGGCGCGGTAGGCGTCGGCCTGCTTCGAGAGGTCGTCGAAGACGATGAGGACGTGCTTGCCCTCGTACATCCAGTGCTGGCCGATGGCCGAGCCGGTGTACGGCGCCAGGTACTTGAAGCCGGCCGGGTCGGACGCCGGGGCGGCGACGATGGTCGTGTACTCCAGCGCGCCGGCCTCTTCGAGCGCACCACGCACGGAGGCGATGGTGGAGCCCTTCTGACCGATGGCGACGTAGATGCAGCGGACCTGCTTGTTCACGTCGCCCGAGCGCCAGTTGTCGCGCTGGTTGATGATCGTGTCGACGGCCATGGCGGTCTTGCCGGTCTGGCGGTCACCGATGATCAGCTGACGCTGGCCACGGCCGATCGGGGTCATCGCGTCGACGGCCTTGTAGCCGGTCTCCATCGGCTCGTGGACCGACTTACGGGCCATGACGCCCGGTGCCTGCAGCTCGAGGGCGCGACGTCCGCTGGTCTCGATGTCGCCGAGACCGTCGATCGGGTTGCCGAGCGGGTCGACGACGCGGCCGAGGTAACCCTCGCCCACGGCGACCGACAGGACCTCGCCGGTACGGCTGACCGGCTGGCCTTCCTCGATACCGCTGAACTCGCCGAGGACGACCGCGCCGATCTCGCGCTCTTCGAGGTTCAGCGCGAGGCCGAGAGATCCGTCCTCGAACTTCAGCAGCTCGTTCGCCATGGCCGAGGGCAGACCCTCGATCTTGGCGATACCGTCGCCGGCGACGGTGACCGTACCGACCTCCTCGCGCGAGGCCGCGTCCGGCTTGTACGCCTGGACAAAGTTCTCCAGCGCGTCCCGGATCTCCTCCGGCCGGATCGTGAGCTCCGCCATCTGGGTTCCCTGCTCTCCTTGTTGGGCCCGAAGTTTTCTTGGGGGGTCTGGGGTCAGCCCCCAGGAATCCTCTGCACGGCCCAACTAGGGCCGTAGTTCGTGCGTGTTGAGTTACTGGCCGGCCACGCGGCGGCCGGCTTCCTCGATGCGGTCCGCGATGGAGCCGTTGATGACCTCGTCGCCGACCTGGACCCTGATCCCGCCGAGGATCTCGGGGTCCACGTCGAGGTTGAGGTGCATCTGCCGTCCGTACACCTTGACCAGCGCGGCGCCGAGACGCTGCTTCTGCTGGTCCGTGAGCGGAACGGCGGAGGTGACGATGGCGACCATGCGGTTGCGTCGGTCCGCGGCCAGCTTGGAGAGGGACTCGAGTCCCTCTTCCAGGCTACGTCCGCGCGGCGCGGTCACAAGGCGTGCGACGAGTCGCTCCGTCACGTCCTCGGCGCGACCGCCGAGCAGGCTGCGCAGCAGCTCGCTCTTGGCCGTGCCCGTGGCGGCGCGGTCGGTCAGGGCCGCTCGCAGGCCGGTGCTGGACGAGACGATCCGGCCGAACCGGAAGAGCTCGTCCTCGACGTTGTCCAGCGCGCCGGACTTCTGCGCGCCGGTCAGGTCGGCGAGGTTGGCCAGCTCCTCCAGAGCGTCGACCAGGTCACGCGACTGCGACCAGCGCGAGCGGACCATGCCGGCCACCAGGTCGGCGGTCTCGCCGCCCACCTGGCCGCTCAGCAGGCGCCCGGCCAGCTCGGCCTTGGCCTCACCGGACTGCGCCGGGTCGGTCAGGACCCGACGCAGCGAGACCTCGCGGCCCAGCAGCGCGGTGACCGCGGCCAGCTCGTCCGCGAGCCGCTTCGCGTCGACCGACGTGTTGTCGGTCAGCGCGTCCAGACGCTCACGCGCGGCGGCCAGTGCCTCGCGGCTGGCTCCGTGCGCTGTCATCGAGCCGCCTCGGCCTTCTGCTCGAGCTCGTCGAGGAAGCGGTCGATGGTGCGGCTCTGCCGGGCGTGGTCCTCGAGGGACTCACCGACGAGCTTGCCGGCCAGGTCGGTGGCCAGCTGGCCCACGTCCTGACGCAGCGACTGCGCGGCGGCCTTGCGGTCGGCCTCGATCTGCGCGTGTCCGGCGGCGACGATCTCCTCGCGCTGACGCTGGCCCTCGGCCCGCATCTCGGCGATGAGCTGAGCGCCCTGCTCCTGCGCCTCCTGGCGCAGACGCGCGGCCTCGTGCCGGGCCTCGGCGAGCTGAGCCTTGTACTGCTCAAGAACGCTCTGGGCCTCGGTCTGAGCGGCCTCGGCCTTTTCGATGCCGCCTTCGATCGCTTCGCGGCGCTCTTCCAGAACCTTGTTGATGTTCGGGAGGAACTTCTTGGCGAAGAAGCCGAAGACGATGACGAACGCGATCAGGCCGATGACGAGCTCGGGGATTGCCGGGATCAGAGGATTTTGCTTCTCCTCCGACGCCAGCTGTACCAGGGAGATCACATCAGTGCCTTCCGTTGGAGTTTCTCGTCAACGAGACCGGATCAGGAAGACGTCGGGTAAACGAAGCCCATGACCAGACCGATGAGCGCCAGGGCCTCACAGAGCACGAAGCCGAGGATCTGGTTCTGGCGGATGAGGCCGGCGGCCTCGGGCTGACGGGCGAGGGCCTGCGTGCCGTTACCGAAGATGATGCCGACGCCGATGCCGGGGCCGATGGCGGCGAGGCCGTAGCCGATCGCACCGAAGTGGCCCTGGATGTTGACCGCGGCGAGGGTCTCGAGAGCGGACATGCCGTAACTTCCTTCTTTTTACGGGCCGGTGGGGGTTGGCCACCGGATGTATCGGGGGGGGGAGGCCAGGCGTACTCAGTGGTGCTCGGCGAGCGCGCCCTGGATGTAGCTGGAGGCCAGCAGGATGAAGACGTACGCCTGCAGCGCCTGGATGAAGAGCTCGAAGATCGTCATCACGATGACCATCGCGAACGAGACACCCGCGTAGGCGATGCCGATGCCGTTCAGGAGGTACCAGCTCGCGATGGTGAAGATCACCAGCAGGACGTGGCCCGCGAACATGTTGGCGAAGAGCCGGACCGCGTGGGTGAAGGGCCGGATGATCATGTTCGAGAGAAACTCGAAGAACATGACCATCGGGAAGACCGGGCCGAGCGAGCGGTCGTAGCCGGTGATGTTCTTCCAGCCGCCGATGAAGCCGTGCCTCTTGAAGGTCACGCTCACCCAGAGGATGTAGACGATCGCCGCGAGGCCCGCCGGAAGGGCGATGACCGAGGTCACCGGGAACTGGGCGAGCGGAACGATCGACCAGAGGTTCATGATCCAGATGAAGAAGAACAGCGAGACCATGAGAGGGACGTACTTCTCGCCCTCCTTCTTGCCGAGCGTCTCGTAGACGACCCCGCGACGCACGAAGTCGTAACCGATCTCGGCGACCATCTGGAGCTTGCCGGGGATCAGCTTCGGCTTGTTGAAGGCGGCCCAGAAGAAGCCGACGACGACGACCGAACTCACCAGGGCCAGCAGCATCGGCTTGTTGAACTCGAAGCCGCCGACGGTGAAAATCGGCTTGAAGAGGAAGGAGTGCAGGCCGGGGGTCGGGAAACCGCACCCTTCAAAAATGTGGCAATCGGTCTCGAAGGCGAGCGTCTGGGCGTTACTCACCGCGAGCTCCTTCAACGTGGCGCATGGGTACGGCAACCTCGATGTGTCGGCGCGGTCGATGTCCGCGGAGCGGCACTGGACTGGACTTGCGGATTTGGGGGCGGCGGCTGGGCTCCGAGCCGTATGGCTTCACAGGCACGGCCGCCTCCCGCGCCAGCTCTGCCGCAGTTGTGGCGAGACCATAGCAAATGAGCGGAGGTCTCCTTACGCTGGCCCTACAGCTCACGATTGCGGCCGGGCGGAATCCGGCTCCACGTAAAGGACCTTGGCCTTCATATGGGAACGCACCTGCGCTGCCATCCACACCAAAGTGGCGGCGAGCAGCGTGAAGGCGAAGCACTTGGAGTTGAACGCCGACGTACCGCGGAGCGCGGTCATCACCACCATCAGGATCAGGATCTGCGTGGTGTAGACCAGCAGACCCATCATCTGGAACAGGTGGGGCCAGGAGCGCGCGCTCCACAGAAGCGCCAGAAGGCCACCGCCCATGAACAGCAGGACGAGAAGAGCACCGAAGGCGGCACCGAGCGCACCCTTGCCGCCGGCAACGGCGGCACTGACCGCGATCCCCGCCACACCCGCGGCAGCGGTGGGCAGGGCGCAGTGAAGCAGTGTGCGGGCGTCGTTGGACTGCATGGCGGCAGCTCCTCCGGCGGAATTGGGGGCGTGGCATTACGATCGTCGAGCGATGGCCCTGATCCGGACGCGAGGCGCACGGAGACGAAGAGGCGCACCTCACCAGGGCGGCCGGTCTCGTCGGGGCCGCCCCAATATATCTCGGGTTCTCGTGAACCGTATCACAAACTATTTGATGCAGTCTTTACCTGAAAGTGTGCCGACCATCACACGATCGGTTCACTATGGGCGTTTCGTGTTGGCCGTGCACCCGTCGGGGTGATAGCCGCGGCTACTCCCGCTCGTGCGACCGTACACGGGGCCGCTCGGAGACCGCCGTGCTGCCGTGCAGGCGCGTGGCGCCGCTCAGCTCGGGCACGGGGGCGGGCGCCGGACCGACGGGTGTTCCGCTCTCCTCGGGGGCCGCCTCCGCCTCGACGTGCTCCGCCCGGCGGCGGCGGTAGCGCGGCGGCACGAACGCCTCCGCCCAGCGCGGCGTACGCGGCCGGAAGCGCGGCAGCAGGAGCAGCACGAGGCCCAGCGCGCTGAGCGCGACGATGAGCAGCAGAATCCACACGCTCGTGGAGTGCACGGAGTAAGCGACGGTGCCGAAGGCGATGAGCGCCGACCAGAAGTACATGATCAGCACCGCGCGGCTGTGCGAGTGGCCGATCTCCAGGAGCCGGTGGTGCAGGTGCCCGCGGTCGGCGGCGAAGGGCGACTTGCCGTTCCAGGTGCGCCGCACGATGGCGAGGACCAGGTCGGCGAAGGGGATCGCGATGATCGTGAGCGGCATCAGCAGCGGGATGAAGACCGGCAGCATCGCGTGCGTGGCGTCGCGGGCGCCGCCGAAGTTCAGCTTCATCGCCGCCGGGTCGACCTGGCCCGTGACGGAGATGGCGCCCGCCGCGAGGACCAGACCGATGAGCATCGACCCCGAGTCGCCCATGAAGATCCGGGCGGGGTGCATGTTGTGCGGCAGGAAGCCCAGGCACATGCCCATGAGGATGGCGGCGAAGAGCGTGGCGGGCGCGGCGGCCTCGATGCCGTAGCCGTACCAGATCCGGTAGGCGTACATGAAGGACGCGGCGGAGGCGATGCAGACCATGCCCGCCGCGAGGCCGTCGAGGCCGTCCACGAAGTTGACGGCGTTGATGGTGATGACGACGAGCGCGACGGTGAGCAGGGTGCCCTGGCCGGAGGTGAGGGAGACCGTGCCCACGCCGGGGATGGGAATCCACAGGATGGTGAGGCCCTGCATGACCATGACGCCGGCGGCGATCATCTGGCCGCCGAGCTTGATCAAGGCGTCGATCTCGAACTTGTCGTCGAGGACGCCGATCAGCCAGATCAGCGCCGCTCCGGAGAGCAGCGCGCGCGGTTCGTTGGAGTTCTCGAAGACGGCGTTCAGGTTCGGCAGGTGGTCGGCGACCAGCAGGCCCGCGCAGAGGCCGAAGAACATCGCGATCCCGCCGAGCCGGGGCGTGGGCTCCCGGTGCACGTCGCGGGCGCGGATCTCCGGCATGGCGCCGGCCACGATCGCGAACTTCCGCACCGGCCCGGTCAGCAGATAGGTCACCGCGGCCGTGATGCAGAGCGTCAGCAGGTATTCACGCACGGGCTTCCCCACAGGTATCGCTGGCCATCTCAGCCCCACACCCTAGCTTTGCGCGCATACGGTTGGGGACTTACGGGTAGCGACGATGGTTGCACGAGTACGCGTGCGTCTCTGACGCGCCCACCCCGTCCTATCCCGGATACGGCGGAAATCTGCCCGCCAGTTCACGCACCTCGTCTCGTACGTCCGTGCTCCGTCCCGTGCCGCGCACCGCGTCGACCAGCAGTCTCGCGACGCGCGCCATGTCGGGTGCGGTCATGCCCTGGGTCGTGACGGCGGCGGTGCCGAGGCGCAGTCCGCGGGCGTCGCCGTGCGGCAGGGCGCAGGTGTCGAGGACGATCCCGGCGGCGCGAGCCTGCCGCGGGCGCTGTGCGCCTCGACTCCGAGGGGGGCCGGATCGGCCAGAATCAGATGGGTGTCGGTGCCGCCGGTGGTGATCGCGAACCCGCCGTCGGCCAGGGCGTCCGCCAGCGTCCGCGCGTTGGCGACCACCTGATGGGCGTACGCGGTGAAGGACGGTGTCGCCGCCTCGCCGAAGGCCACCGCCTTGGCGGCGATCGTGTGCATCTGGGCGCCGCCCTGCGTGAACGGGAAGACGGCCCGGTCGATCCGGTGCGCCAGCTCCGCCCCGCAGAGCAGCAGGCCGCCCCGGGGACCGCGCAGGACCTTGTGGGTGGTGGCGCAGACGACGTCGGCGTGCGGCACGGGGTTCGGCGCCGCTCCCCCGGCGACCAGGCCCAGAGGGTGCGCCGCGTCGGCGATGAGATACGCGCCCACGTCGTCGGCGATGGCGCGGAAGGCCGCGTAGTCGATGTGCCGGGGGTAGGAGATCGAACCGCAGACGATCGCCTTCGGGCGGTGGCTGCGGGCCAGGGCGTGCACCTGGTCGTAGTCGATGAGGCCGCTCTCGGCGTCGACGCCGTAGCCGACGAAGTCGAACCAGCGCCCGGAGAAGTTGGTGGGCGAGCCGTGCGTGAGGTGGCCGCCGTACGGCAGGCCCATCGCGAGGACCGTGTCGCCGGGCCGCAGCAGCGCGGCGAGCAGGGCGAGGACGGCGGAGGACCCGGAGTGCGCCTGGACGTTGGCGTGTTCGGCGCCGAAGAGGGCCTTGGCGCGGTCGACGGCGATCCGCTCGGCGATGTCGACGAGTTCGCAGCCGCCGTGGTGGCGGGCCCCGGGGTAGCCCTCCGCGTACTTGTTGGCGAGCGGGGAGCCGAGGGCGGTCAGCACGGCGGGAGAGGTGAAGTTCTCGGCGGCGACCAGCTGGAGCCCCTCGGACTGCCGGGCGGCCTCGGCGGCGAGGACGTCGGCCAGCTCGGGGTCCTGCCGGCGCAGCGCGCCGAGGTCCGTGTACGACGCCTCGGGGGCGGTGGGGGCGGTGCTGACCGTGCTGAGCGACATCGTGGGCTCCGGGGCCTGGCGGGGGTGACCTCAGATCCAATGTAGGCCCGTGGCGGCGTGCTTGCCCGGGAGTACGGCTACATGTGTGCGGGCACCCCGGTCAGCGCCGTCACCACGGGGTCCAGGGCCTGGTTGATCTCGTCGCCCACGGAGCGGAAGAACGGCAGGGGCGCCCCGTAGGGGTCGTACACCTCGTCGGCCTCCACGTTGGGCGCCAGGAGCCAGCCGCGCAGGGCGGCGGCGGCCCGTACCAGGGCGCGGGCGCGCTCCACCACGCCGTTGCCGTCCGGCTCCGGCAGGGTCGTGGGGTCTATGGCCCGCACCAGCCGGGTGAACTCCTTGAGGGTGAAGGTGCGCAGGCCCGCCGAGTGGCCCATGGAGATGACCTGCGCCCGGTGGTCGCGGGTGGCGGTCAGGACCAGGTCGGCGCGGATGACGTGGTCGTCGAGGAGTTCGCGTCCCATGAAGCCGCTGGCGTCCGCCCCGAAGTCGGCGAGGACGGTCTCGGCGTTGGTCTCCATGGGGGCGCCCTCGTGGCCCCAGGTGCCCGCGCTCTCCACGATCAGGCCGCCGGTCAGGGGGTCGCCGAGGCGGTCGGCCAGGGCATGCCGGGTCAGCCGCTCGGTGATCGGCGAGCGGCAGACGTTGCCGGTGCTGACGTGGAGGATGCGGAAGGTGCCCGCGGAGCCCGGGAAGCCCGTTATGCCACGCCCCGTCTCAGGGGCTGTCAATTCGCCACCTCGAGATCGGGTACCACCTTGCGCAGCTCGTCCGCGTCGAGGGCGCCCGCGCGGAGCAGGACCGGCACCTTGCCCGTGACGTCGACGATCGAGGAGGGGACGATGCCGGGGGTCGGACCGCCGTCGAGGTAGACGGAGACGGAGTCGCCGAGCATGTTCTGCGCGGCGTCGCAGTCCTCGGGGGCGGGGTGCCCGGTGAGGTTGGCGGAGGAGACGGCCATGGGGCCGACCTCGGTGAGCAGTTCGATCGCGACGGGGTGCAGCGGCATGCGGATGGCGACCGTGCCGCGGGTGTCGCCGAGGTCCCACTGGAGGGACGGCTGCTGCTTGGCGACGAGGGTCAGGGCGCCGGGCCAGAAGGCGTCGACCAGCTCCCAGGCCATCTCGGAGAAGTCGGTGACCAGGCCGTGCAGGGTGTTCGGCGAGCCGATGAGGACGGGGGTCGGCATGTTGCGGCCGCGGCCCTTGGCGTCGAGCAGGTCGGCGCAGGCCTCCGGGCTGAAGGCGTCGGCGCCGATGCCGTAGACGGTGTCGGTGGGCAGCACGACCAGCTCGCCCCGGCGGACGGCGGACGCTGCCTCGCGCAGACCGGTCGAGCGGTCGGTCGCGTCGTTGGTGTCGTATCGCCGTGCCATCAGCGGGCCTCCTCGTACACGTACTGCTGCGGTGAAATGTTGGTCGTCACGGCATCGCCCTGCGCGCCGTCGCGAAGCGCGGCCGGTTGTTCAGGTCGGGGTGGTCGGCCGCGTCGGCCCAGCCCCGCTCCTCGGTGAAGATCCACGGGACCTGGCCGCCCTGGGTGTCGGCGTGCTCGATGACGACGACGCCGCCGGGGCGCAGCAGCCGGTGGGCGGTGCGCTCGATGCCCCGGATCAGGTCGAGGCCGTCCTCACCGGAGAAGAGGGCCAGCTCGGGGTCGTAGTCCCGGGCTTCCGGAGCGACGTACTCCCATTCGGTGAGGGGGATGTACGGCGGGTTGGAGACCACCAGGTCGACCTGGCCGTCCAGCTCCGGGAACGCGTCGCGGGCGTCGCCCTGGACCAGCTTGACCCGGGACCCCTCGACGTTCTTCCGGGTCCACTTCAGGGCGTCCTCGGACAGCTCCACGGCGTGCACGCGCGAGCGCGGCACCTCCTGGGCGAGGGCGAGCGCGATGGCGCCGGAACCGGTGCACAGGTCGACGATGAGCGGCTCGACGACGTCCATCGCCCGCACCGCGTCTATCGCCCAGCCGACGACCGACTCCGTCTCGGGCCGCGGCACGAAGACGCCGGGGCCCACCTGGAGCTCCAGGTAGCGGAAGTAGGCCCGGCCGGTGATGTGCTGGAGCGGCTCGCGGGCCTCACGGCGCGCGATCGTCTCCCAGTAGCGGGCGTCGAAGTCGGAGTCCTTGACGGAGTGCAGCTCGCCCCGCTTCACGCCGTGCACGAAGGCCGCGAGCTCCTCCGCGTCGTTGCGCGGCGAGGGCACGCCGGCGTCGGCCAGCCGCTGGGTGGCCTGGGCCACTTCCGCGAGCAGCAGGTTCACGCTGGTCCTCCGGGGGCGTCGTACGAGGGATGGGGGCGTCAGGCCGCGGCGAGCTTGGCCGCGGAGTCCGCGTCGACGCAGGCCTGGATGACCGCGTCGAGGTCGCCGTCGAGCACCTGGTCCAAGTTGTACGCCTTGAAGCCGACGCGGTGGTCCGAGATGCGGTTTTCCGGGTAGTTGTACGTCCGGATCTTCTCGGAGCGGTCGACGGTGCGGACCTGGCTGCGGCGGGCGTCGGCGGCCTTGCTCTCCGCCTCCTCCTGGGCGGCGGCGAGCAGCCTGGAGCGCAGGATGCGCATGGCCTGCTCCTTGTTCTGGAGCTGGCTCTTCTCGTTCTGGCAGGAGGCGACGACACCGGTGGGCAGGTGGGTGATGCGCACCGCGGAGTCGGTGGTGTTGACGGACTGGCCGCCGGGCCCGGAGGAGCGGTAGACGTCGATGCGCAGGTCGTTGGTGTGGATCTCGACGTCGATCTCCTCGGCCTCGGGCGTCACCAGGACACCGGCGGCGGAGGTGTGGATGCGGCCCTGCGACTCGGTGGAGGGCACGCGCTGCACGCGGTGCACGCCGCCCTCGTACTTGAGGCGGGCCCACACGCCCTGGCCGGGCTCGGTGGCACCCTGGCCGCCCTTGGTCTTCACGGCGACCTGGACGTCCTTGTAGCCGCCCAGCTCGGACTCGGTGGCGTCGATGATCTCGGTCTTCCAGCCGACGCGCTCGGCGTACCGCAGGTACATGCGCAGCAGGTCACCGGCGAACAGGGCGGACTCGTCGCCGCCCGCGCCCGCCTTGATCTCCAGGATGACGTCCTTGTCGTCGGACGGGTCCCGGGGCACGAGCAGCAGCCGCAGCTTCTCGGTGATCTCGTCGCGGCGCCGCTCCAGGTCCTTGACCTCGGCGGCGAACTCGGGGTCGTCGGCGCCCAGCTCGCGGGCGGTCTCGATGTCGTCCCCGGTCTGCTTCCAGCTGCGGTAGGTCGCGACGATCGGGGTCAGCTCGGCGTAGCGCTTGTTGAGCTTGCGCGCGTTGGCCTGGTCGGCGTGGACCGACGGGTCCGCGAGCTTCTTCTCCAGATCGGCGTGCTCACCGATCAGTTCCTCGACCGCCTCGAACATCGGGGGCTCCTGGTTTTCTGCGCGAAGGTTCTCCGCGCGGTTCTACGCGAATTGGCTGCGGGACGGCAAAAGCGCCGGTCCCGGCCGCCCCCTGGCGAGGGCGGCCGATGACCGGCGCAGTGGCTCGCTACTTCTTGGCAGCCGCGGCCTTGCCGAAGCGGGCCTCGAAGCGGGCCACGCGGCCACCGGTGTCGAGGATCTTCTGCTTGCCCGTGTAGAACGGGTGGCACTCGGAGCAGACCTCGGCGCGGACGGTGCCGCTGGAGATCGTGCTGCGGGTGGTGAACTCGGCGCCACAGGTGCAGCTGACCTGGGTCTCGACGTACTCGGGGTGGATGTCGCGCTTCAAGGTGTCTCCTAGTTTCGGGAGGGCACCGGGTCGTACGCGCGGATTGCTCGTACGTGAACCGGGGCGACGTACCAGTCTGCCAGGACCGGCCGTATCTCCCAAAACGGGGGGAGGCCGGGATCTATTCCTGGGGGCCCGCGGACCTCAGTGGCCGGCCACCACGTCGCCCACGTCGCCCTTGTCGCCCGCGGACTTCTCGGTCGCGGACTTCGGGATGGGCCTGTCGGCCCTGAGGGCGTCCCAGACCTGCTGGTCGGCCTCTTCGAGGGGCAGGACGCGGTTGGGGTCGGCGGGGTCGTACTGGATGGGCATCGTGACCATCTTCATGTCGCCCGCGCCGATGCCCTTGAGGCCGTTGGCGAAGCCCGCGAGGCTCTTGACGTCGTTCAGGTCGGAGTCGGTGGTGACGGCGCTGGTCGCGTCGTTCGCCAGGTCGTAGAGCTTCTTGGGGTTGCCGAAGACCCCGACGTCCTTGACCTGGTCGAGCAGGGCCTTGATGAAGGCCTGCTGGAGCTGGATGCGGCCGAGGTCGCTGCCGTCGCCGACGCCGTGCCGGGTGCGGACCAGGCCGAGCGCCTGCTCGCCGTCGAGGGTGTGCCGGCCCGCGTCGAGGTCGAGGTGGCTGTCCTTGTCGCGGATGGCCTTCTTGGTGGTGATGTCGACGCCGCCGAGGGTGTCGATGAGCTTCTTGAAGCCCGTGAAGTCCACTTCGAGGTAGTGGTCCATCCGGATGCCGGACATCTTCTCCACGGTCTTGACGGCGCAGGCGGGGCCGCCGACCTCGTACGCCGTGTTGAACATCTGCCGCTGACCGCCCGGGTCGGTCCTGCCGTCGTCCGTCTCGCACTCGGGCCGGGATATGAGGGTGTCGCGGGGTATCGAGACGACGCTGGCCTTCTTGTGCCCCTTGTAGACGTGCACGATCATCGCCGTGTCGGAGCGGGCGGCGCCCTCGTCCTTGCCGTACTTGGCGTTCTTGCCGGAACGCGAGTCGGAGCCGAGGACCAGGATGTCCTGGGAGCCGTTGTCGATGTCCTCGGGCCGGTCCGTGCCGAGCGCGGCGTTGATGTCGACGCCCTTGATGTTGCCGTTGAGCTTGAAGTACACGACGCCGAGACCGGTGCCGCCGAGGACGACCACCGAGGCCGCCGACCATGCCGTGATGACGAGCGCCTTGCTGCGCCGGCGCGGCTTGCGGCGCTTGCCGCCTCCGCCGCGGGGGCGTCTGGGCCGCGTGTCGGCCGGGCCCGCCAGGGTGCTCTCGTCGGTCATGGGCTCCTCAGTCCTCGTCGGTCGGTTACCCCCTGCTTTCAGGGTCGGTGCGGTTCGTCGTCACTTGTCAGACGGGGAAACCGGTTGAAGGGTTGCACAGCGCCCTGGCCGCGCCCCCGTACCGGGGCGGTCACGCAACGTGCCCCGTATCCTCCCGATTTCCGCCTCTCACCTGCGGCTTTTCGGCCACGCGGGCTACTGCCCGTGACCGTGAGAATCTCTTATGCGTGTGGCCAAGGTCTCGCACGTGACAAAAGGGCCGCCCCGTCACTCCTGTGACGGGGCGGCCCCTTGTGCCGTGCGGACGACTAGTCGTTGCCGTTGCCCGGCGTCGGCGTCGTCTTCTGGATCTGGAGCAGGAACTCGGCGTTCGACTTCGTCTGCTTCATCTTGTCCAGGAGCAGCTCGATCGCCTGCTGCTGGTCGAGCGCGTGCAGCACACGGCGCAGCTTCCAGGTGATGGCCAGCTCGTCGCTGCCGAGCAGGATCTCTTCCTTGCGGGTACCGGACGCGTCCACGTCCACCGCCGGGAAGATGCGCTTGTCGGCGAGCTTGCGGTCGAGCTTCAGCTCGGCGTTGCCGGTGCCCTTGAACTCCTCGAAGATGACCTCGTCCATGCGGGACCCGGTGTCGACGAGCGCGGTCGCGAGGATGGTCAGCGAGCCGCCGTCCTCGATGTTGCGCGCGGCACCGAAGAAGCGCTTCGGCGGGTACAGCGCCGTCGAGTCGACACCACCGGACAGGATGCGGCCGGAGGCCGGGGCGGCGAGGTTGTACGCACGGCCCAGACGCGTGATCGAGTCGAGCAGCACGACGACGTCGTGGCCCAGCTCCACCAGGCGCTTGGCGCGCTCGATGGCCAGCTCGGCGACCGTGGTGTGGTCCTCGGCCGGGCGGTCGAAGGTCGAGGAGATGACCTCGCCCTTGACCGACCGCTGCATGTCGGTGACCTCTTCCGGACGCTCGTCGACCAGGACGACCATCAGGTGACACTCGGGGTTGTTCACCGTGATCGCGTTGGCGATCGCCTGCATGATCATGGTCTTGCCGGTCTTCGGCGGAGCCACGATCAGACCGCGCTGACCCTTACCGATGGGGGCGACGAGGTCGATGATGCGGGTGGTGAGCACGCCCGGGTCGGTCTCCAGGCGGAGCCGGTCCTGCGGGTAAAGGGGCGTCAGCTTGCTGAACTCCGGGCGCCCGCGCCCGGATTCGGGCGCCATGCCGTTGACGGAGTCCAGGCGTACGAGCGCGTTGAACTTCTCGCGGCGCTCGCCGTCCTTGGGCTGGCGGACCGCGCCGGTGACGTGGTCGCCCTTGCGCAGGCCGTTCTTGCGGACCTGGGCCAGCGAGACGTACACGTCGTTGGGACCGGGGAGGTAGCCCGACGTGCGGATGAACGCGTAGTTGTCGAGGATGTCCAGGATGCCCGCGACGGGGATCAGGACGTCGTCCTCGGAGACCTGCGGTTCGTTGCCGAAGCCCTGCTCGTCGCGGCCGCGACGGCCACGGCGGTCGCGGTAACGGCCCCGGCGGCCGCGGCGGCCGCCCTCGAAGTCGTCGCCGTCCTCGTCGGCCCGCGGGCCGTTGTCACGCTGACGGTCCTGCCGTCCTGCGCCCGCCCTGCTGCTGGCGGTCCTGCCGGTCCTGACGGTCCTGACGGTCCGGGCGGTCCTGACGGCCGCCGCCCGGCTGGTCCTCGCCCTTGTTGCCGCGGCGGTCGCGGTCACGGCCACGGCCCTGGCGGTCACGGCGCTCGCGGCGGCCCTCGGCGCTGTTGTCACCGCTGTCGCCGCGGTCGGCCTTGGCCTCGGCCGTGTCGGCCTTGACCTCGGTCCTGGTGTCGGACTTGGCCTCGGCGGTGACCGTCTCCGGGCTGCCCGCGTCGGCGGTGGCCCGGCGCCGGCGGCGCTCACCGACGGGCTGGTCGTCTCCCGCGCGCTCGGCGTCTCGCTCGCGCGGGCGGGGCCCCCGGCCGGCTGACCGGGGATCTCGATCTGCTGCTGGGCGACGGCCTTCTCGGGCTTGCCGCCCTCGGCCTTGTCGGCCTTCTCGGCCTTGCTCGCCTTGGCGGCACCCTCGTCCTCGCCCGTACGGGCCTTCGAGGTGGCCCGGCGCTTGGGCTTGGTCTCAGCGGTGTCCGCGGAAGGCGCGGCGCTCTTGGCCGGGGCTCCGCCCCCTGCCTGCGCCTCCTTGATGACCTCGATCAGCTGGCTCTTGCGCATGCGCCCGGTTCCCTTGATCCCAAGGCCCGAGGCGACCTGCTGCAGTTCCGCCAGCACCATGCCCTCGAGGCCGGTGCCGCGGCGCCGCCGGGACCCGGCCGAAGCACCGGTGGCAGGCGCCGCGGAGGCGTCCGTGGCGGGCGTGTCGGCAGTCACGCCCATCAGATCGGTGGTGTCGCTCACGAAGGGTCCTTCCCTGGAGCGGACGTCGGCCTGTCTGGCTCGGCGACCGGTTGTGCTGTCCGGCGGTCCTATGCGTATGGACCGTGCCGGGGCGGTGGTCCGCCAACGAGGCGGAAGAATTCATTGGTGATGGCGATTCCCGGTGCGGTGCCACTGAAGTGCGGTGTCACTCGGCTCGGTCACGCCGGTTCCGGAGCGTGCTCAGGACCGCTCAGTGCGGGGCACGAAGCAGTTTGGGAGGCTCCCGGAAGAATGGTTGTCCCGGACGGGGACACAAAGCACCTCGCCATGGTGAGGTCGGGTGCAGACTTGAGATTAACACTACCGGACCCAACAAACATTCCCCCTCTCGAATTCGGGTCGCCCCGAAATCCCTGCGTTCGCTGCGGGCACTGCGTCAGGGCGCGAGCGGCAGCACGCTCGCACCCGCGGCGTCGAGCGCCAGACGGTTGGCCGCCCAGCCCTCGCCCGCCAGGCGTGCGACCTTGTCGGCCGCACTGTCTTCGGCCAGCGCGAGGACCGTGGGTCCCGCGCCGGAGATCACCGCGGGCACGCCGTCGGCGCGCAGCCGCTCCACCAGGGCGGCGCTCTCCGGCATCGCCGGGGCGCGGTACTCCTGGTGCAGCCGGTCCTCGGTGGCGGGGAGCAGCAGCTCGGGGCGCCTGGTCAGGGCCTCGACGAGCAGGGCCGCCCGGCCTGCGTTGGCGGCGGCGTCGACGTGCGGGACGGTGCGCGGTAGCAGGCCGCGCGCGGTCTCGGTGAGGACGGGCTTCCCGGGCACGAAGACCACCGGAACGACGGAAGCGGCGGGTTCCATCCTGATCGCCCGTGCCGCTCCCGCGTCCATCCAGGAGAGCGTGAAGCCGCCGAGCAGACAGGCGGCGACGTTGTCGGGGTGGCCCTCGATCTCGGTGGCGAGTTCGAGCAGCGCCGTGTCGTCGAGCCGGGCCTCGCCGCCTATCGTCACGGCGCGTGCGGCGACGATGCCCGCGCAGATAGCGGCGGACGACGAGCCGAGGCCGCGGCCGTGCGGGATGCGGTTGGCGCAGACGATCTCGAGACCGCGCGGCTGTCCGCCGAGCAGGTCGAAGGCGGTGCGCAGGGATCGTACGAGCAGATGCGACTCGTCGCGCGGAAGGGTGTCGCTGCCCTCCCCGGCGATGTCGATGTGCAGCCCGGAGTCGGCCACCCGGACGACCACGTCGTCGTACAGACCCAGCGACAGGCCCAGGGCGTCGAAGCCCGGACCGAGGTTGGCGCTGGTGGCGGGGACGCGCACCCGGACGGCGGCGGCGCGGAACGCTGGACCGGCCATCGCTCGATGACTCTCCTTGAGCTGCGTGTTTTCGAGGCTGCGTATTTTCGGTACGTGCCACATGTACGGAACACCCGAAGGCCGCGCACTACGGCGGCACCGCGGCATATGCGGCGGGGCGGGTTCGGTACAGCCTATCGAAGGAAGGTTCTGTGGCGACATAGGGCGCACAGGAGGCGCACGATGCGTGTCGTAAGCCCCCTGTGCCACCCCTCGTATACGGCCGCAGGCTTACGCCGGCGGCGGCGGGTCACGCCAGGCCGAGGCGCTCGGCGGCGGCGTCCGCGTCGACCGGGACGGTGACCGGCTGCGGGGCGCCGGCGACGGCCCAGTCGGGGTCCTTCAGGCCGTTTCCGGTCACGGTGCAGACGATCTTCTGGCCCTTGTCGACCAGGCCCTGCTCGGCGGCCTTCAGCAGACCGGCGACCGAGGCGGCCGACGCGGGCTCCACGAAGACACCCTCCTGGGACGCCAACAGCTTGTAGGCGCGCAGGATCTCACGGTCCGTCACCTCGTCGATGAGACCGCCCGACTCGTCGCGCGCGGCGAGCGCGTACTGCCACGAGGCGGGGTTGCCGATGCGAATCGCGGTGGCGATCGTCGAGGGGTCCTTGACGACCTCGCCGCGCACGATGGGCGCGGAACCGGAGGCCTGGAAGCCCCACATGCGGGGCGTACGGGTGGAGACCGCGTCGGCGGCGTACTCCTTGTAGCCCTTCCAGTAGGCCGTGATGTTGCCGGCGTTGCCGACGGGAAGGATGTGGAGGTCGGGGGCGTCGCCGAGGGCGTCCACGATCTCGAACGAGGCGGTCTTCTGGCCCTCGATGCGGAACGGGTTGACCGAGTTGACCAGCGCCACCGGGTAGTTCTCGGACAGAGCGCGCGCGAGGTTCAGGCAGTCGTCGAAGTTGCCGTCGACCTGGAGGATCTTCGAGCCGTAGACGAGCGCCTGGCCCATCTTGCCGAGCGCGATCTTGCCCTGCGGCACGAGGACCGCGCAGACCATGCCCGCGCGGACGGCGTAGGCGGCGGCGGACGCCGACGTGTTGCCGGTGGAGGCGCAGATGACGGCCTTGGCGCCCTCCTCCTTGGCCTTGGTGATCGCCATGGTCATGCCGCGGTCCTTGAAGGACCCGGTGGGGTTGGCACCCTCGACCTTGAGGTGGACCTCGCAGCCCGTGCGCTCCGAGAGCACCTGCGCGGGTACGAGCGGCGTGCCGCCCTCGCGAAGCGTCACGACCGGCGTGGTGTCCGAGACCGGAAGACGGTCCCGGTACTCCTCGATGATTCCGCGCCACTGGTGGCTCATTGCTGCCTACTCCCCTTCAACCCGCATGATGCTGGCGACACCACGCACGGTGTCGAGTCTGCGCAGCGCGTCGACGGTGCCGGTGAGGGCGGCGTCGGGCGCGCGATGGGTGACGACGACGAGGGAGGCCTCGCCGTCCTTGCCCGTCTGACGGACCGTATCGATCGATACGCCGTGCTCGGCGAAGACCGTCGCGACCTGGGCGAGGACGCCCGGCTTGTCGGCCACGTCGAGGCTGATGTGGTACCGCGTGACGACCTCGCCCATGGCGCCCACGGGCAGCTGGGTGTACGCGGAGTCGCCGGGTCCGGTGGTCTCGGCGAGTTTGTTGCGGCAGACGGCCACGAGGTCGCCGAGGACGGCGGAGGCGGTGGGCGAACCGCCGGCGCCGGGCCCGTAGAACATGAGCCGGCCCGCGGCCTCCGCCTCGACGAAGACGGCGTTGTACGCCCCGCGGACCGACGCCAGCGGATGGCTGAGCGGAATCATCGCGGGGTGCACGCGCGCGGTCACGGACCCGCCGTCGGCGGCCCGCTCGCAGATGGCGAGGAGCTTGATGGTGCAGCCCATACGCTTCGCGGACGCGAAGTCGGCGGCGGTCACCTCGGTCATGCCCTCGCGGTACACGTCGTCGAGGCGTACGCGCGTGTGGAAGGCGATGCCGGCCAGGATCGCGGCCTTGGCGGCGGCGTCGAAGCCCTCGACGTCGGCGGTCGGGTCCGCTTCCGCGTAGCCGAGGGCGGTGGCCTCGTCGAGGGCTTCCTGATACCCGGCACCGGTGGTGTCCATGGCGTCGAGGATGAAGTTCGTCGTGCCGTTCACGATGCCGAGGACGCGGTTGACCTTGTCTCCCGCCAGGGACTCGCGCAGCGGCCGGATCAGCGGGATGGCACCGGCGACGGCCGCCTCGTAGTACAGATCACGCCCGTGCTCGACGGCGGCCTGGTGCAGCGCGGCGCCGTCCTGCGCGATGAGCGCCTTGTTCGCGGAGACGACTGAGGCGCCGTGCTCGAAGGCGGTGGTGATGAGGGTCCGGGCGGGCTCGATGCCGCCGATGACCTCGACGATGACGTCAATGTCACCGCGCTTGACCAGGGCGGTCGCGTCGGTGGTGATCAGCTCCGGGTCGATCCCCTCGCGCACCTTGGAGGGGCGGCGGACGGCGACCCCGGCCAGCTCCACCGGGGCGCCGATCCTCGCTGTGAGGTCGTCGGCGTGCGTCGTCATGATGCGCGCCACCTCTGAGCCGACAACCCCACAGCCCAGCAGCGCCACCTTCAGCGGACGCGTACGCATCATCCGACCTCACTTCTCATACATCTACGGTGGGACCAGTCTCACCCACCGGAACGGACTTTCCGTCCATTGTCCGGATGGTGAGACATCTATTCCATATTTTTCTTCATCCGACGTCGAGACGCAGGAGATCTTCCTCCGTCTCGCGCCGGACGATCACCCGCGCCGCGCCGTCGTGCACGGCGACGACGGGCGGGCGAAGAGCGTGGTTGTAGTTGCTCGCCATCGAGCGGCAGTACGCGCCGGTCGCGGGCACGGCGATCAGGTCACCGGGCGCGAGATCGGCCGGAAGGAAAGCATCGCGTACGACGATGTCACCACTCTCGCAGTGCTTGCCCACCACGCGCACCAGCATGGGCTCGGCGTCGGAGGAGCGGGAGACCAGGGCGACGGTGTACTCCGCGTCGTAGAGCGCGGTACGGATGTTGTCGGACATGCCGCCGTCGACGGAGACGTACGTACGCAGTCCTTCGAGGGGCTTGATGGTGCCGACCTCGTAGAGCGTGAAGGCGGTCGGCCGACGATGGCGCGGCCGGGCTCGACGGAGATGCGGGGCGTGCGCAGGCCCGCGGAGGCGCACTCCCGCGTGACGATCTCGTTCAGCGCCTTGGCGATCTCGTGCGGCTCGCGCGGGTCGTCGTCGGAGGTGTACGCGATGCCGAGGCCGCCGCCGAGGTCGATCTCGGGCAGCTCGACGCCGTGCTCGTCACGCACCTCGGCGAGCAGCTGCACGACGCGCCGGGCGGAGACCTCGAAACCGGCCATGTCGAAGATCTGCGACCCGATGTGGGAGTGGATGCCGATCAGCTCGATCCCGTCGAGCCGGAGAGCGCGCCGCACGGCTTCGGCGGCCTGTCCCCCGGCCAGGGCGATCCCGAACTTCTGGTCCTCGTGCGCGGTGGCGATGAACTCGTGGGTGTGCGCCTCGACGCCCACGGTCACGCGGATCTGCACGGGCTGGCGCCGGCCGAGCCGCTCGGCGATGTGCGAGACGCGCACGATCTCCTGGAAGGAGTCGAGCACGATGCGTCCGACGCCGGCCGCGACGGCCCGCTCGATCTCCTCCTCGCTCTTGTTGTTGCCGTGGAAGGCGATGCGCTCGGCGGGCATGCCGGCGCCGAGGGCGGTGGCCAGCTCACCGCCGCTGCACACGTCGAGGTTGAGGCCTTCCTCGTGCAGCCACCGCACGACGGCCCGCGAGAGGAAGGCCTTGCCGGCGTAGAAGACGTCGGCGTCGCTGCCGAAGGCGTCGCGCCAGGCGCGGCAGCGGGCGCGGAAGTCGGCCTCGTCGACGAAGTACGCGGGCGTGCCGAACTCCTCGGCCAGGCGCGTCACTTCGATGCCGCCCATGCGGACGACGCCGTCGGGGGTACGGGTCGCGGTGCGGGACCAGACCTTGGCGTCCAGGGCGTTGAGGTCGGCCGGCGGGGCGGTGTAGTGGCCCTCGGGCAGCACGTCGGCGTGGCGGGGCCCTGCGGGGTGGGCGGAACGGCTCATGGCTCGTATGTCTCGTCTCTCACGGGTGACACGCGGGACGCGTGGCTCGCGGGGGTCACGGAAGTCACGTATGTCACGGGCGTCACAGGTATGCGGGTGCGCTGATGCCGAGCAGGGACAGGCCACCGGCGAGCACCGTCCCGGCGGCTTCGGCGAGCGCGAGCCGGGCGCGGTGGGTGGCCGAGGGTTTCTCGTCCCCGCGGGGCAGGACGGCGTGCTGGTACGCGAGCAGCGCGTCGGCGGCGACGTCGAGGTGGCGGGCGAGGCGGTCCGGGGCGCGGTGGCGGGCGGCGGCGGCGAGAACGGCGGGGTGGTCACCGAGGGCGGCGAGCAGGGCTTGGGGGTGCGGTATGTCGTGGGGGTGTACGTCGCCGGGGTGGGCCGTCGAAGCCGAGCGCGGCGGCGCTTGCGGGAGAGGGCGCGGCAGCGGGCGTGGGCGTACCGCACCCGGAAGAGGGGGTTGCTCTCGCGCTGGGCGAGGTGGAGGTCGCCGCCGTGGGCGAGGTCGGTGCGGGGGTGGTCGTGGGCGGCGGGGTGCAGCAGGGCCCAGCGGGCGGCGTCGCGGCCGAGGGGAAGGGGGTCGGCGGGGGCGGGCACGGGCCGCAGGCCGGGGAGCGGCTGCGGCGGGACGCCGTACGCGACGACGCGCACCCCGAGGACGTCGGCCCACCGCGGGTCGGGGGCGGCGTCGCAGGTGAGCCGGACGAGGGTGCCCTGGGAGCGGAGGATGCGGCGGCGGCGTCGGCGACGACGAGGCGTACTTCGCGGGGGGCGTGGAGCTGGGCGAGCTGCCCGGTGTCGGGGTGGACGTGTCCGTAGCAACGGCCGCGGGCAAGTACGTCACGCACCAGGGCTTCGGCGGGCGACCGCGCGAGGGTGATGTTGAGGAACCCGGGCCCGGTGATGTCCACCCCGGCGATCCCGTCCATCGGCGCGAGCCGCGGGGCGACGGCTTCGGCGACCTGCCGGGGGGTGCGGCCCGCGGCGCGGGCGACCTGGAGGGCGACGTTGGTGGCGTAGTCCCCGCACCCGCCGGGCCGGGGCCGCTCCACCCCCACGGTCTCCGGCACGGCCACGCTGAGTTCGCCCGCGTCAACGGCATGACGCATGGCACGCAGCACGGTGCGGGAGAGCTCGACGGGGGTCACGGGGTCAAGCGTAGGGGAGGAGGG
>RBWT01000220.1 GCA_004010275.1 Streptomyces huasconensis
CATCATGACCAGCAGGCCGAGCGCGATCGGCAGGGAGATGCCGCCGATCTCGATCTTCGCGAGCGCGTCGTTCATGCCCGGGACGAGGCGGCCGAGGCCCAGGCCGATGCCCATGGCGAGCAGGATCCACACGGCGAGGTAGCGGTCGAGGGTGGACAGCTTCTTGACGATCGAGTCGTCCCCGCCACCGGCGGGGCCGGTGGCGGTGGTGGGCTCGGTGGAGGTCACGGACAGGCCCTCTTGTTCTCGGCGGCGGTACGGGCGGAGGCGGCCAGCTCGGCGAAGTGCTCGGAGAGCCCGGCCAGGACCTCGGGCTTGAGCCTGTAGTAGGTGAAACGGCCGCACGGCTCGGTCTCGACCAGCCCTGCCTCGCGCAGCACCTTCAGGTGGTTGGACAGGTTGGTCTGCTTGGCTCCGGTCTCCTCGACCAGGTGCGTCGTGCAGAGCGTCTCGCGCGCCAGCAGGGTCACGATCCTCATGCGGAGCGGATCGCCCAGCACCCGGATCACGTCAGGATCGACTGAAGTCAGCATGCGCTGATACTGTCACATCACCACCCGCTGATACCAGCGGGGGCTGAAGTCATCGGCGGCCGGGTTCCGCCCTGCGAGGAGAGAGAACGATCACCATGGCCGACAAGCCGTCCGTCCTGTTCGTCTGTGTCCACAACGCCGGCCGCTCCCAGATGGCCGCGGCGTGGCTGACCCACCTGGCCGGCGACCGCGTCGAGGTCCGCTCGGCCGGCTCCGCCCCGGGCGCCGCCGTCAACCCGGCCGCTGTCGAGGCCATGGCCGAGGTCGGCATCGACATCTCCCGGGAGACGCCGAAGATCCTCACCGTCGACGCGGTGAAGGCGTCCGACGTCTGCATCACCATGGGCTGCGGCGACACCTGCCCCGTCTTCCCCGGCAAGCGCTACCTCGACTGGCGGCTGGAGGACCCGGCGGGCCAGGGAGTCGAGGCCGTCCGCCCGATCCGCGACGAGATCAAGACCCTGGTCGAGGGCCTGATCGCCGAGATCGCCCCGGCGCGGCCGGAGGGGACGGCGTGAGCGAGATACGCGAAGTCGTCATCATCGGCTCCGGACCCGCCGGATACACCGCCGCCCTCTACACCGCCCGCGCCCAGCTCAAGCCCCTGCTGTTCGGCGGCAGCATCTTCGTCGGCGGCTCCCTGACCACCACGACCGAGGTGGAGAACTTCCCCGGCTTCCCCGAAGGGGTGGACGGCCCGGTCCTGATGGAGAACATGCGGGTCCAGGCTGAGAAGTTCGGCGCCGAGATGATCGACGACGACATCGTGGCCGTCGACCTGACCGGCGAAACCAAGCTGCTCACCGACTCCGCGGGCGCCGTGCACCGCGCGAAGACGGTGATCATCGCGACCGGCTCCGGCTACCGCAAGCTCGGCCTGCCGAAAGAGGACGAGCTGTCCGGCCGCGGGGTGTCCTGGTGCGCGACCTGCGACGGGTTCTTCTTCAAGGCCGCGACATCGCCGTGGTCGGCGGCGGCGACACCGCCATGGAGGAAGCCACCCTCCTCACCCGCTTCGCCAAGTCGGTCACCGTCGTCCACCGCCGCTCCACCCTGCGGGCCTCGATGGTCATGCAGGACCGTGCGTTCGCCGACGACAAGATCTCCTTCGCCTTCGACAGCGAGATCGCCGAGATCAAGGAGACGAACGGCATGCTCGGCGGCGTCGTCCTGCGCGACGTCCTCACCGGCGCCACCCGCGACCTGGACGTGACGGGACTGTTCATCGCGATCGGCCACGACCCGCGCACCGAACTGTTCACCGACCAGCTCGCCCTCGACGCCGAGGGCTACATCACCGTCGCCTCCCCGACGACGCACACCAGCCTGCCCGGCGTCTTCGCGGCCGGCGACGTCGTCGACCACACCTACCGCCAGGCCATCACCGCCGCCGGCACCGGCGCCGCCGCGGCCCTGGACGCCGAGCGCTACCTCGCCGCCGGTGGCGCGGCAGAGACCGAGTTGGCGACCGCTGCCGTCCCGGCCTGCGTATCACTCGCAGCCGGGGTCGTCCGGAAGCACCGGGCGGCCCCGTCGTCGTCCTCGCACCAGCCGCCACCGGGAAAGCACGTCGTATCCAGTTCGGTCCTGTCGCAGGCCGTCCAGCGTCACATCCGTCGGGTCAGCAACAACCTGCGCCGCTATTTGCCGACTAAGCCGCGTCGTCACCGAAGGCCAGTGTTGACACGGAGCTGAGCGGAGAGAACTTCTGCCCCCAGGTGCTCCCCACTCCAGCGGACGGAGACGATAGGGCCGTGTATGGCGGCAGCTTTCAGGTGCTGCCCGAGAACTTGCCTGGTTCCGCCGAAACATCGCTCGTACGGGAGCAGCAGGGCTGGCCGCCATCACCGGCAGCGGTGACCTAGCCACCCAGTTTCTGCCGACCCGCCAAGGGCGCGGGTACGTCGAGGGCTTCGCTCATGCGGGCACAGAAATCGTGCGGGACGCCGAGATCGAGATGCACGGAATCCGCCTCCTGGGGGCCGGACCGATCACGTGTTCCGGCCGAAGGGGCATCCGAGTCGAGGTCTTCTCGGGCCTTGCGGAGGACCTGTTCGCGTGCCTTAGCAAGGGCGAGGTCGAGGTACCGCCGCGCCGCCCAGGCGAGACGGCTGACCCCTGTGGCCGACTACCGATCGTTGGCTGCGTCGCTCGGCGGCTCAACCTCTGGAACGTGGCCATCACCCGGCGCGCTCCCACCTCATCGTGATCGGCGACGCGGCACAGGGGCAGGACAAGGGCGGTTTCGTCACCTCGGCGCTGCGGGACGCGGCGGAGGGCGGCGGAGGGCGGCACGGCGGTGGTGGCCCGCCCGTCACTGACCCTCCGGACGAGCTGATCAAGCGCCTCTACCCACAGCTGTCCACAGACAATGGGATCCACCTGAACTCGGCCTACCGGTGCATGGGCATTCTGTCGATGCGGTCCACCAAGGTGCCGACGGCACCTCGTCGGCCGTACTGCTCGACCGGGGACATCAGGGCGACAACAACGGCCTCGCCCATCTCCGGCTGATGCTGCACCGTACAGTCCTGCTCGACGGCGAGCCGGACAGCTTCCACGGCGTGTGCCATCCGGCGTGGCGTCTGTTCCACACCGCACCCTCGCAACAGTAGGGCTCGGTACCTCACGCCCACGCGGAAGGACGCTCCTCGCTTGGTGTTCAGCCACACCCGGGTACGACGTCTGCTGTGCCGCAGCCGAAGCGCAGCGGCTTGACAGGCCCTTGCGCTCGGTTGCCGCCGGGTCAGGGGGCTTGTCAGGGCTTGCCCCCCCCGGCCCGGCCCTCGTGCAGAAGGCCGCCCCTGCCCGCCACCGTGGTCGGCGGGAAGGGGCGGTCCGTTTTCAGTGGCCGGCGGTGAGCTGCCCGGCGAGTTTGTCGTGCATGTCGGCGCTGGGCTTGTTCAGGCCGATGATGGTGACCTTCTTGCCGCGCTGGGCGTACTTGGTCTCGATGGCGTCCAGAGCGGCCACGGAGGAAGCGTCCCAGATGTGGGCGTCGGAGAGGTCTATGACCACGTCGTCCGGGTCGTCCTTGTAGTCGAACTGGTAGACCAGGTCATTGGAGGAGGCGAAGAACAGCTCGCCGGTGACCGCGTAGACGACCTGGTTGCCGTCTGGGTCGACGACGCCGGTGACCTCGGCGAGGTGGGCGACGCGCTTGGCGAAGATCACCATAGCCACGATGCAGCCGACGACGACGCCGATGGCGAGGTTGTGGGTGGCCACGACACAGGCGACGGTGACGACCATGACGGTGGTCTCGCCGATCGGCATCCGCTTGAGCGTCTTGGGCTGGATGGAGTGCCAGTCGAAGGTGGCGAAGGCGACCAGGATCATTACCGCGACGAGGGCTGCCATGGGGATGTCCGAGACGACCGGCCCGAACACCACGACCAGAATGAGCAGAAACAGGCCGGCCAGGAAGGTCGAAAGGCGGGTGCGGGCCCCGGCGGTCTTCACGTTGATCATCGTCTGGCCGATCATGGCGCAGCCGCCCATGCCACCGAAGAAGCCGGTGACGACGTTGGCGATGCCCTGGGCGAGGGACTCGCGGGTCTTGTTGGAGTGGGTGTCGGTGATGTCGTCGACCAGTTTGGCCGTCATCAGTGACTCCATCAGCCCGACCAGCGCGAACGCGAAGGCGTAGGGGGCGATGGTGGTCAGCGTGTCCATCGTGAACGGTACGTCGGGCAGGCCCGGGACCGGCAGCGAGGAGGGCAGGTCGCCCTTGTCGCCCACGTTGGGCACCGCGATGCCGGCGGCGACAGTGATCACGGTCAGCACCACGATGGCGATCAGCGGGGCCGGGATCACGGTGGTGAGCTTCGGGGTGAGCACCATGAGCGCGAGGCCGCCGATGATCAGTGGGTAGACGGCCCACGGGACGTCGTGCATCTCAGGCACCTGGGCCATGAAGATCAGGATGGCGAGTGCGTTGACGAAGCCGACCATCACCGAACGCGGCACGAAGCGCATCAGCTTGGCGACGCCCAAGGCGCCCAGCACGATCTGGATGAGTCCGCCGAGGATGACCGCGGCGATCAGGTAGCCGAGCCCGTACTCGTGGTTCAGCGGTGCGATCACCAGCGCCATCGCGCCGGTCGCGGCGGAGATCATGGCCTTGCGGCCGCCGACGATCGAGATCACCACGGCCATGGTGAAGGACGCGAACAGGCCGACGGCCGGGTCGACGCCGGCGATGATCGAGAAGGAGATCGCCTCGGGGATGAGGGCCAGGGCCACCACCAGGCCGGCCAGCACCTCGGTGCGGAAGACCTTCGGGGAGGCGAGCCAGTCGGGCTTGACTGTGTTCTTCGAAAAGCGGGCGCGCGGCTTGGGGACCTGGGACAGCGGTGTAGACATGCAACCGTTTCTGTTCGGGCGCACACATCCACCTGCTGGACGCGCACGCGTCGTACTCGACTCCACTTAAGGGGGTGGAATCCCGGCGGCCCGGCCTCGCTGGGGGTCCCGCCGGTGGGAGTGGCAGCCTTTGTGGCTGCCAGTCGGGCATCATTGCCCGGAAGTCTGCGGGCGCCGACGGGGGCCTGGGCGCGGCCCGCTCGCTGGCGGGGCAGCCCGGACTGCGTCACACAGCTGGCCGCCCTCACCAAAGACTCTACCCTGACGTGAGGGGAGAGTGCGACCCCGCAGTTCGTGAAATGCAGGTAAACAAGCCTGCCGATCATGTGATTCCAGGCACGTATGCTGGAGCACTTCAAACGTTCGAATGCGGCGGAATGCAGAAGGAGAAGGCGCGACGATGACTGAGCGGCAGATGCAGATCGGCGAAGTGGCCGAGCGGACCGGTTTGTCGCTGCGCACAATTCGCCACTACGAGGAGGTTGGCCTCGTGGCCCCCTCTGCGCGCAGCAAGGGCGGCTTCCGCCTCTACACCGAGGCTGACGTGGAACGCCTGATGGTGATCCGCCGGATGAAGCCGCTGGACTTCTCCCTGGAGGAGATGCGGGACTTGCTGGAGATCACGGACAAAATCGCGGCCACGGACGGCCCGCCCAGTGGCGAGGAGCGGGAGCGGCTGCGGGAACGGCTGGATTCCTACCGCAAGGTGGCCGATGCCCGCTGCGAAACGCTGCGCGCCCAGTTGATGGCCGCCGAGGACTTCGCGGCCACTCTCCGCCGCCGGATGGACGCGGGGAAGTGACACCAGGGGCGTGTGAAGTGTTTCCGTCACACGCCACTCGGCTGCCCGACCCGGGCTTGACGCTGTCATCTCGCCGCCGCCATGGGGACAGGCGAGGATCTTCCCGCCGTGTCAGCGGGGCTACTGAAGTACGTACCGCACCCGTCGCCGTTGCCACTGATCGCGCCGAGCCGTCGCCCCTTCATCGACGCAGCACATGGTGTTGGGTCTTGGATACGCCGGGAGATCTGGCGCCCCGACCGCGAAAAGGAAACCGCCCGTCGCATCGTGGGATTCACCGCCCAACGCACACCTCAGGCGACCGGAGGTGCCCTCAGTACACCCACCAGCGACCTGAGCCGCCCTGCTGTACCCAACGCGCGATACCGTCCTCGCCGACCTTCCGTGCGTAGGCACAGTCGAGCCAGTCGGACCGGATGGTGCAGGTGCGGGACCAGTTCCCGCGGGCGTCAACGTCCTCAAAGGCCACGTCACCCTTGTCGGTGCGGGTGGCCCGCCCCGCGGTGAGGATCATTTCGGAGCCGTCGGTCAGTTTCACCATGAAGGTCCCCACCGGTCCCACTCCCCCTCGCGGCGTGGATTGCTCTTGGGGCCGGCCTCCCGTGGCCGCCCCCCTCAACGGGCTGCTTCAGTAGCACCACCAGGTGCCGTCCGAAGGCTGGGGCAGCCATGTGTACCCGCCGCCGTCGGCCGGTCCACGCCGGAAGACCGCCGTCACCGCGTCGACTTCATACGTGTGCACCCGCTCGGCCTTGCCGTGATGATCGGTGCGTTCCAGGACGATCTCGCCTGCCGCAGTACGCCCGGCGGCGTCCGCTTCGACCACGGCGTCTTCGCCGTGGGCCAGTTGCAACATGAAGAGGGCCATGGCCTGACTCCGCGCTTTCACAGCCCGACAGGGATCGCGGGAAGGTCCTCCCAGACCTGCCGCAGCTCTGTGTAGCGGCGATCGGGCAACTGAGCCAGCACCGCTCGAAGCTCGGGACGGGCCCCAACTGTGGCGAGCAGGTCGCTTCTGTCTACTCCGCCTTGTGCGAAGAGACCGGACAGGTGATCGGCGATTTCGGTACGGGTGACGTCGTCAGCCACGGGGACTCCCAGCGTGTGAGTGCGCGCGTGCACGTGCCGCTGCGCGGTAAATGTCAGGGCAGCCCCGACGGGCGGCTCCTCCGCCGCTCCCGAGCCCCGGCGAGGCAACGGAGTTTCGCCGTGGCTCGGGAACGACTTGTGGAAGCAGGCCGACTAGGTCGGCGAGCAACACTACTCTAACGCAAGAGGAGAGTCAGGAAGCAAGTCCCTGCTGTTTGCTGCGGTATCAACTGGCAGAGCTACCTCTATCGAGCGCCGTAAAGGACCGCTACCTCGTCGCGATTAACCTGACCCGGCGGGAGGGTAGGCAGCTTCGATCCAACGACAGACCGGGCTGGACTGGTCTGGGCTGGCGAAGTGCCGACGCGCGTGGCCCCGGTGCGGGTTACGGCCGGGCCGGGGCTCACATCCCGGTCGCCCCCGCCACCTCAGTTCAGGGGTGGAGCAGGTGCAGGCGGCCCGGCATGGGCTCCAGGCGCAGCGGGGCGCGCACGTCGCGTGTGGGGGCGCCGTCGATGTCCAGCCGGCAGACGCCCCAGGGACGCTCGTAGCGCAGGCGCCGGACACGGCGGGCGGTGAAGGTGTCGCCGTGCACCTCCAAGGTGCCGTCTGTCGTTAGGTCGATCCGCAGGGACGTGCGGGACGACGGCATGCAGGCCCCCTTGCCGCGTCACGGAAGGGACTGCCTTGACACGCAGGGACGGTGAGGGCGCGCTTTTCCGGGAGGAGAGAGGGCCCGCGAGGCCGGAACGGTCAGGGCAGGGCGCCGGTCTCGCGGGCGGCGGCGAAGAGACCGCCTCGGGTATGCCGCACGGCCCCGCCCGGGTGGCCCGGGGCGGGACTCGTTATAGCCCTCCCGGCCTCACATCTCTAACCTAGCGCAAGGGTTGGAACGTTGCGAATCCCGGCGCCGTCAAGGAACAGGCATCACATACTCTCACGTTGAGGTAAGGTTACTCCGCGTCGGATGATCCCCTGGACAGGTTCGGTCGGCGCGGTGGCCCCGATTGGTCCTCCACTCGACAGTGGTCGGGGCCGCCATCCCCGCCCGTCTCAACTGCCCCTCCTTCGTAGCTTCGCGGCCGGGTCGGAGGCCAGCCAGCCCCGGGCACCCCAGCAGTCGACGGCCCGCAAGATGGTGTTCACAGCGCGCTCTGCGCCTGTGCTGCTCCTGTCCCCCCAGTGCCCCTCGCACCACGCGGCCAGCGTGTCGGCGGCCTCGGGCCGGTCGAGAACCCCGAGGCGCTCGTAGGAGCCCAGATGGGTGCCGAGGAGCAGCATGGCGGTGTGGTCGACTTCGCCGGAGGCTTCGGCGAGGAAGGCGGCGATCGCCTGCCGCACCGTCGGCACCGCAGAGGGAGTCGTACGGGGCCGACCACGCTCAACGCGGGGTCGTACGGGCTTGGTCGCAGACGGTCGCGGACTCTCCCCGCGGCTGAGCGCCGGGGTAGTCGGCGGGGTGGCTTGTGGCGACGGCGGTCGGGTCGGTGCGGGCCGTGGCGCTGACCGCGGCACGGTCGGTTGTTCGCCACGCCCGTAGAGGCAGATGGAGACGTAATCGCCGGGTACCGGCGTGTTCTGGGTGATGGAGGTTTCCATGATTTCGGCATCGCAGGTGCGGCACAGCGGCACCTGCCGCCAGCCGATGATCGAGAGCTGGGTGCCGCGCGAATGACGGGTCATCGACTGCGGTCGCTCCAGGATGTCCTTGCCGCCGCAGCCCGCGCAGCGAGGAGCCCCACGCATCCACCGGGCCCTGCATGCCAGGCAAGTGACCTGGATGTCGCCCGCGCGGGGCTCCCCGCGCAGCTCCTCCTCTTCCCCGCACGAGGGACACTCCGTGACACCCGCCATCGGTCTTCCTTCCGACTGTTTGGTTCGACTGAACGAGCCTGCAGGGCAGGTCGACGGAGGCGACGTGCCCGCCGCCGGCACCCGCGAGAGGCGGTGGAGATCTGGGCGGTTCCGCCTGGGCAGGTATGGCTGTGGGTGCTCCCCCGGCCTGAGGCACCTGCTGCCTGGCCTCTCGGCCGGTCGCGGCATCACTATTCGTGCGCGGCCAGGAGGGGTTCGAGGCGCGCGCCGGGAAACTCCCGCTCGAAAGAGTTGGCCTGCCAGCGGTCCGGGAAGAGGGCGAGGTGGGCCTTGTCCCGGATCCTGGTCAGGGCTTCGCCTTTGACCAGCCGGGAGCCGTTGAGTGCCTCGGCGCCGGCCGCGTCCGTGGCTCGCGCCAGGTGGTACGGGAGCGTTTCCAGCCGGACGGGCGCGGAGAACTCGCCCTCCATCCGCGCGGAGACGACATCGAACTGCATCGGCCCGACCGCCGCCAGCACAGGTGCCTGGTCCCCGCGTGCATCCGAGACCAGGACCTGCACCACGCCTTCCTCATCCAGTTGTGCGATGCCCCGCCGGAATTGCTTGGATCGGCCGACGTCGACGGGGCGTACGACCGCGAAGTGCTCGGGCGCGAAGGTCGGCATGGGCGGGAAGAGGGCGGGCTGCCCGTCGTAGAGGGTGTCGCCCACGCGCAAGGCGGCGGCGTTGACGAGGCCGACGACGTCGCCGGGGTAGGCGGTGTCGACCATGGAGCGGTCCTGGCCGAAAACGCTGTGCGCGTACTTGGTGGCGAACGGCTTTCCGGAAGCCGCGCGGGTGACTGTCGCGCCGCGTTCGAAGATGCCGGAGCAGACGCGCAGGAACGCGATCCGGTCCCGGTGTGAGGGGTCCATGTTGGCCTGCACCTTGAACACCAGGCCGGAGAAGGGCGCGTCCACCGGGCGCGTACCGCCGCCCGCCAGCTCTCGTGGACCCGGTGCCGGCGCAAGGTCCACGACTGCGTCGAGAAGCAGGCGTACACCGATGTTGGAGATCGCGGCGCCGAAGAAGACCGGAGTGGACTCACCCGCAAGGAAAGAAGAGCGGTCGAACTCGGCCCCGTCCGCCTGCAGCAGCTGGAGTTCCTCGGTGGCCCGATCCCAGTCGGCGTCCTCCTCGAAGGCGGCCTGCTCGACGGGGATCGCCTCTTCGATCGCCTCGTAGGCGCCGCCCGGTGCGCGGGAGTAGCGCAGCATCCGGGTGGAGTCGCGTACGTCGACCAGTCCCCGCAGGTATCCGGCGTCGCCGACCGGCCAGGTGATGGGGGTGGGCTTGAGGCGGAACTCGCGCTCGATCTCGTCAAGGAGCTCCAACGCTTCGCGGCCGGGCCGGTCCCACTTGTTGACGAACGTGATGACCAGGATGCCCCGGTGCCGGCAGACGTCGAAGAGCTTGCGCGTCTGCTCCTCCAGGCCCTTGGCCGCGTCGATCAGCATCACCGCGCAGTCGACGGCCGCAAGGACGCGGTAGGTGTCTTCCGAGAAGTCCGCGTGACCGGGCGTGTCCAGCAGGTTCAGGACGCAACCGCGGTGTGCGAACTGCAGCACAGCCGACGTGACCGAGATGCCACGGGCCTTCTCCATCTCCATCCAGTCCGACGACACCCCGCGCCGTCCCGACTTGCCGTGCACCGCGCCCGCCGACGTGATCGCGTGCGCGTGCAGGGCCAGCGCTTCCGTCAGCGTCGACTTGCCCGCGTCCGGATGGCTGATCACGGCGAACGTCCGCCGCCGGGCCGCCTCGTCGGCCGCCCTCCCCCAGGCTCTCGACTCCGTCGGAGCGTGGGTGGCCCCCTTGCTCGTGGTGCTCACCGGACCGCCTTCACACCTGCCGCCGGGGCCTCCAGCAGCTGGGCCAGATGCCCGTGCAGGGAGCGGGCGAATTCCTCCGCCGACGCCAGCTCCCGGCGCAGGTCCTCGCACCGCCCGTCGGCCTGCACCCAGTACTTCCGCAACCTCGCCACCAGTTCCTCGTGTGCTTCCTCATCTGTCTCGGGCCAGGGTCCGCCCGCCGTGTCGGGCAGCCGCTCCAGCACATCAAGGAGCGCCCGTACGTCCTCCAGGCAGAAGCCGAGCGGCCGCATCCTGCGCACCAGTGCCAGCCTGCGCACCTCCGCTTCGGTATAGAGGCGGAAACCGCCCAGGCTGCGTTCGCTGGGAGCCACCACTCCGACGTCCTCGTAGTGGCGGATCGTGCGCAGGGACAGCCCTGTCCGCTCGGACACCTCGCCGATCTGCATCAGCTTTCCGCCCACGGCTTCACCGCCTCGCGTCATCCGTCCGGCACCCTCGCCGAATACAAACCTACCCTGACGTTAGGGTAGGTTGACAACCGCTGCAACGAGGGCGGCCCCGACAGGCTGCCGTCGTCAGGCGGCGCCCCTCCGCTCCCCCGTCCGGTCGTGGCGCCGCCACCGCTTCGATTCACAGGGGGCAGGGCCGCCGACGCTCTGCCGACCGTCCGACCCGGCTCAGGAGTCAGTAACGCAATGCGTCTTGGTGTGCTCACGTCCGGCGGCGACTGCCCCGGACTGAACGCCGTCATCCGCTCCGTCGTGCATCACGGCGCGGTGGTGGACCACGGCGACGAGGTCATCGGCTTCCACGACGGCTGGAAAGGCCTCCTGGAGTGCGACTACCGCAAGCTCGACCTCGACGCGGTGGGCGGCATCCTCGCCCGCGGCGGCACGAGCCTCGGCTCCTCGCGCGTGCAGGCCGCCCATCTGCGGGACGGCGTGGAGCGGGCCAGGGGCCACGTCGCCGACCTGGCGTTTGACGCGATCATCCCGATCGGCGGGGAGGGCACGCCGAAGGCGGCCCGCCTCCTCTCGGACGCCGACCTGCCCATCGTCGGGGTGCCCAAGACGATCGACAACGACATCGCGGTCACCGACGTCACCTTCGGCTTCGACACCGCCGTGGGCGTCGCGACCGAGGCCCTCGACCGGCTCAAGACCACCGCCGAGTCCCACCAGCGCGTACTCATCGTGGAGGTCATGGGCCGGCACACGGGCTGGATCGCCCTGCACTCCGGTATGGCCGCGGGCGCGTGCGCCATCGTCGTGCCCGAGCGTCCCTTCGGCATCGAGGAGCTGGCCGCCAAGGTCGGCGAGCGCTTCTCGGCGGGCAAGAAGTTCGCGATCGTCGTGGCCGCCGAGGGCGCCAAGCCCC
>RBWT01000221.1 GCA_004010275.1 Streptomyces huasconensis
GTCGCGGCTGCCGCGTCCACCCGCCCCACCGCCACACCCACCCACTCACCGCCACGCCCATCCGCCACCGCCCTGCCCGTCCGAAGGGACCTTTCGCCGTGACGCTCCCGCCCACCGCTCCCGTCGTCCTCGACCCCACCGGCGTCGGTCTGCACGACGAACACCGGCGCTTACGCGCTCATGGACCCGCCGTCCGCGTGGACATCCTCGGCGTGACCGCCTGGTCCGTCACCGACCCCGCGCTCCTGAAGAAGTTGCTGACCAGCGAGAACGTCTCCAAGGACGCCCGCGCCCACTGGCCCCGGTTCGAGGAGGTCGTCCAGAGCTGGCCGCTCGCCCTCTGGGTCGCGGTACAGAACATGTTCACCGCCTACGGAGCCGACCACCGCCGACTGCGCCGCCTCGTCGCGCCCGCGTTCAGCGCACGCCGTATCGCCGCGTTGGAACAGGTCGTCGAGACGATGGTCACCGGCCTCCTCGACGACCTCGACACCTTGCTGTCGACCCGGTCAGGCGAACCGCATGAACCCGTCGACCTGCGCGAGCACCTCGCCTACCCGCTGCCGATCTCCGTCATCGGCCACCTCATGGGCGTCCCCGCCGAGCGGCGGAGCGCCTTCCGTGCTCTCGTGGACGGCGTCTTCGACACCACGCTCACCGCCGAGCAGTCCACGGCCAACACCGGCCGGCTGTACGAGGCGCTCGACCAGCTCATCGCCGCCAAACGCGCACTGCCTGGCGAGGACATGACGTCCCTGCTCATCACCGCCCGCGACGAGGAGGGCGACGGCAGCCGCCTCTCCGACGCCGAACTCCGCGACACGTTGCTGCTCATGATCAGCGCCGGGTACGAGACGACCGTCAACGTCATCGACCAGGCCGTCACCCAGCTGCTCACCCACCCCGACCAGTTGGACCACATCCGGGCCGGCCGCGTCGGCTGGGGCGACGCCGTCGAGGAGACCCTGCGCCACGAACCGGCCGTCAAGCACCTGCCCCTGCGGTTCGCCCTCAGCGACATCAGCCTGCCCGGGGGGCAGATCATCGCCAAGGGCGAAGCGATCCTCGCCTCCTACGCCGCCGCCAACCGGCACCCCGACTGGCACGGCGAGACCGCGGACGCCTTCGACCTCACCCGCGCGCCGAAGGATCACCTTGCCTTCGGACACGGCATCCACTTCTGCCTCGGCGCCTCTCTCGCCCGCCTCGAGGTCGCCACCGCGCTCCGGATGCTCTTCGAGCGGTTCCCCGGCATCGAACTCGCCGTACCTGTAGAGGAGTTGAAGCCGCTCCCTTCCCTGATCAGCAACGGTCACCAGACCCTGCCCGTGCGTTTGCGCCCCTCGGCCACTTGAGTCACCCCGAGTGAGAGCGAGCGCGGGAAGGGGGAACGGAACGGTCACCGGGCCGTGGACGGCTCCCCGTACCAGCGCCAGGTCGTCCGGCGGGGCCGGTCGGGCATCTCGATGCGTCCCGTGGCCCAGAGCAACGTGGACGAGGCGGTGCCCGTCACGGTCACGTCGGGGAAGAGCCGCGCGAGGGCCCGCCGGCTCAACTCCTCCGGGGGCGCACCGTCGTACGGAAGGCCTCGGACGATGTCATACGTGTGAACAAGGGTCTCCACCACACCCATGGCTGCGAAACCCTCCGGATCGGAGGCGCCGAACACGTGCGGGGCCAGTGTCGTGGGAGCAGCGTCGTCCACGGCGGTGGCGAGCAGCCCGCCGCACGCCTGGACCACGGTCAGCAGCCCTTCGGGCCCCGCGGACCGGTCACCGAAGATGACGTTGCCCGGCCCGCCGGGTCGGTCGCAGGAGATGCGCAGGGGCACCCGCGGCACCTCCATCGGCTGCGCGAGCCCGAAGCGCAGCGCGTAGGTGAGCAAGTCGTCCGCCAAGTGCTCCAGGGTCTCCCAGCGGGTCCACTCCAGGCCGTCGGCGCGGGCGGACCAGTCGGCCGGAGGGACAGCGGAGAGGGTCGTGGCGCAGTGCGCGACGCTCTCGCGCACGTGCACACCACTGACCGGGGTGTCTGCGGCGTCGGAAGATGTCATCCGGTCAGGCTACTCACCGGCCCCGACCGAGCAAGGGCGCCGAACCTCGCCCCCCGGCATCGTCGCCGGACGGTCCCCACGGCCCACGGCCTTCCCCCTACCCCTGCTCCTCCAGATACGCCGCCACCCCGTCGAGCGCGCGTTGCAGCCCGAACGCGAAGTCGTCGAAGTCGGCGACTCGCCCGCCGTTTCCGCGTCCATGTCGTCGAAGGCGCCGTCGGCCACCGCCGCCCGCAGCGCGGGCAGCCGCCCGCCCTCCGTCACCCTGCGCAGGAACTTCCCGTACCCCGCCATCCGCCGCTCCGCCCCCGCCGGGTCCTGCCGGAGCAGGGCGACGATGGTGAGTTCGCTGCGGACCTGGCCGCTGACCAGCAGCGAGACCGCGATCTTCTCCCCGTGGTCCAGACGTGTCTCCGAGAGCACCTGAAGGCACTGGTCCAGCCATGCCAGCTGGTTCGGCGTCACCGGGGGCCCGTGCGCCGCCACCAGGGAGACCGCCCACAGGTGCCGGCTCAGCGCCGCGCGCATCATCACCGCCCAGTGCTCCAGACCGGCACGCCAGCCGCTCACGTGTGGCGGCAGCGGCACGGGCGGCCCGATCGCGGCGTCCACCATGAGCATGACCAGCTCGTCCTTGGTCGCCACGTAGCGGTAGAGCGCCATGGTCGAGGCGCCGAGTTCCTTGGCCACCCGGCTCATCGACACCGCTTCGATGCCCTCGGCGTCCGCGACCGCGATCGACGCCGTCACGATGCCGTCGAGGGTGAGGCCGCGCTTGGGGCCCTTGTGCGGGCGCTCGCGCAGGCCCCAGACGGTCTCCAGGCTGGCCGGGAAGGGCGCGGGGGGGTCGCTTTCCATGGCGGGGAGTTTATCCCGTACGCAATTCCGTGTGTGGCCTACGCAGATTCGTGTACGCCCTACGCAGTGTCGTGTATGGTCTACGCAGTAGCGCGTATGGCATACGCAGAAGATGTAAGAGAAGAACGTGACGTAAGGAGAGCGGGACATGCAGCCACCCGCCATGGAGGCCCGAGGCCTCACCAAGTCCTACGGGAAGGTCGCGGTCCTGCGCGGCATCGACCTGACCATCGCCCCCGGCACCGTCTTCGCCCTCCTCGGGCCCAACGGCGCCGGCAAGACCACCACCGTCCGCATCCTCGCCACCCTCCTCGCGGCGGACACGGGTACGGCCCGGGTCGCCGGGCGCGACGTACGCACCGAACGGTCGGCGGTGCGCCGGGCGATCAGTCTCACCGGGCAGTACGCCGCCCTCGACGAGCAGCTGACCGGCGCGGAGAACCTGCGGATGGTCGGCCGGCTCGCGCGCCTCTCCCGAGCCGCCGCCCGCGCCCCGCGCCGACGAACTGCTGGCCCGCTTCCGGCTCACGGATGCCGCGGGCCGCCGCGTGGGCACGTACTCCGGCGGTATGCGCAGGCGCCTGGACCTCGCCGCCTCGCTCGTCGGCGAGCCCGGCGTCGTCTTCCTCGACGAGCCGACCACCGGACTCGATCCGCGCAGCCGGCAGGAGGTGTGGGACCTGGTGGCCGGGCTGGCCGACTCCGGGGTGACGGTCTTCCTCACCACCCAGTACCTGGAGGAGGCGACCGGCTCGCCGACCGGATCGCGCTCATCGACGGCGGGCGGATCGTCGCCGAGGGCACGGCCGCCGAGCTGAAGCGGCTCGTCGCCGCCGAGCGCCTCGACCTGACCCTCACCGGGCCCGAGGCGTACGCCACGGTCGAGCGGCTCCTCGGCCACCTCGTCGTCCGGCGCGAGCCCGCCGAGCGGAGCCTCGGCGTCGCGACGAGCGGCCGCGCGGACCACATCCGCGAACTCCTCGACACCGTGGACCCGGAGCGGAGCCTCGTCGAACGCTTCACCGTCCACGGCGCCACCCTCGACGACGTCTTCATGACCCTCACCGACAAGGAGCCGTCACATGTCTGACGCCCTCACCATGACCGGGCGGTCCCTGCGGCTCAGCGCCCGGACACCCGACGCGCTGATCACCGCGCTCGCGATGCCGGTGATGCTCATGCTCGTCTTCGTCTACTTCTTCGGCGGCGCGATCGACACCGGCGGGAAGTACGTGCAGTACGTCGTGCCCGGCGTGCTGGTGCTCTGCGCCGGCTTCGGCGCCGGGAACACCGCCATGAGCGTCACGCAGGACATGCAGAGCGGGATCATCGACCGCTTCCGCGCCATGGACGTCCGCGGCGCGGCGATCCTGTCCGGACACGTCGCCGCCTCGCTGGCCCGCAACCTCGCCGCCACCACCGTCGTCTTCGGCGTGGCCACCGCGATTGGCTTCCGGGCGCAGGCTTCGTCGGCCGGGTGGCTCGCGGCGATCGGGGTGCTGGTCTGCTACATCGTGGCGCTGTCGTGGCTGTCGGCGGCGGTGGGGCTGATCGCCAGGTCGCCGGAGGCCGCCGGGGGGTTCACCTTCTTCATCGCGTTCCTGCCGTATCCGTCCAGCGGCTTCGTGCCGGTCGACACCATGCCGTCCTGGCTGCGCGGCTTCGCCGAGCACCAGCCGCTGACGCCGGTGATCGAGTCGATCCGCGGGCTGCTGCTCGGCCGGCCGGTGGACGGCAGCGGGTGGCAGGCGCTCGTCTGGTGCGCGGGGATCACGGTGGTGTCGGTGGCCGCGGCGGAGGCGCTGTACCGAAGGCGGACGCGCTAGGCGACTTTGGTCTACGGGTACGAGCCCTTCGGCCGACGTTCCGTCGACCGCGCTCCCTGCAGGCTGAGCGCATGACGACTGACGGAACGATGCCCGGCCGAACTACAGCTAATGGAAGGGCGCCTGACGGTACGACGGCTTACGCAACGGCGCCCGACAGGACGTCACCTGACGAAACGACGCCCGACGGTAAGTCACCCGCACCGATCCCCCGCCGGGCCCTACTCGCCAGTGCCGCCGCCACCCTGTCCACCGCGGCCCTGACCACCGTCTGGGCCGCCGACAGCGCGCCCGCCCACGCGGCGTCCGCCGATGTGGAGGCGTCATCGCGCGCCTCCGGACCACTCGGTCACGCCGGGCCGCTCGCCCACAAGGGGGTCAACTTCGATACGGACAGGGACGTCTGGCGGACGGAGTACGTACGTCGAGAAATGGCCGCCATCAAGCAGCAACTGCACTGCAACGCGGTCCTGTTGCTCGGCCACGACCTTGACCGGCTGACGGAGGCCGCGTCGATCGCGGCCGCGCACGGACTGTTCGTCTGGTTCGAGCCGCGGCAGTTCGACAAGGACGCCGAGCAGACCCTCGCCTTCCTCGGCTCGGTGGCCCTCGCCGCCGAGCGGCTGCGCGCCCGGCACCCCGGGGTGGGCGTGGCGCTCGGCACCGAGCTGACCCTCTTCATGTCCGGTCTGGTGCCGGGCAAGGACTACATCGAGCGCGGCCAGGCGCTGGGGCGCCCGGAGTCGGCCGGATTCCAGGAACGGCTGAACGCCTTCCTGGACCGGGCGCTGAAGACGGTACGGCCGCTCTTCCGCGGACGGGTCACGTACAGCTCCGGGGAATGGGAGGAGGTCGACTGGCGCGCATTCGACGTCGTCGGAATCAATCTCTACCGGAACGCGGAGAACAGGGCCATCTACACCCAGCGGCTGCGCGCCCTGCACCGGCACGGCAAGCCCGTCGTCGTCACCGAGTTCGGCTGCTGCACCTTCACGGGAGCCAAGGACCACGGCGGGAACGGCTTCAACGCCGCGGACTGGCAGCACGAGCCCCCGGTGGTCAAGGACGGTTACGTGCGCGACGAACGCGAACAGGCCGACGAGATCGGCGACCTCCTGGACCTCTACGCCGCCGAACGCGTGCACGGCGCGTTCGTCTACAACTTCATCGCCCCCGATTCCCCCTACTCCCCGCGCCGCCGCCACGACCTGGACATCGCCAGCTTCGCGCTGGCCAGGACCTTCCCGACCGGGACCCCGCGCGGCTACGCGGAGACCGGGCAGTGGGAGCCCAAGCGCTCCTTCGCGGCGGTGGCCCACCGGTTCCGGTGACACGCCTCCAGGCCGCGCCGGGCCGCACGTAGCACGCAGGTAGCCGTGGCAGAGAACCACAGGGCCCTCCGCAGGGCCCCTAGCGCGCGGCCCGTGCCTCGATCCCGGCGAGCACGGTGTCGAGCATCCGGTCGAACTCCGTCAAGGAGCCGAAGTCGGCCATGAGGGGGGCGAGGGCGGCCATGGCGGGATACGCGGTGGCGTCGAACGCGGGCGCGGCGGCGGGCCCTGGCCACCGACGCCCCGCTGATCCGGGCCATCCCCCTGCCCGCTGTTCGCGAACGGCGCTCCGTCACGGTGACCTGCCCGACGCACCCGGTGGTGGACGCGCTCTTCGAGCGCCTGGGCGGGGTGCTGCCGGTCGCCGACGAGGTCGCCTTCAACGTCTTCTCCACGCTGACGGGGACGCTGACCGCCCACTACTCGTATCTCGCCACGCTCACGTCGTGGGCCGCCGACCAGGGCATGGCCCCCGGCGACGCCGACCGCTACGTCCGCGGGCTCTTCCAGGGCGTCGGCCGCGCCCTGAGCGACGAGACCCGCTCCCTCCACCAACTCGCCGCCGACCATGAGACTCCAGGCGGGAACAACGAACGCGTCCGCACCACGTGGTTCGGCCCGGACAACTCCGACGCCCTCCACAAGGCCCTCGACGGCCTCCTCACCCACCTGAACCGGCCCGAGTGAACGAGCAACGCCCTGGGCCCCGTCAACGGTTCGGTACAGGGACGACATTGCCCGCCGCGTCGCACCGCACGGTCCAGGCCGTCGAGTAACCCGCCTCATAGACCCGTACGTCCACGTCGGGCGGCTGCTTGCCGCCGGGTACGTCGGCGTTGGCCACCGTGCAGACGATCTGGCTGAGGCCGAGGCCGCCGCCGGACATCTGCGCCACGGGCACCGGGAGGTGCAGGTCCACGGCGCCCTCGGCGGCCCGTGCGATGACGCGGCCATGGAGCCGGGGAACCTCCGTGATCAGGCCACGGGCCCGCTCGGCCTGGTCGGGGCCCTTGAGGAGGAGGTCGAGGGCCCGTTGCGGGGTCACGGCGGTGTCCACTTCGCGGGGCACGGCCTGGATGCCGTACCGGCCGACGAAGTAGAGGCGGGCGTAGTGGGACACGGTGCCCGCCTGCAGTCCGGAGGCCGGGGCGCCGGCCGGGACCGGGCCGGTGGCTCCGACACCGCAGCCCGTCACCAGGGCGGCCAACAGGACCGGCACGCATACGAAGGGGCGTTTCACGAGGGGTCCTCCTGTGCGGGCCCGAGCGGGAGAGTCACGGTGAACGCCGCGCCGCCGCCCGGGAGGTTGGCGGCGGTGAGGGTGCCCTGGTGCAGTCGTACGTTCTCCCTGGCGATGGCGAGCCCTAGCCCGCTGCCCTCGGAGCGGGCCCGCGCGGCATCCGCCTTGGAGAAGCGCTCGAAGACGTGCGGCAGGACGTCGTCCGGGATGCCGGGGCCGCGGTCGGCGACCTGGATCACGACGGCTTCCCGCGTGGCGGTCGCCCAGACGGTGACGGGCGCGGCGCCGTGCCGCAGCGCGTTGCCGATGAGGTTGGCGAGGACGACGTCGATGCGGCGCGCGTCGACGCGGAGGCGCGGATCGTCCTCGGGAAGCTCGGTGATCACCTGACCCGGTTCCCGCCAGCCGCGCAGCTGAAGGGTCTTGTGGATGACGGTACGCAGGCTCACGTCGTCCAGGTGCAGGACGGCCGCGCCCGCGTCGAAGCGGGAGATCTCCATCAGGTCCTCCACCATGCCGGCCAGTTTCCGGGTCTCGTCGCTGATGAGGAGGACCGCGTCAGCGGTGTCCGGGGGCAGCGCGCCGGAGCGGCGTCCTCGTCGAGGACGTCACGACGGCGGCCATGGCGGCGAGCGGGGTGCGCAGTTCGTGCGAGACGTCGGCGGCGAACCGGCGGGCGTTCGCCTCCAGGCGCCGCAGTTCGGCGTCGTCGCGCTGCAAGGTGGCGGCCATGGTGTTGAACGTGCTGGTCAACGCGGCGAGTTCGTCCTTGTCGACGACGTCGAGGCGAGTGTCCAGGGAGCCCGCCGTGATCTTCTCGGCCGCCGTACGCAGGTGTCCCACCGGACGCAGCACCCGACGGGCCGCGAACAGCGCGGGGAAGACGGCGAGGACGAGCGCGGGGACGGCGCCCGCCCAGGCGGCGGTGATCAGGGCGGAGATGTCGGCGCGTTCGGCGTCCAGCGAGAGGACCGCGTAGACGACGAGTCCCGACGGATTCCCGGCGCCTTCGCCGCTGCCGGTGTAGTTGACCGGCATACCGATGAGCAGGCGAGGCCCACCGGCGTGCTCCACCCGTTCGTAGAAGGTGGTGTCACCGTCCTTCGTCGCCTCGCTCAGGGCGCCGCTGATGCCCTTCGCGGTGCCGATGAGCGGGCCGCCGTCGCGGGAGACGACCGTGTGCCAGGCGCCCGAGCCCGAGGCGCGGTCCAGTTGGCGCGCGAAGGTGCGCAGGTCTGTGTCGGTGGGGCCGGGCGGCAGGTTGGGGGCGAGCGAGTCGACCTGGAGGCGCAGGCTCTGGACGGCGCTGTCCTGCATGCGGTCCAGGATCGACGCCCGGGCCTGGCGGAAGGTGAGCGCGGCGGTGATGAGCGCGCTGAGCGCGGCGACGAGGAGGAAGGCGACGACCAGGCGCGGGCGCAGGCCGCGGAGGAACACGTATCTCCTGCGGGCCGCCCTCATGCCGACAGCGGACCGAAGCGGTGGCCGAAGCCCCGCACGGTCTGGACGTAGACCGGGTGGCGCGGGTCCTCCTCGATCTTGGCGCGCAGCCGCATCACGCAGGCGTCGACCAGCCGGGCGTCCCCGTAGTAGCTGTGCTCCCAGACGTCCTCCAGCAATTGCTGGCGGCTGAAGGTCCGCTCGGGTGCGGCGCTGAGGAAGAGCAGCAGCTTCAACTCGGAGGGTGCGAGCGGGAGTTCCTCCCCGTGCTTGCGGACGATGAGCGCGCCGCGGTCGATCTCCAGGTCGCCCACGGCGGTGGGGCCGGTGTCGGCGCCGGTGTCGGCCTGGGCGGGCGCGACGCGGCGCAGCACCGCGCGCATCCGGGCCTCGATGAGGCGCGGCGCTCGCGGGCTTGACGACGTAGTCGTCGGCGCCCGCCTCCAGACCGATCACGACGTCCATGTCGTCGGCGCGCGCGGACAGGATCACGATGGGCAGGCGGCCGGCCTCGCGGATGCGGCGGCACACCTCCAGGCCGTTCATGCCGGGCAGCATCAGGTCGAGGAGGACGAGGTCGGGCTTGAAGGCGGCCAGCGCCTCCAGGCCGTCCTCGCCGGTGCCGACCGCCTCGGTCTCGTGCCCGTTGCGGGTAAGGCCGAGGACGACACCGCGGCGCACCGCCGCGTCATCCTCGATCAACAGGACACGGGGCATGGACGGGGTCCCTTCCACGGAGAGGCCGGTATCACCGGCATGAGAGGAATGTCGGGCAGTCGCCCACTGTACGGCCACATCACCGCCCGCCGCGTGGCTCACCTCAACCGGCTGATGTCGACGGTGCCCGCGCCCGGTACCGGCGCGGGGAGCGTCGCCCACAGCCCGGCCCCGACCATGGCCAGGGCCGCCACCGCGAGCAGACCGCGCCGCCCGCGTGCCCAGCCCGAGCGGAACCGCACCGGGTCCTCGACCAGGCGCTGCGTCGCCACGGCGGCCACCAGCGACACCCCGATCGCGACGGCGGCGGCGCCCCCGCAGCCCAGCGCCGAGAGCCGGGGCAACAGCAGCAGGTACACCGGCCAGTGCCACAGATAGAGGCTGTACGAGACCTCGCCCAGGCGGCGCGGCAGGCGGCCGCCCGCGATCCGGGCCGCCCGGGTGCCCGGCACCTGCGCCAGGAGCACGATCAGCACCGCCGCGGCCAGGGAGTGAGGGAGTGCAGGAAGAGGCCGCCCTGAAAGAGCAGCGGCGCCTTCTCGCCCTCGGTCACCGTCCACGCCACCGCGAGCGCGCCCAGCCAGGACCAGGCAGACCGGGTCGGCCGCGCGGCGCGGCACCCGGCGCGCGAGTCCCCGTACCGGCGCGGTGGCCATGAGCGCCCCGAGCAGCGGGGCGGCCGCGCGGGTGTCGGTGCCCTCGTAGGCGCGGGTGGTGTCCACGGCCGTGCCGAGCGAGACGGTCAGGGCGAGGGAGACCAGGGCGCCCGCCCCGCAGAGCAGGGCCACGATCCGCTCGCCGTACCGGACCCGGGTCGTCACCGCCACCACCAGCGGCCAGGCCAGGTAGAACTGCCACTCCACGCCGATGCTCCACAGGTGGGCGAAGACGCGGGTGTCGGAGGCGTTCCAGTATCCGATCTGCTCGCCGATGTAATGCCAGTTGACGGCCTGGGCGCCGACCCACGGCAGGTCGTCGAGGGCGAACCGCAGCTGGGCCGGGGTGCCCCAGGCCCAGGTCGCCGCCAGGGTCACGACCACCACGCAGACCAGGGCGGGGAGCAGGCGGCGTGCCCGGCGGCCCCAGAACGCGGCCAGGCCGATCCGGCCGCGCCCCGCCGCCTCGCCGAGCAGCAGCCCGGTGATCAGGAACCCGGACAGGACGAAGAACAGGTCGACTCCGAGGAAGCCGCCGCGCAGATATCCGGCGTGGAAGAGCAGCACGGCCGCGACCGCGAACCCGCGCAGCCCGTCGAGGGCGGCGATGTGCTTCCGGTGGTCAGGCATGAGAGGGGGCCGCTTCCTCAGCTGTCGCACTTGAGCTGCGCGTACCGGTCGTCACTGGTCCACCGGCCCTTGGCCCAGGTGTCCACGGCGGCGGGCGTGAAGCCTTCCTTCTTGCCCAGCTCCGTGGCGAACCAGTCGGCGAAGGCGGCCGCCCCCTGCTGGCAGTTGTGGACCCCGTCGGAGGCGCGCTCGGCCTGCTTCGCCGAGGGGTCGGTGCCCCACAGCCGCGAGGCGTCGAGGAAGGCCGCCGCGCCGCCGCTGCCCTTGGCGACCTCCCGGGCGACCTGGGGAGCGGTGCGCATCTGCGCCGCGTGCTTCTCGTAGAAGGCGTCGAGTTCGATGGGCGGGGCGGGGACGAACACCGCCTTGGCCCCGGCGTCCTCGGCCGTCTTGACGAGCTTCTCGTAGGCGGCACGCTGCTGGTCGCGGCTTCCCCAGTCGTAGGTGGTGATCTGGTAGGCGACGACGGTGGGGCGGAAGGATGCCACGTTCTTGTCCAGCTGCTTCCACGTGTCCGCAGCGATCATCTTCGTGATCTTCTCGCTGCCGGCGACGACCGTGCCCCCGCCGTCGGACGAGGCGTCCTTGAAGTCCACGCCGCCGGCCTTCAGGGCCGCGTCCAGGGCGGGGGCCTCCGAGCCGGCGATGGAGTCGCCCACCCACAGCACCCTCTTACCGGTGCTCTTCACCGCGCCGGTGCTCATGTCCGTTCCCTCCGTACGGGCGCCGGTGTCGTGGCCCCCGCACCCGACGAGGGCGACGCCGAGCGCGGCGGTCGCGGCCATGGCGGTCAGCGCGTGGCGGGAGGGACGACGGGACGTGCGCCCGGACGGGAGACGGGAGGTGTGGTTGCTGTTCATGCGCCCAGCAGACCAGCGCGCATGCCGCCTTCCGGCCGATGTCATCGTTTGCTCATAGAGCGGGCAACAAGCGCTCATGAAGGAGGCCCCCGCGCTGTCGCCCTCCCCCGCCGTAAGCAGCCCCCAGGCGCCGCCCTTGGTCCAGCGGATCGCGAAGTTCCGCGGGATCAGGTAGTTGCGGGC